>CAJJMX010000314.1 GCA_905192935.1 uncultured Mailhella sp.
AGTGCAGTATGAAGAGGACGGCATCCGCGTGATCTTCCGCGTGCGCGAAGGCACGCACTACAAGGTGGGCAACGTCATTCTTCAGGGCGACCTCATAGACACCGAGGCCCGCATCCGCGAACAGATCACCATGGATGAGCATCAGGCCGCGGGCGACTATTTCGACGTGGAAGTGCTCCAGAACGACGTGAAGGCCCTCACGGACTTCTACAGCGACTACGGCTACGCCTTTGCCGACATCAACGTCGATCCCCGTCCCCGTCCCGAAGAGGGCGTCGTGGACGTGGTCTACACCGTGAAGCCCGGCGAGCGTCAGTACATCCGCCGCGTGGAGGTCGAAGGCAACGACCGCACCCGCGACAACGTCATCCTGCGTGAAATGCGTCTGGCCGACGGTCAGCAGTTCAGCGGCGCGAAGATGCGCCGTTCCGCCCAGCGCCTCGAAAAGACCCGCTACTTCAGCGAAGTCAACCCCACCGTGGTGCCCACCGGCACGCCCGGCGAAGTCGACCTCAAGATGGGCGTCAAGGAAACCGAGACCGGCGTGGTCAGCGTGGGCTTCGGCTACTCCACCTACGACAAGTTCGGCGTGATGGCCTCCATCACCGAGAACAACCTCTTCGGCCGCGGCTACATCCTCGGTCTGTCCGGCTACACCGCCTCCAAGGAACGCTACCTCGAAGCCTCCTTCGTGAACCCGCGCCTCTTCGACACCTACTGGGGCTTCTCCGTGAGCCCGTACACCATCGACGAGGAATGGACCTACTTCTACAAGCGTTCCACCGGCGTGCGTCTCGGCCTGTTCCATCCCATAGGCGAATACACCAACGTGAACTTCGGCTATGAGTTCGAGCGCTACAACCTGTACCACATGTCCGACAACGCCTCGCGCATCATCCGCGCCTACCGCGGCAAGCACTGGGCCAGCACCGTGTCCATGGGCGTCACCCGCGACACCACCAACCGTGCCACCTTCCCCACCGAAGGTACCCGCGTGTCCATCAACATGCAGTACAGCGGCCCCTGGACCGGCAGCGACGACAGCTTCTTCAAGCCCATACTCGAAGCCGGATTCTACTACGGCCTCAACGATACCAACATCCTGCACGTGCGCGGCCGCGTCGGCGCCGTGTACAAGGCCGACGACAGCAAGACCGTGCCCGTGTTCGAGCGCTTCTGGATCGGCGGCATACGCAGCATCCGCGGCTACTCCTACGACGACATATCCCCGCGTGACCCGCTCACCGGTGAAACCATCGGTTCCGACCGCATGGGCTATGCCAACTTCGAGTATATCTGGGTGGTCAAGCCCGACCTCGGCCTCGCCTTCGTGCCCTTCTACGACGTAGGCTTCAACGCCGACAGCGAACAGTGCTCCAGCGTGTTCGACAAGGTGTATTCCTCCGCCGGTCTGGAAGTGCGCTGGCGCTCCCCCATGGGCGATCTGCGCTTCGCCTACGGCTATCCGCTCTCCAAGAACGCGGACGGCACCAAGCGTCACAGCGGCCGCTTCGAGTTCTCCATGGGCCAGGCCTTCTAGCCTGAGACGCGTCCCGGACCCCGCGGCCCGGAACGCGCCTGCCCGCAGAAAAAAACAAGAGGGGGAGGGTTCGCCTTCCCCCTTTTTTTGTCCCAGACTCCCCCCCCGGAACGCCTCCGCACGCCCGGCGGGGAAAAAACGCTTCGCGCGGCCCCACGGCCGCCCATTCACGGATACCTGCCATGACCTACGATACGGTGATCTTCGATCTCGACGGCACGCTCCTCTATACCCTGGAAGACCTGACCATCAGCACGAACTACGCCCTCGAACCCTATACCGACGTGCGCCGGAGCCTCGACGAGGTGCGCTCCTTCGTCGGCAACGGCGTGCGCAAGCTCATGATGCGCGCCCTGCCCGGAGGAGAACAGAACCCGGACTTCCCCGCCGCCTTCGACCGCTTCCGCGCTCACTACGCCGTGCACTGCCGCGATCATACCCGCCCGTACCCCGGCATCATGGACGCCGTGCAGTCTCTCGCGTCCCGCGGCTTCAAGCTCGGCATCGTCTCCAATAAGCCCGACCCCGAAGTCAAGGACATGAACCGCGCCTACTTCCAGGGCCTCTTCGGCGCCGCCCTCGGTGAACGCAAGGGCGTGCTCCGTAAACCCGCCCCCGACAGCCTCCTCGAAGCCATGAAGGAACTGCACTCCTCAAAAAATTCCACGCTCTACGTCGGCGACTCCGAAGTCGATATCGCCACCGCCGCCAACGCCGGAGTCCCCTGCCTCTCCGTCACCTGGGGCTTCCGTACCAGAGAGCACCTCGCCGCCTCCGGCGCCTCCCGCTTCATCGACGCCCCCGAAGAACTCCTCCCCCTGCTCGAAGCCTAAACGCAGAAAAGGCAGGAAAGGCAGGAAAGGCAGGAAAGGCAGAAAAGACAGGAAAAGCATGCGGGG
>CAJJMX010000315.1 GCA_905192935.1 uncultured Mailhella sp.
GGGGGCGGAAATCGGACGCAGGCCGTGCGGTGAAACGTTCCGCCTGTCTGCAGAGGCCGCGGCATGCTCCGTCTTTCGCCGTCATGTGCGGACACAAGAGCCTGCGCGGCCGGGCCTGCGGAAAAAGCATGTGCCCGACGGGGAGAGTCATTCCCCAGCTTCCGACGAAGGGGAGGACGTTTTTTCGAATTCCGCGATGGGGTCGTCGAAATTGTCCCACAGTCTGGAAAAGTGTTCTCTCATGACGGCGCTGGTAAAGGAACCGTGAGACCTGTGTCCGTGCCACAGCGTCTGCGTGCCCTTCCAGTCGGGGAAGGCGGTGAGCACGGCCCCGGAGAGGCTGCGCTCCCTGAGGGGCAGAAGGTATTCCGCATCCATCAGCTTGTTTTCGGCAACCTGATGACGCACCATCGGGCCGTCGGCGCGAAGAAACACATAGCTGTGCTTCCCGCACAGTCTTGTCAGTCCGGCCAGCAGTCTTTTCATGCGGTGCTCGCGGCGGGCATGGAAGAAGGCCGCGATGAGGGAGTTTCCCTCCTCCGTCCCCTTGAGTTCCAGAAAAGGAACGTCAGCCAGCCACAGCAGTCCCTGCACCTGCTCATGACGAGAGCCCGTGGCGAGTATGCCCGCCATGTCGAAGCTTCCCGCTTCACGGAAGGCGGAAGCCCACAAGGCGCCGTTCTGCCAGCTGTCGAAGCGCTCCAGGATCTTGCCCTGCGTGAGCGTGTCCAGTGCGTGGCCGTAGTCCATGATCTGATGCCCGGAGTCGATGTCGTGGAGCGTGGCCGCACCCTGCCAGAAGACCCGGGCAAGTCCGGCGTCGAGCACCTCGTCGTGATTGCCGAGAAAAATATCCCGTCTCGGGGAGCGGGCGGTCTCCAGAGAGGCCGGGGTCGTTTCCAGAGTTCTTTCCCCCTCGCCGGGGCAGAAGCTGAAGCCTCGACCTCCGCCGAAGTCCAGAAACGGGAGATGGTTTTCCTTTATGTGTCGTGCCTTGCGTTCCTCCCGTGCCCAGGTCTCGTTTCTCCAGGGACGCGGATCGGGGGCCTGCGCGTAGGAGAGCATGACGTCCCTGGTGAATTCCCATGTCCTGCCGTCGAAAAAGCGCGTGTTCTCTCCGAGAAACTGAGCCAGCTGCATGGCGGGAAAGACCACGGGATTCCACGCCACCACATGAATGACGGACGGATGCCGCAGCTCAAGCGCATAGAATCCCCCCAGCGACGAGCCCATGAGACAGACACGGTCCTGGGCTTCATTTATGGCATCGAGCATCTGACGTCGCAGTGAGGCAAAGCATTCGGAAAAAGGTCTGGAATAGTCGTATTCCAGACAGATGACCTTCCGGCCGAGAAGGGCGGTCAGAGCCTGACCTGAACGGCTTTGCGCGCTGCTGTTGAATCCGTGAATATAAATGAAGCGGTCCATGGTATCTCCCGCGTTGCAAATCTGCGTCCATGAGAGGTTCCGGCAGCCTGTCTCTGTGATCTTTCCGGAGTTTCGTTCTGCTGAAGCGGAAGATACGCGGCAGCGGCTGCCCGTCTGCCGGCTGATGAAAACCATAGCAGAAAATACGCTGCGCGGGGAGAGCGGAAAGCGGCTTCGTCCATGGCAGTATGGACGAGAAAAGATACGGCACGGGAAAATCCGGGGCATGTGTCATGCCCCGGATGATGCGGTGCTTTTTCGTGCGGAAAGACGCAGGGCCATGGCCGGACAGGTCCGGATTCGTCGGCCGAAGGCACACGGAAAAGGCCCGAATGTCGTACTGCAACATTCAGGCCTTATGACGCGTCATGCCGGAAGCATGGGGGCATGGGAAACAGCGTTGAAACAGAGAGACGGACGGAAAAGCGCTCGATGAGTCTCCAGTCTCCTCAGCTCCAGCGGCTTGAGCGTTGCACCCTCCCTGCCGGCAGCGTGAGCAGACATGCGGCATCCGGCAGTTTTTCCATGAATTCCGCCGGGCGGGACATGACGCACAGTGCCGTGGCGAGAGCGTCGGCCTCCATGGCGGAGGATGCGATCACCGAAGCTCCGGGCAGCGCGGCGCAGCGTCCGGTGACGGGGCTTATGAGGTGATTGAGTCTGCCGTCGCTTCCCAGGGTGTTTTCATAGGAACCGGATGTGGCCATGGCCTGATTTTTCAGTGTGCGTACTGCGGGATACGCGGTATTGCCGTGGTATTTTTCCGGATTTTCCACGGCCACGCGCCAGGGAAGTCCGCCCTTGTCTCCTTCGGCCACGATGTCGCCGCCGGCGTTGATGAGGAAGTTCCTGACGCCTGCTCTGCGCATGGCGCGTGCGCCTTCGTCGGCAATGTATCCCTTGGCGATGCCGTCAAGGCTCATCTTCATGCCGCTGCGCGAAAAGCATATGCCGTCGTTTTTGACTTCGACGTGCTCCATGCCGATGAGCTCCGAGGCTTCGGCGGTC
>CAJJMX010000316.1 GCA_905192935.1 uncultured Mailhella sp.
CCGAACACGCGGAAGGAGAAGAAATAGCAGAGCGGCGTGCCTATGCCCATGGCGAGCGAAGACCAGCCCGCATTCCAGGCCATGCCCGGACTGCCTACCAGCTTGACGCCGCTCTCCCATGTGGCGGCGAACTTGAAGGCCGTGAACCACGGACCGAAGCCCTTGCCCCCGAGGAAGTAGTCTCTGGAATCCCGCACCCGGCGTGAAGCAAGGTAGCCGATGAACAGCATGAGGCCGAAATAAATGACAAGAATGGCTATCATCATGGCAGAGTTCTCCGTCAGTTCCTCTTGTCTTTACGCGAAGGATCCCTGCCCTGGAGGCACCACCAGATGCCGTAGCCGATGACGAACACGAACTGGACTACAAAGACCCCGATATAAAGAAGAAACGTTGAGGTGGGCATATTGGCTATCATAGTATTATCCCCTCGATTTCTGGCGCACGGGACGAGTCGGGCCGCCTTCTTGAAAGCGGCCCGACCGCGTCAGATCTTCCACGGCAGAATGGGCCGCCGCTCTCTGTCTGCGGAAACGGCTATGGCTCCGGCCGGGCAGTATTTTTCGCACAAAAAGCAGGACTGACAGTCCTGAAGATAGGTGATGACGGGCCGCTTCTCCTCGTCGGGACGCAGCACGTCCTGCGGGCAGTAGGTGATGCAGCGGCCGCAGCGGATGCACTTGTCGTAATCTATGTGACGGATGCCCATTATATCTTCTCCCCAAGTTTTCTGGCTGCGGCAATGGAGGCGTGCAGTTCGCGCTTGTGCTCGGGACGGAGCGGATAGCGGTCGATGGGAATATCCTTCGTGCGGAGCGAAAGATCGCCGTCCTTCTGCTCCACGAGGATCCACTTCAGCCAGTTTTCGTTGTCGATTTCAGGGTAGTCGAGGCGCAGATGGGAGCCGCGGCTTTCCTTGCGGTACAGGGCGGCGGTAAGCATGACTTCCGCGCTCAGGACCATGTTCCTGGCCTCGAGCGCAAAGCGCAGGCCGTGCGCGTCGAGCGCGCGAAGGCGCGGCACGTCGTACTTCTTGATCTCCTGAATGCGCTTGAGCGCCGCGAGCATCTTTTCTTCGGTGCGAAGAATGTACACGTCGTAGGGGAACAGCGCTTCCTGCACGGCGATGACCACATGCATGGGATCCACACCCTGGGGGTGATTGAGAGGCTCGGAGAGCTTCTTCACCACCTCGTCTATCTCCTGCTCGTCGAGTTCCACGTCGCCCACGGTGCGGGCATATTTTGCGCTTGCCTCGCCCACGGCGGCGCCGGTGGTGGAGGCGGCGGGCATGGCGTAGGCGCAGAAGCCTTCCACACCGGAGGTCGGACCGTAGGAGGCGTCGCCTGCGGCGTACAGACCTTCCAGAGTGGTGCGGCCGTCAAGATCGATGTACAGACCGCCGCCGAAGCCCACGTTGCCTATGAGCGCGGACACCCAGCTGAGCTTGCCCTTGATGACCTTGCGGTTCTTGTCCACGTAGCCCGCCTGCTCATAGGAACGATACATGAGCGGCAGGGTGCGCTCGAAGAGTTCCCAGTCCTTGGGCGTGTAGGAAGAGTAGTCGAAATACAAAGGCCCGCGGCCGAAGTGCACTTCGAGAGCCATGGATGCGGAGATGCGCCAGAGGTTGCCGTGGGAGGCGTATTCCGGATCGTATTTGGCGGTAAAATCCTCGCCGAGGGCATTCACGAACTTGGCGCCGAGCCCCTGCGACACGTTCATGCCGTGCGTGGCGAAATTGCCGTGCGTGAGCTGATGGCAGTTGAACTCGTAGTTGGCCAGCGCCGCGCCCGCTTCAAGGCCCATGATATGGGCGTCGCCCGTTTCCATGTGAAGGTCGGCGTAATGCGACTTGTAGGCCTGCGCGCCGGTGGTGAGCACCACGGCCTTGGCCTTGACCACGTACATCTCGCCCGTCACGCCGTGGAATCCGACCACGCCGCGTATGACCTTGGAATTGCCCTTTTCATGGAGCAGCGCGTCCACCATGACGCGGTCCACGATGTGCACGCCCTTCTGCTTGCAGACCTTGCGCATGACTTCCATGAACTGCGGCCCGTGGAACATGAGCGTTTTAATGGGACGCTTGTCCGAAGAGCCCTGCCCCTCGATGCGGTTGTAGGTGCCGTCTTCGTTCTTCTCGAACACCACGCCCCAGGATTCGAGCTCCTTCACCCTGTCGCCTATGGTGTCGAAGTGTTTTTTGAGCCAGTCCTGATCGTTGATGAAGAAGCCTTCTTCCACGGCCTTGCCGTACCACAGATCAAGAGAGTCCTCTTCCTTGAGGTAGGCCTTGAACGAACCGGCGCCGAAGGTACCGCAGCCGCTCTTGCCGACATAACCCTTGTCGAGCAGAATGACGTCGGCTCCGTTTTCCGCCGCCTTGACGGCCGCAAACGTTCCGGCAGGGCCGCCGCC
>CAJJMX010000317.1 GCA_905192935.1 uncultured Mailhella sp.
GGACGGCATGCTCAAAGTCACCGCCGTCATAAGGATCGACATCACGGCCATGACGGGAAAACAGCATCTGCCGGAAACGCAGGCCGGATAAGTCTGCCGCCTGTCCCAGCCTGCGGCAGACACAGAGCGAGTACGAAAACACGCAGGCCGATCCGGTGCGTCCGACCTTGCAACAACACGAAAAAGCCGCGGCCGCACGTCGTTAGACCTGCCGGGGAAGCCCCCGGCAGGTCGGACATGAGCTGCCGTCAATGCCTGTCAACGAACTTCACAAAGAGCCTTCATCTGAGCGGCCACTTTGGCGCGCAGCTTTTTTCCTTCTTCCGTATCGGCGACGCTGCCGTTTTCGGCAAAGGCATCGGAAAAGGCATTGGCAAACACTTCCGGCCTGTTCAGTACCCGAAGATCAAGATACACGCAGGTCTGACGGAGATGGTACTGAGCGCGGGACGTCCCCATGCCGCCGCCTGCTCCGAGCATGGCCGCCGGCTTTCCTGCAAGAATGTCGCCCTTCTCCCGCGAAGCCCAGTCCAGGGCATTCTTCAGGGCAGGCGCCACGGAATAATTATATTCCGGCACGGCAAGAACAAAACCGTCCGCACTTTTGACCTGGTCAAGAAATCTGCTGACGGCCTCCGTCTTTTCCCTGCCCTCCACATAGAAGGGAAGCTCGGAAATATCGGCGATTTCAAGAACGGCGCCTTCCGGCATGACCTCTCCGGCACAGCGAAGCAGTCCCATATTCCGTGATGCGGCCCTGAGACTGCCGCAAATCCCCAGAAACTTCTTTTCCGACATGACAAACCTCCATGGTTTTCTTATCAGTTAATCAGAAAGGAAAAAAACTCAATGAGGCTCTTCGTATTTTTCTCCTGCCGTCTCCGGGCGATACGACGGAACAAAGCCTTTTTCCCCTCTGGACGGAAATGCTGCTTGCGCCGGACAGGATAAAAAGACATGACTGCCCTCTTTCGCAGGCTCTCCCCGCGAAAGTCAGAACGCGTTCCTCCTTTTCCCCGCAAACTTTTTCTTCTTCCGTCTTGACGGAAACCGCACCGACGCTCTATGTGCAGACGATGACCGCAACGCCGGTCTGTCCATGGACGTGGCGCAGCTGCGCACGCGCCGTCTGATCTTGCGCTTTTTCCGCCTTATGGAGGATCTTACCGACATGAACACTTCTGCTCCCGATGCCTTCAGCTCCTCTGCCGTGCAGCATGACTGCACAGCCCGTCCTGTTCCCTGCCGGGCCGCCTCTCCGCTTCACATAGATTACGGCTCTCTGATGCTTCTTGCAGCCTCCGGCAGAGAAAAAGACGCATGCCTTCTTCTCCGGGAAAGCACTCCCTTCGGAGGGCTGCTGTCGGCCCTCGGCGATCCTCTGGCGGCAAAGGCCTGTTCTCATGCAGCGGAAACAAGCGTCTTTTCCGTGCTTGTGCGCCATCTGGTACGGACCTTTCCCGACATACCGTACGCAGCGCTGAACGTGCCCTCTTCGTCAGGAAAGAAAGCCCTCGTCATCGGATCGGGCCCCGCCGGTCTTCAGGCGGCATGGACACTGCGCGAGCACGGCCATGAAGTTACAGTTTTTGAAGCCGCCCCTTCCCCGGGCATGACACTTCTGCATGAACCCGTTCAGGAATCGAGTTCGGCCCCGTCCGCCCCCTCTCCTGCCGTCCCCGCCGATATCGTGGAGCGTACCGTCGACATGCTTTCACGCTCAGGCATCAAATTCCGCTGCTCCTGTCCCGTCGGTCAGTCCCACCTGAGCTCCCTGTGCGAAGAGTACGACCTTGTGCTCTGCGCCTGCGGAAAAGGCGCCGTTTTTCCTGCGGATGCCGACGGAAGGATCAACGACCGGCTTTTTGCCGCAGGCACCTGCGTCAAGAATCAGAAACTTCTGGGAGCGCTCCAGTCCATGGCCTTTGCCCGCAAGACCGCTCTTGCCGCATGCCGGGCACTGAACGGAGGCATGAACGCGCAGGCGTATGAGCTCTCCTTTGCGCCTTCCGGGACGGAGGATGTAGGCATCTTCTGCAAAAACGCAGCCGCGCCCGTTGAATCCGTTCAAGCCTTGGCACGGCACTGCCGCATCTGCCGGAACAATGCCCCCTCAGACCTTCCCGCCTGACAACAGACAGGGGCATGCCGTGCACCTTTCTCTGAAAAGCGAAGCTCCGGGAGACGCAAAGCCGCAAATAATGCTTGACAATCCCCACAGGCTTATCTAAAGTTCCTCCCGTTGGTGAGGAACCGACCATGGGGATGTAGCTCAGCTGGGAGAGCATTGCCTTCGCAAGGCAGGGGTCGAGAGTTCAAATCTCTTCATCTCCACCAAGATGCTTATAAGGGTCTCGTCGTACGACGAGACCCTTTTCTTTTATCGTTTCCCTGATGATGCGCGTCCCCCCTGTTCCC
>CAJJMX010000318.1 GCA_905192935.1 uncultured Mailhella sp.
GCCGGAACCGCCGCCGGAAAGCACGATGGAAATGTCGGGATAGCTTGCCATGAAGTGCTCGGAGGCCTTCTGAATGATGGGCAGCACGGTGGTGGAACCGTTGATGGTGACGGATTCGGCGGCGGCAGCCGGGGAAACCGCGCAGAGCGTGAACAGAACGCTCATGAGAATGTTTTTGATCTTCATGGATCAGACTCCTTGTTTTGTCCTGCGGGTCATTCCGTCCGGACAGGTTGGAACTTAGGAGTGGATTGTTGCAGCAGTATATCCCGGATATTAACTTTTTGTTTCAGCTTGCAGAACGGCAATTCACGATATTTTTATCGGAATGTAACATTGGCTTCATACAGGAAAGCTACATACATTTGAAACCGAAAGGGGAACGTTGTGGATAACAAACAGCCTGTCATACTTGTAGTAGAAGATGACGACGACATTCGGGAACTGGTGGCCTTTTCTCTGGAGGAGGAAGGTTACCGTGTGGAGCAGGCCGCCGACGGTCTGCGCGGTCAGGAAATGGCCGAGACCATAAAGCCCGATCTCATCATTCTTGATCTCATGCTGCCCGGAAGGGACGGCCTTTCCGTGTGCCGTGAGCTGAACAGGCATGCCGCAGAGAGCATGCCCTGTCCCATTCTCATGCTGACGGCCAGGGGAGAAGAGATGGATCGCATCATAGGCTTTGAATACGGAGCCGATGATTATGTGGTAAAGCCTTTCAACATCCGTGAGCTTATGCTGCGTGTGCGCGCCATTTTACGTCGTCGCAGCATGGATACCGGCAAGAGGGTCATCACGAGACACGGCGTCAGTCTTGACCAGCAGGGGCGCCGGGTTTCCATCGACGGACGCACGCTGGAACTTACGGCGCTTGAGTACCGCATCTTTGAGGATTTCTTCCTTAATGCAGGGCGCATACGGACGCGTGAGGAGCTTCTGTCTTCCGTATGGGGATATCAGTTTGAAGGATATGAACGTACGGTGGACGTGCACATAGCCCGTCTGCGTCGAAAACTGGGAGATGCCGCCCAGTATCTGGAAACGGTTCGCGGCATGGGCTATCGCTACAAGGAATAGTCATGAAGAACACTACCTTTTCCATCAAGATTTTTTTCTGTTTCTGCATCGTTATTCTGTTCTCTGTGCTTGTTCCGTGCGGGTATTTTCTTCACAGCATCAAGCAGGAGAGCATAGACCTTACGTGCGAGGAAGCCTTCCGGGAAGTATCCTTTGTCCGCACCTACATCATGGAAGAGGTGGAAAAGGGAGATTTCAACGAGCAGGGGGCTCTCCCGGAGACCCTGAAGAGCTTTTATTCGAGCGGCGCGCACCGGGTGACGCTGATCGATGGCGAAGGCACGGTGCTCTATGATTCTTTCGCAAAGAATGTTTCCGAGCTTGAGAATCACCGGTACCATGAGGAAGTGGCCATGGCGTTTGCGAACGGAGAAGGCTCCAGCGTGCGCTACAGCTCGAGCCTCGGCACTTCCTTTGTCTATGCCGCGCAGCGCGTCAGCATTCCCGGAACGCCTATAAGCATCATTCGTGTCGCCGCTCCGCTTTCGCTTGTGGAAGCGCATGCCTCCAACAGAAGCCGGGCGCTCATGGCGGGCGCCGTGGCCGCGCTGGTGTTCGCCATTGCCTTTGCGGCGTTCATGTCCATGCGTTTCCGGCGCTCGCTTCAGCTCATGATTTCTTCCGTGGAAAACCTGGCGACTCCCGGCAGCCGCAGCGGCCGCATCAGTCTGCGCACGCTGCCCGGCGACGAGTTCGCACCGCTGGCTTCGGCCGTCAATTCCATGGCGCAGCGCATGGAAGTGCAGGTCAATCACATACTTGCCCAGAAGGCGCAGCTCGATGCCGTGCTCAACAGCATAGCGGAAGGCGTGCTCGTCGTGGATCATGACGGCTGCATACGCAGCGTGAACGCCACGCTCGTGCGCCTTTTCCCCAAGGCCGCGCATGCCGAGGGGCTGCAGCCTGTGGAAGTCATTCCTTCGCCGGATCTTCAGAAGGGCATAGAGTCGCTGAAGCATGATGTGCCGGAAAAGCCGGTGCAGTTTGAAATGGACAACATGTCCGGCCGCAAGCTGCAGGTTCTCATTTGTCCCATCGTAGGTGAAAGCAAGCTGCTCATGGCCGTGGCCGTGTTTCATGACATCACGGAAATGTCCGTGCTCATGGAAATGCGGAGGGATTTTGTGGCCAATGTTTCGCATGAGCTGCGCACGCCGCTTACGGCCATCATGGGCTATGCCGAAAGTCTGAAACGCTATGTTTCCGAGCCCAGGGCTCTTCATTTCCTGGAAGTCATAGACCGCAACTCGCAGTACATGGCCACCATGGTCAAGGATCTGCTTCAGCTTTCAAGTATAGA
This sequence comes from uncultured Mailhella sp., assembly GCA_905192935.1. Taxonomy (GTDB): domain Bacteria; phylum Desulfobacterota; class Desulfovibrionia; order Desulfovibrionales; family Desulfovibrionaceae; genus Mailhella. The sequence continues at coordinate 2,378 of CAJJMX010000318.1, forward strand.
AAACGGTGCCATTCCCATGGACATCAAGC
>CAJJMX010000319.1 GCA_905192935.1 uncultured Mailhella sp.
CGCCGGAGCCGGACCGCCGGGAAGGAAAAGTTGAACCAAAGCTTAAGCTGTACCGTTTTTTCCCCCGCTGTCCAGAACGTGCCGAAAAAAACGCCGTTTCATTATTCCGGGAAAGACTCCGCGTCCCCCCCGGCGTTCAGCTTTCTATCAGCGCTCGGGGCCCCGGATCAGGACAATGGCCTGAGCCAATATTGTATCGCAAATCACAAAAATAGGGCATGTCCGAAATCCCTTGTGCCGCAAGGGAAAAAAAATGCTTCACATGTGACGAAAATAACGATATACGGTGAGGCTCCTTTCTTCTCTCAGAAATTCTGAGAGAAACTATCAAAAGAGGTGATATATGAACAGAAGTTTCATCATTGGTCTGATTGTGGTCTCTCTGGGAACAACCGGTTGCATGTCTGCGGGCAAGCATCGCGAGGCGGTGCGGGACGATGCTTCGGAAAAAATTTCCGTAGGCACCGTGCAGCGTGAGATCCGCAAGGGCATGTCGAGCGCCGACGTGGTGGCCGTTCTTGGCGCTCCCAATCTCGTGACCACCGACAACGAAAGGCGCGAAACCTGGGTGTACGACAAGGTGGCCACGGAACAGGTCTATTCCAGGTCGCAGGGCGGGTTCGGCAGTATCATCGGCGGCATCGTGGGCGGCGCGGCAGGCGCCCTCGGAGGCGGCGGCAGCGGCAATGTCGAGCGGAGCCGCGGCGCGGCGTCCACCAGTCAGCGCACCATGACCATCATCATCAAGTTCGACGAGAACGGCATGGTGAGGGACTACAGCTATCGTCAGTCCAGCTTCTAGGAGGCCTTGTGAAAAGACTGCTTACAGGACTTCTCTGTGCGGGCATGCTGGCTGGCTGCGGCGCGCAGATCCCCCGCGATGCGCTTCAGCTTTCGCCCGAGAGCCTTCAGTATCGGCAGATGCAGACGAGACGCTTTGAAACCACCGACAAGGCCACCATGCTCACGGCCGCCACGGGTGTCCTGCAGGATCTGGGCTTCAGTCTGGAAGAGGCGGAAGTGCCTCTCGGCGTCCTGGTCGGCTCGAAAAAGCGCGACGCCACAAGCACCACGCAGCTTGCCGGAGCCTTCATCCTTGCCGCGCTCGGCGGCGGTCAGGCTGCCGTGGATTCGCATCAGACCATCCGTGTGTCCATGGTCATGCGGGAGAATGCGGGCGCGTCCAGAAGCTCTTCCGTGAAATCCATCTCCGCTTCGGATCTCGCATCCCTCCGCGCCGACATGGAAAAAAATCTCTCCGCAGCGCTTCGGAAGAATCATTCCGAGGAAACCAGCCGCAAGGTCGCCCGGCAGGTGGCGGAATCCACGGCAAAAGTCCTTGAGGACGATCTCAAAAAGGTGCTGGCCGTCCGGACTGAGGGCGGAGACTCCATCGTGCGCGTGACCTTCCAGCGCATCGTCTTCGACAACACCGGACAGATATCCCGCGCGGAACAGATCAATGATCCCGCCATCTATCGGCAGTTCTACGACAAACTTTCCAAATCCGTCTTCCTGGAGGCCCACGAAATATGAAACGCGTTATCCTTGTTCTGCTTGCCCTCGCCATGCTGCTCGGCTCCGGCTGCACCGTGCCCGCCGGCGAAGGCCTCTTCGATACCGGCGGCGCCTCGCAGCTCAGCCTCCGCCAGATACAGACCCGATATTTCGATACCTCCGATCAACAGAAAACCGTGGAAGCCGTCATCGCCACGCTCCAAGACCTGGGCTTCGTCATCGACAAGGCCTCCCTCGACCTCGGCAGCGTCACCGGCACCAAGCTCAAGGGCTACACCGTGCGCATGACCGTCAACGTCATGCCCAGAGGCAAAAACCAGATGACCGTCCGCGCCGGCGCTCAGTACAACGTCACCCCCATCGAAGACCCCGTCATCTATCAGGACTTCTTCAACGCCCTCTCAAAAAGCCTCTTCCTTCAGGCCCATCTCGAAGACTAGTCAGGAAAAGTAAAAGGCATGCGGGGGAAATAATTTCCCCCGCGCCCCCTTGGTTCGCCTTGCGGCTTCGCCGCGCGGCGGGCGTCGTGCGGACGCCATGAGCCAGGCTTCGAAAATGCGGCAGGGCAGAGGAGTGGCGCCAAGGCCGGAAGTCTCGGCGGACGCTGTTCGGGCTGCCGGGGCAGTGTGGGCGTGTGCTGCCGCACCCGCCCACGGTGGCCGACCGATGTTTCCGCTTCGCGGTCACATCGGTGTGGATGGAAGGTATTTCCAGATTTTTAGGGGAGAGGAGAGCCCGAAGCTCTGGAAAACCTTCGTTGAGCGCAGACAGCCGCTTCTTGAAGCTCGGGCGGGCCTCGTTGGCCGTGAAAAACCGACTCTCGAAGCTCGCCCGGGCCGTTGTTTGCATCGGGGCAACCGACTCTCAATGCTCGGGCGGACTTTCGT
>CAJJMX010000320.1 GCA_905192935.1 uncultured Mailhella sp.
CCCCGCCGGGGTTCGGGGCGGAGCCCCGCCTGCCTTTCCTGCCTTTCCTGCCTTTCCTGCCTTTCCTGCCTTTCCTGCCTTTCCTGCCTTTTCTGCCTTTTCTGTCTTTTCTGTCTTTTCTGTCTTTTCCGGCTTCTGGATCAAGGCCGGGTCTTGGGCAGCGGATCAGGTTTCCTGTTCTTTCTATTCTGCGTTTTCTGTACGGGAGGCGAGGAAATCTCCGATGAGTTTTTCAAGGAGGGCGTCGAGTTTTTCGAAGTCGATGGGTTTTGAGACGTGGGCGCTCATACCGACGCGGGCGGTTTCGGCGATATCTTCGGCGAAGGCGTTGGCGGTGACGGCGATAATGGGCACGTTACGGGCGTCGGTACGCGGCAGGGCCCGGATATGGGCGCAGGCTTCGCAGCCGTTCATTTCCGGCATCTGCATGTCCATGAGCACGGCGTCGAAGTGGAACGGCTCGGAGTTCCGGAAGATCTCGAGGGCTTCCTTTCCGGTCCAGGCCTTTTCCACGACGATGCCGCGGGCGGAGAGAAGTTCTTCCGCGACTTCCATATTTATCTCGTTGTCTTCGGCGACGAGGATATGCTTTCCTTTAAGAATATCCTGTTTCGGCTGGACCTTTTCCTGCTGTACGGGTTCAGGCATATCGGCGTCGCGCATCATGCGGAAGGGAAGAATGACGGTAAAGGACGTTCCTTCTCCAAGGGTGCTGGAAACAACGACGCTGCCGTTCAAAAGTTCCACCATGCTTTTCATGATGGGCATGCCGAGGCCCGTTCCGGTGACGGGACGGGAAGAGACGCGCGGGTCTCTGGAATAGGGTTCGAATATCTTGTTCAGAAACTCCGGCGACATGCCTATACCGGTATCGGCGACCACGATCTTATACTGCACGTAGTCGTTCCGGCTGACTTCCGAGACATCCACGGAAACGGAGTCTCCCTTGTCCGTGAACTTCAGGGCATTGGAGAGCAGGTTGTTGAAAATGCGGGTGATGCGGAAGGCGTCGCCCATGACGAGGGCATGCTCGATATTCCAGGAGACCCGGAACGACTTTCCTTCCATTTCCGCCTGCACCTTGAACGGCACGAAACATTCTTCCAGACAGTCCCTGAGGTTCAGGCGCTGCAGATTCAGTTCCACTCTGCCCTGCGCAAGACGGGACATTTCCAGAATGTCGTTGACGAGCTCAATGAGATGCAGGCTCGACTTTTCTATTTTATCCAGATAATCCGAAGTCCTGGCGGGATCGTTCACCACGGTCTTCGCCACTCTGGCAAGATTTATCACGGCATTGAGCGGGGTGCGCATTTCATGGGAAATGTTGCTGAAGAACACCTGTTTGGCCTTGTCGCTCTGCACGGCCTGATTGAGCGAATTCACAAGCAGGGTATGTTCTTCAAGCTGCTTCTGCTTTTCCCTTTCTATCTCGCGGAAGCAGAGTATGACTTCCTGCGTTTTCAGGGTCTCGTCGTGAAGCACGCGCACGCCTACCCAGAGGCACTCGTCGCCGACTCGCTTTCTGAAATCGCCGCCGAAGTCCCGCACATGACGGGTCACGAGCGAGCGTATGTTGGAAAGCGAAAACCGGTCCAGATAATCCTGAAGATACTCGGCCTGCAAATCTTCACAGACGACCTTCAAAAGATCGGCATAGGGGCCGGAGTGCGCAAGACGGCTGCTCATGGAATCGGGACACTTGATGATCTCATACCGTTCCTGTTCGTAGTCCACGCGGAAGATGGCATAATACCGGTTGCCCAGCACCTGCACGGCTTCATTGGTGCGCGCTATGCTGCGCTGATTGCAGATATTCCGCCAGGTTATCATGGCCATGCCCACAAGCAGCAGCACCACGAGCGAACAGAACAGCCATACGAAGGCGTCGAGATCCTCAAGAATAATACGGAACGGTATGGTGAGAATGGAAATCCAGCCGTTGGGCATCTCGTAATAGTAGACGCCGCGTTTTTCCCCGTCCATGTCGACGACGCTGGTGGCATAGCCGGCAAGCTCGTTCTTCTTGATGCGCTCATACAGACTCTTCACATAGGTCTGCACGACCAAAAACGGATATTCCTGAGCCGTCTCCGAAAAGAGCAGCGTTCCCTGCTTGTCGCAGAGGAAAAACGAAATATTTCTGTTCCTGTTCGCTATGATACTGGAAAAACGTATGTTTTCAGGAAAGATATCAAAGGCCAGAACGGCTCCCGTACTGCACCTTCTGGCAATGGTGATGACGGGCTTATGATAAATGGCATCCGTGTAGGCGTCGGTGAAGATGACCTTGCCGGGATTCTCCACAGCCTGCCGATACCATACGGCATTGCTGAAGTCGTAAGTCTCGTCGCCGTCCCACGGATTGAGCG
>CAJJMX010000321.1 GCA_905192935.1 uncultured Mailhella sp.
CTGGCTCAACTACCGCAGCGTCGGCATGGCCGGCAAGCTTCAGCTCATTCTCGCCTTCATGCTCACCTTCGGCATCGTGGCCTTCTTCTTCGGCTCCGCCTCCCTGGATTCCGCCGGCATCAGCAATCTTGTTCCCCTGTTTGCGGAAAACAAGTCGCAGGCCGCCTGCATCATGAGCATATTCGCGCTCTCTCCCTTCCTGTTCGTCGGCTTCGACACCGTGCCTCAGGCTTCCGAAGAATTCGCCTTCGACCCCGGCCGCTGCCGCAACATCATGGTCGTTTCCATCTTCGTGGGCATGATTCTCTACGCCATGGTCATGCTCGGCGTGGCCATCGCCATTCCCTACCCCGAACTCCTGGCCAAGATGGAAGAAATGAGAGCCGCCGGCGGCCATGCCTGGGCCACCGGATACGTGGCCACGCTGGCCTTCGGCAAGCTCGGGTCCGTCATCCTCGCCTGTGCCGTGTTCGGCGCCGTGTGCACCGGCATCAACGGCTTCTTCGTGGCCGCCAGCCGACTGCTCCTCGCCATGGCCAGAGGCCGCATCCTCCCCGAATGGTTCGGACGCATCCATCCCACCTACCACACGCCCTACAACGCCATTCTCTTCACCGCCCTTCTCGCTCTGCTCACGCCCTTCGCCGGACGCTCCGCCGTGGGCTGGACCGTGGACATGAGCTCCGTCGGCACCGGCATAGGCTACCTCTTCACCTGCCTCGTCGCCCGTCGCGCCATTCTCAACAGCAACAGCGAAAACGGCAAGCGTCTCGGTCTGTTCTGCTGCATCATGGGCACGATATGCTCCATTCTGACCCTCATTCTGCTGCTTACTCCCGGCTCTCCCGCCTACATCTCCTTCGCTCCGCGCTGCGTGCTCGCCGTGTGGGTCATCATGGGCTTCGTGTTCTACTTCTCCAACAAGAAGGAATGGAGCAGCCTCTCCACCGAAGAGATCTCCAGAAACATCCTCGGCGGCTCCGACATCCCCATTCTTTTCGACAAGAAGAGCGTTCCCTGCACTCCTGAACGTGAAAGCGCCTGATCCTCGCGTTCATGACTGACGAAGAGGACCGCCTCAAGACCGAAGGTCCTCTTCCTCCCCTCCGCCAGCCGGAAGGCGGCCGCTCATCCCCCATGGCCGCCTTCCGGCTCCGCCTTTATCTTCCCGACGCTCCGCTTTCCCCGGCGACACGAGACCGACCGCAACGACACGGTCGGAAACAAAAAACGGAGTCCGCATCCCGCAGGGAAAGCCGGTCAGGCACCGGAAGCGTGCCGTGCGGGCCAAAGGCGTTCTGCGGCACTCCTGCCGTCTCCACGCCGTCGTCATCCAAGGCGGCGCTGCTCAGAAAAGGACACTTCTCATGGACAGCACTTCGCTTATCGTCTTTCTCTGCTGGTTTGCGGGAGGCTTCGTCTCCGGTCTCACCGGCATAGGCGGCGCCATGGTGGCCGTGCCCGCCGCCGCCCTCATCCTTCCCATGCATGTGGTCATTCCCCTCAGCTGCATTCTCAACGCCGCCATGGACGGCAGCCTGGCCCTCATGCATTTCCGGCACTGCCGCGTGGCGGCACTCTGGCCCCTGCTTGTCGGAGCCGTGCCCGGATCCTTTGCGGGACTCCGTATTCTTCAGGTGTGCTCCGATGCCGTGCTTCAGGGCTCGGTAGGCGTGCTGCTCATCGTCTACGTGCTGTGGCAGCGTACGGCCAGAGCCGGGAACCGAAAAAAGGAATCCTGGCTTCTCGGCGGCACGGCAGGCTTCGGCGCCGGACTTCTCGGCACGGCCATCTCCTTCGACGGGCCTCCTGCCGGAGCCTACGCCCTCTACCGCGGCTGGAGTCCCCGCGAAGTGCTCGGCACCCTGGGCGTCTTCTTTCTGGTCCGCAGTCTCTTCACCTGCATCCTTCAGGCCCGCGCCGGGTTCTATACCCCGGAAGTCATCGGCTATGCCCTGTACGGCGTACCTGCCTGCATGCTCGGAGCCCTGTGCGCCTTCCCCGTGGTTCGGCGCATACGCGTGGAGCTGTTCCGGCACGCACTCATGGGAGTCATCATCCTCGCAGGCATGGTCTGTCTGTGGCAGGCGCTGCGCTGAAAACTACCTAAGCGCGGCGTCCAGAAGGATTCCCGCAGCAAAAAGAATGCTGAAAATAAGGATGTTGCGGGACGTGAGACCAAGACAGCGGTTGAGCTCCCTGCCCTGATGGATGGAAACGATGAGACTCCATACGCGATAATGAGGAATCAGGAAAAGAAGCGGCAGGATCCCCGCCCAGAACAGACCGTGGGGAATGAGACAAAGCGCAAAGGCACAGGCAAATCCGCCCTGCGCCAGATAATAGCGCAGACCGAAC
>CAJJMX010000322.1 GCA_905192935.1 uncultured Mailhella sp.
CGTTCCCTGTCCAGAGTTCCGGAGACTTTTTCCCCGAAAAAGATGCGTCTTGTCCGCTTCGGGGAAAAGCCGTCAGAGCAGAAGCGGCGAAAGCGGCTGCGGAACATGGCCTTTCCCTGGGGGAGACGCGCCTGTCGAAGACGGGTTCCTGAGAAGACGGAAGGAAAGGGGCTTCGACGATAACAGTCCGTTATTTGTACATTTTTGTAAATGAGCCTTGTAAAGGCGACGCAAAGGCTCGGGCAATGTCCGCAGCATCATGCATCGAAGGCAAGGATGCCTCGTCATGCGTCGGCGAAGGCGGGGGAGATTTTCTTCCGGGGGAAGAACGCAAAAAAAACGCGCCGGCAAAACCGGCGCGTTTCGACATCGGGGTCGGATGTTTTCGGGTGCTGAGAAGACGGGTATGTCTACAGCCAGCGGAACCAGTCCTTCCAGGAACCCTGCTGGTGTTCCCTGATGGTCTGCGCCTCTTCCTTGCGGTATTTCAGATAGGCGGCCTCGCCCTTGGTACGGGCGTATTCCGCTTCTTCCTTCACGTCCGGATAGGTGCGCACCACGTACTGATAGCGCGTCCAGGCGGCCTGATAGTTTTCCATGCCCCAGAACACGTTGGCGATGAACAGTTCCCGCTGGGCCAGCGTCTTGCGGCATGCGGCGATCTGTTCGGCGGCATTTTTGCCGTATTCCGTGTCGGGATACTCCTGCTGGAGTCGTGTGAAGTATTCCAGCGCCTCGCTCACGGGCGTGGCCGAGTGATCGATGGAGGTATAGGAATTCTTCAGGGACATGCCCGTCTGATAAAGCACATAGGGAATGGCTTCATGGCGGGGATGCAGCGTCTCAAAATCCTTGTAGGAATCTGCGGCCAGCAGATATTCGCCGTCCAGATAGTGAGCGTCGGCCAGCGCCAGTTCAGACTCTATGACATAGGGGCTGAAGGGATATTCATCCTTGATGCGGGTATAGTAGACAATGGCCTGCGAATAGTTCTTTTCACGCATGGCGTCATTGCCGGCCTCGAATATTTCCTGAACCGTGTCGTCGGCAGGGGGCAGGAAGTATTCGTCGACAAGGGAACAGCCGCTCAGGAAGATGGTGCAGGCAAGCATTCCCATAAGAAGCAGTTTACGCATTCCATTGCTCCAGATAGGACGAGGCCGCAGTTGCCGCCGTGGCTCCGTCGCCCACGGCGCTGCTGACCTGGCGGCAGCGCTTGGCGCGTATGTCGCCCGCAGCAAAGAGGCCGGGGATGCTGGTGCACATTTCGGCATCCGTCAGCACGAAGCCGGCGGCGTCCCGGTTGGTTCCTTCGGGCAGATAGCCGCTTATCGGCTCCATGCCCACATAAATGAAGATGCCGTCCACGGAAATGACGCGGCTCTCTCCGGTCTTCACGTTGCGCACGGCCACGGCATCCACGCCTGCGCTGCCGCCGCGGATCTCGTCCACGACGCTGCTCGTCACAAGCTCGATGTTTTCGGCCTCGCGCACCTTCTGCTGATAGACCATGGCGCCGCGGAAGGCGTCACGGCGGTGAATGATATAGACCTTGTTGACGATGCGCGACAGATACAGAGCTTCTTCCAGGGCGGAGTTGCCGCCGCCCACCACGGCCACGTCGCGTCCGCGGTAGAAGTTGCCGTCGCACACGGCGCAGTAGGATACGCCTTTGCCGCTGAAGGTGTCTTCACCGGGCGCGCCCAGCTTGCGGTGATGGGCGCCCGTGCAGGCCACGACGGCTTTGGCTTCCAGTATCCTGCCTTCGTCGAGGGAGAGCCTGAAGGTCTTTCCCCCGGTCTGTTCCATGGCAAGCACCTGTCCGCGCACGCGCTCGACGGGATAGCCGGCAAGATGGGCGTCAAAAAGGTCGGCCAGTTCCCAGCCCTTGATGCTCTTGGGAAAGCCCGGATAGTTTTCGATTTCGGCGGTGCTGAGTATCTGTCCGCCCGGTGCGGCGTTCTCGACGAGAGCCACGCTGACGCCGGAACGGACGAGATACAGGGCCGCGGTTATGCCCGCAGGCCCTGCGCCGATGACTACGGCATCGTACAGCATTACAGAGCCTTTTCGATCATGCCCACGAGGTGGGACTTGGCCACGGCTCCGGTCACCTGATCGACGACTTCGCCGTCCTTGAAGACGATGAGGGTGGGAATGGCACGGATGCCGAACATGCTGGGAACGCGGGGATTTTCATCCACGTTCACCTTGCACACGAGGACGCGGCCTTCGTAGTCGGCGGCGAGCTCTTCCACAATGGGGCCGATGCCGCGGCAGGGACCGCACCAGGGAGCCCTGAAGTCAACGAGAACCGGAATGGAGGATTTGATGACGACGCTTTCAAAGGTGGCATCA
>CAJJMX010000323.1 GCA_905192935.1 uncultured Mailhella sp.
ATAAAAAAAGACTTTCTCCGTATCTTTTCCATTACAAAAACAAAATATATTTTTATTTTAATTCAGATATGAAATAAAACTATATTGTGATTTAAGTTTCAAACCCTTTTTCTGCATTTTTAAAAAAGTATCATTAATTTTCTCCGTACATCTTGACGAAAAAAAGCTATTTCAATATCGTTAAATAAAGTTTTCGAGTCTGTGTCTGCTAAAGCATACGCCATGCAGACAGACCTGAGTTTTTGCGCTCACAGGGTAAGGCGGGAAACGGCCTTGCCTCCATTAAATGCTCCGGCATGGAAAGAAAACCCCAGAGGCAGATTCCTGCCCGGTTCGGCGCTCTTGTGCCGAAGCGGGCCGAACCTGTCGGTATTTTTCCATTGAAGAGCATTGCCATGTCCAGAATTTCCATGACCACCATCCCCGTCACCCAGGCCGTGGGTACGGTTCTGTGCCACGACATCACCCGCATCGAGCCCGGCGTTCAGAAGGGGCCCGTGTTCCGCAAGGGGCACATCGTCCGCGAGGAGGACATTCCCGTACTTCTCAGTGTCGGCAAGGAAAACCTCTACGTCTACACCCCTGCGCCCGGCGAGATCCATGAAAACGACGCCGCAACGCGCATCGGCAATGCCGTGGCGGGACGAAACATCGTCTTTTCCGACATCAAGGAAGGACGCATCAACTTTCTGGCCGCCGAGCACGGTCTTCTGAGGGTGGACGTTCCTGCCCTTGCGAAGGTGAACGCCTTTCCTGAAATCGTGCTCGCCACGCTGCACACCATGCAGGAAGTGAAGAAGGGACAGGCCGTAGGCGGTACGCGCATCATTCCTCTGCTCATCGAAGAAGAAAAGATCGTCGCTCTGGAGCAGGCGGTCACGGCTCCCGTGATTGAGGTTCTGCCCTTCCGCTCCTTCCGCGTGGGCATGGTCACCACGGGCAACGAGGTCTATTCCGGGCGCATCAAGGACGCCTTCGGCCCCGTGCTCAGACAGAAATTTGAAAGCCTCGGGAGCACCATTCTCGGACAGAGCTTTTCCGACGACTCCATAGAAATGACGGTGCAGGGCATCCGCGACTTCATCGCCGAAGGCGCGGACATGGTGGTATGCACGGGCGGCATGTCCGTGGATCCCGACGACCGCACTCCCGCCGCCATCCGTGCCGCGGGAGGACGCGTGGTCACCTACGGCGCTCCCACCTTCCCGGGAGCCATGTTCCTTCTGGCCTACATCGACAATATTCCGGTACTGGGACTTCCCGGCTGCGTGATGTACCACAGGGCGAGCATTTTCGATCTTGTGGTTCCGCGACTTCTGGCCGGCGTTCCCGTGACCCGGGAAGACATCGTGGCCCTCGGCCACGGAGGCTTCTGCGCAGGCTGCGGCGAGTGCCGCTATCCGAACTGCGCCTTCGGCAAGAACTAGTCTTCCCGAATCGGCCCGTATTCGGGCGTTCCGCTCTGCGGCCGCCCCTCCTCTGGATTCCTCTTACAAGGAGCTGCCCATGTTCATCAAATCCCTTCTTGTCAACGGCGTACGTCGTCAGGTGCTTGTCAATGCGGAAGATTCGCTTGCCAACGTCCTGCGCGACCAGCTGCAGCTCACCAGCGTGAAGCTGGGCTGCGAAAAGGGTCACTGCGGCGCCTGCAGTGTCATTCTCAACGGCAAGCTCACGCGTACCTGCGTGCTGAAGATGAAGCGCGTGCCCGATGATTCCACGATCATCACTCTGGAAGGCATCGGAACTCCCGATCATCTGCATCCGCTTCAGGAAGCGTGGATTTTCCATGGCGCAGCCCAGTGCGGCTTCTGCACGCCCGGCTTCATCGTGGCGGCCTATGCCCTGCTTCAGGAGAACCCCTCTCCCACCAGAGAAGAAGTGCGCGACTGGTTCCAGAAGAACCGCAACGTCTGCCGCTGCACGGGCTACATTCCGATCATCAATGCCGTCATGGACGCCGCCGCCGTCATGCGCGGGGACAAGGACATTGAGGAGATCCGCTACAAGGAACCCGCCGAAGGTCATCATCTCGGCTCCACCAAGCCGCGTCCGAGCGCCGTGGCCAAGGTGACCGGCACCGCCGAATTCGGCGCCGACGCCGCCGTGCACATGCCCGCAAACACCCTGCATCTGGCTCTCGCTCAGGCCAAGGTGTCCCATGCCAACATCAAGGGCATCGACACCTCCGAAGCCGAAAAGATGCCCGGCGTGTTCCGCGTGCTCACCCACAAGGACGTCAAGGGCAAGAACCGCATCACCGGCCTCATCACCTTCCCCGACAACAAGGGCGACGGCTGGGATCGCCCCATCCTCAACGATACCAAGGTGTT
>CAJJMX010000324.1 GCA_905192935.1 uncultured Mailhella sp.
GTCATAATCCATATTTTCCGCTAAAGCCACAATTTCCTTGCCGGTCGAGGCTTCGCTCTGAGCAATCTCGTTCTCATGATGGGGGAAAATGAGATCCTGCCCGCCGCCGTGAATGTCGAGCGGAAGATCGAGATTCTTCTTGCTCATGGCGGAACATTCCAGATGCCAGCCCGGGCGGCCTTTGCCCCAGGGACTTTCCCAGAAAGGTTCGCCGGGCTTGGCGGCCTTCCAGAGCGCGAAATCCAGCGGATCTTCCTTTTCCTCGCCTATGGCGATGCGCGCACCGGAACGCAGATCGTCCACATCTCTGCCGGAAAGCTTGCCGTATCCGGGGAAGGAGCGGACGCGGAAGTACACGTCGCCGGACGGCACGGCATAGGCATGTCCGCCGTCGATGAGCGTCTGGATCAGCGTCTGCATGTCGCCTATGTATTCCGTGGCCCGGGGCTCGATATCGGCACGACGGACATTCAGGCGGTCCATGTCCTCATGGAAGGCGGCAATGTAGGTTTCGGCAATTTCCGTGCAGGTCTTGCCCTCACGGTTGGCCCGGGCAATGATCTTGTCGTCCACGTCGGTAAAATTGCGGACAAAGGTCACGTCGTAGCCGAGATGACGCAGATACCTGTTCAGCACGTCGAACACCACCGCCGAGCGTGCATGACCGATATGACTGAGGTCGTAGGCCGTGATGCCGCAGGCGTACATGCCGACCTTGCCGGCATGGCGAGGCTCGAAATTTTCCTTGCGGCGTGTCATGGTATTATACAACTGCATGGATTTCTCCCGTATTGCTGTCTTTGTGATGCCGTGCCCGGCTGCCCCCGGCGCGGCTGACGTTTTTCTCTTTCCGTGAAGAAAGGCCGTTCCTTCATTAAATAAATCTTCATCCGGTCCCGTCCAGAGCAAGGACAGGGCCGGATGAACAAAAAGACATGTTCCTTCCGGCCGCGGCCGGCATCGCCGTTTCTCCGTCGGAAGGCCATGACCGCCGAAATCAGCTTCTGAGGGAAGTTCTGCCGCCTTGCGGAGCCTTCCCCATCCCCGCTTCACGGACGCAAGCCGTCGCGACTTCAAAGGCTCCTGCCCGGAAGGCCGCTGCTTCGAAAACGGAATACGACGAAAAAACGGATGGAAATGCGGAGCACTTCCATCCGTAGAATTACTTCGCCGCGCGCTCTATACGCTTCAGGCTTTCTTCCCTGCCGAGGGCGGCCATGACGTCATGAACGGAAGGACCGCCGGCAAGACCGGTGAGCGCGGAGCGCAGAGGCGGACCGACCTGCTTGAACTTGAGTCCGCACTTCTCCACGTATTCATGCAGAAGCTTGTCCAGCGCCTCGCCGTTGAATTCGGGCATGGCGGCGATCATGTCGTGAAGCACGGTAAGCTGATGCTTGCCGTCCTCGTTCAGAGCCTTCATGGCCTTATCTTCGATCACCAGTTCTTCGGCGGGCTTGAAGTAGATGGTGAGGGCCTGGGCAAGACCGGCAAGATCGGAGGCACGTTCAATGTACATGGGCAGCAGCGGCTCGATCTTCTCCACAGGTTCGTCGTAGCCCAGCTTTTCAAGGAACGGACGCACCATGGCGGCAAGCTGGGGAAGCGGCGTATTGCGCATATAATGGGCATTGAGCCACTTCAGCTTTTCAGGGTCGAAGGCCGCGGGAGAGCTGTTCAGATTGTTGCCGTCGAAAAGCTCCACCAGTTCCTTGAGCGAAAAGATTTCCTGATCGCCGTGCGACCAGCCCAGACGAACCAGATAGTTCACCAGAGCCTGGGGCAGCAGACCGTCCTGCTCGTATTCGATGACGGCGCGGGCGCCGTGACGCTTGGAGAGCTTCTGATGATCGGGACCGCAGATCATGGGCACATGACCGAATGTGGGCACGTCGAAGCCGAGAGCATTATACAGCAGGATCTGCTTGGGCGTGTTGGAAACATGGTCATCGCCGCGCAGAACGTGCGTGACGCCCATGTCGTGGTCGTCGACCACCACGGCGAGATTGTAGGTAGGCATGCCGTCGGTACGGCGCAGCACCATGTCGTCAAGCTCGGACACGTCCACGGAAATGGTGCCCTTCACCATGTCGTTGAACACGATGCGGCCCTCGTCAGGCACGCGCAGACGCACCACGCGGCCGGGACCGGCCGTCAGTCCGCGGTCACGGCACTTGCCGTTGTAGCGGGGCTTCTCCCCTCTGGCGCGGGCCACTTCACGCATGGCTTCCACTTCTTCGGGCGTGCAGTCGCACCAGTAGGCATGACCGGTTTCCAGGAGCTTGTCTATATAGGCGTTGTAAATGTCAAGACGCTTGCTCTGATAGGTCAGA
>CAJJMX010000325.1 GCA_905192935.1 uncultured Mailhella sp.
TCGTGGGCATCATCGGCCCCAACGGCGCGGGCAAGACCACGCTCTTCAAGATGCTCGTCGGCGAGGAAAAGCCCGACTCCGGTACGCTCAGCATAGGCGAGACCGTGAAGTTCGGCTACGTGGATCAGAACCGCGCCTCCCTCGAACCCGGCAAGACCGTGTATGAGATCATAAGCGGCGGCAACGACTTCATACGGCTCGGAGGCCGCGAAGTGAACGCACGCGCCTACTGCTCGCGCTTCAACTTCCAGGGCGGCGACCAGCAGAAGAAGGTGGACGTGCTTTCCGGCGGCGAGCGCAACCGCGTGCATCTGGCCTGCATGCTCAAGTCCGGCGCCAACGTTCTTCTGCTCGACGAACCCACCAACGACATCGACGTGAACACCATGCGTGCTCTGGAAGACGCGCTGGAAAACTTCGCCGGATGCGTGCTCGTCATCAGTCATGACCGCTGGTTCCTCGACCGTATCGCCACCCACATTCTCGCCTTCGAGGACGAGGGACAGGTGACCTTCTTTGAGGGCAACTTCTCGGAATACGAGGAAGACCGCCGCAAGAGGCTCGGCAAGGATGCGGATACGCCGCACCGCATGAAGTACCGCAGGCTCACCCGTCAGTAGCCCGCGTCGTTTGCAGGGCGGAAGCGTTCCGTCCGCAGCGTTTTATGAAAAAAAGGAGGCAGTCCGTCGGACTGCCTCCTTGCATTTTTTAGAGGGGCTGCCTCCCTCGCGCCTGTTTCCCGCGTACGGGAGGTGCCATCGTCAGGCGCCTATCTTTCCCCGGTAGGTGGGCTTTGGGGGAACGACGGGTTCGGCCCGGCGCAGGGTGAGCAGCGTGATTTCCGCGCCTACGCCGAGGCGCATGGGCACATAGCCCCACATGCCCGTGCCGGGGCTGACGTAGAGGGGCATGGAGCCCGCCTTGTAGAGTCCGGAGCGGAAGCCGCCGTTCAGGCGGGAGACCAGCGGAAAAAGAAAGAAGAACTGTCCGCCGTGCGTGTGTCCGGACAGCTGGAGGTGGCATCCGAAGGCGGCGTTCTGTTCCGCATGTCCGGGCCTGTGGGACATGAGCACGCGCAGACCTTCCTTCGCGCCTTCCAGCGCCTTGCGGGGATCGGGCGCGGACATGGAATCGTCGAGACTGCGGAAGAGCACGGCGCACGGGTCCGTGACGGCGGCGATCACCACGTTTCTGCCGTTCACCGTATATTCCCGGTGTTCGTTGAGAAGTACCGTCATGCCCCAGCTGCGCCAGGTTTCCACCCAGCGGCGGAGCCCGGAGTAGTAGTCGTGGTTGCCCACGCTGATGACGACGTCGAAGCGTGCGCGGAGCTTCGTGATGGGCCGCAGAAGTTCGCCTATGCGCTCGGGACTGCCGTCCGCCAGGTCTCCCGTGATGAGCGTGAAGTCGGGGTTGAGCTCGTTGGTGCGGCGGACCACTTCTTCAAGCCAGCTTCCGGTGAAGGTGGAGCCTATGTGCAGATCGCTCAGATGCGCGATGGTCAGGCCTTCCAGGTCCTGCGGAAGCCCCTGAAGGGGAACGTCCACTCTTTTGACGGAGGGCACGGCCAGCGCCCGTGCCATGCCGAAGGCCGCCGCGACAAGACTTGCGCCCGTCATGGTCCACTCCGCGGCAGAGCTGAGAAGCACGGAGAAGAGGGCTTCCTTCACGTCCTGGGTCTGAGGCACGAAAAGAGCAGTCGCAAAAGTGACGGCCAGCAGCACGTCGCGCACTATGACGAGCCACGAGAGCACCATGAACGACGAGGAAATGAAGCCTGCGGCACGAATGAGGGAAAAAGGCAGGTCCGGACGCCATGTGATGAGCACGCGCATGCCCGTGATGGTCTGGGAGACAAGAAAAAGCAGGATGGTGAGCGGTATCCGCCATTCCATGGGCACGGGGTCATGCCACAGCAGGCTGAACGACATGTAGGCGGCCACCGCGAGCATGAGGGTGGTGCTCGATGCAAAGAACATTCGGTTGCGTGCGTAGTCGGCCATGAAGAGTCCTTGGACGAAGTTCGGGAAATGTGGCGGGGAATGGCGTCCCCGGCCGTCATGAAGACGCAGATGCGTCGATGGTAAGCTGCGGTCTCCTTATTTCGGGGCTATGTATTTTTCCATGGCCTGGGCGGAACAGGTCTGTCCGCGCCAGAAGGAAGAGGCCCAGAGTATGAGCACGGAGGCCTGCGCGTCGTCGAGCTGACGGAACTTCGTTTCCAGGTTGCGCGGACTGCTTCCGTACTTCTGGTAGAGTTCCTTCCGGTCACAGTACTCCATGACATGAATGAGCAGTTGGGTGCGT
>CAJJMX010000326.1 GCA_905192935.1 uncultured Mailhella sp.
TGCAAGTGACGGCGCAGAGCGGGAGCGCTGGTATCGGGAAGCAGAGGAGAAGTTTCGCAGAGCTACGGAGATCAATCCCCATCATGTTGCAGCCTGGTCCAACTGGGGAACTTTGTGTGTAGATCTGGCCAAGTCTGCGAGTATCGATCAGGATCGGGCGTGGCGGTACCGGGAAGCGGAGGAAATATACCGCAGAGCCACGGAAGCTGATCCCCGTGAAGCGCTCGCTTGGTATAACTGGGGCAATTTGTGCTTGGCACAGGGCAAGGCTGCGAGTGACGACCAGGATCAGGAGCGCTGGTACCGGGAGGCGGAGGAAAAATACCGCAGAGCCACGGAAGTTGATCCCAGTCACGTTGCGGCTTGGTCCAACTGGGGGAGCTTGTGTGTGGAGAGGGGCAGGACTGCAAGTGACGGCGCAGAGCGGACGCGCTGGTATCGGGAAGCGGAGGAAAAATTTTGTAGAGCGACGGAAATTGATTACCTTCATGCCGTCAGCTGGTCCAACTGGGGGGTATCGTGTGCGAAGGTGGGCCAGTCTTCAAAAGAGGGCCAGGATCAGGAGCGCTGGTACCGGGAGGCGGAGGAGAAATACCGCAGAGCCACGGAAGCTGATCCCCGGGAGGCCTCAGGCTGGTTCAACTGGGCATGTCTTGCGAGTCTGCGTCATGATGTGAAGACCTGTGTGGAGTGTCTGGAGCGCTGGCGGTTCTGCAATCCCGAAGCCTCGGCCGCCGATCTTGACCGGGATGAAGATTTTGATGCCGTGCGTCAGGAGCCGGAATTTCTTGCCCTGAGGGCGAGGCTTGAGAAATGAGGGCCGCGCAGGTCTGACGTACGGCGCAGTGCCCCTTGCAGACGCTGCGCCGTACGCATGTTTTTATGAGCTTGAGGCTGTTACCGACCCGTGAGCATTTCCTGTTCTTTGGGATAGCGCGCGCCGACGATGGTGATCTGATCCAGGCGACGGCGGATGTCGTCCAGCTCGTCGGGAGAGAATGAGATGTCCGCGGCGCCGATATTTTCTTCAAGACGCGCAACGGTTTTTGTTCCGGGAATGGGGACGATCCAGGGCTTTTGCGCCATGAGCCAGGAGAGCGCGATACGGGCGGGCGACGTATGCCTGTCTGCCGCCAGTCTCTGCACGAACTCCGCCACGGCCACGTTCTGTTTCAGATTCTGCGGACTGAACCTCGGGATGGCGCTGCGGAAATCATCGGGGCCGAAGGTGGAGCTTCTGTTGAAGCGGCCGGCGAGCATGCCTTTTCCCAGCGGACTGAAGGGCACAAAGCCGATGCCCAGCTCTTCAAGCGCAGGCAGCAGCTCTTTTTCCGGTTCCCGGTACCACATGGAATACTCGCTCTGCACGGCGGTGAGCGGGCAGACGGCATGAGCGCGGCGCACGGTCTGCACGCCGGCTTCCGACAGCCCCCAGTACCGGATCTTTCCTTCCCTGATGAGGTCGGCCATGGTGTCCGCGACTTCCTCGATGGGCGTGTTCGGATCCACCCTGTGCTGGTAGTACAGGTCGATGCAGTCGGTATGCAGTCTTTTCAGGGAGCCTTCCAGGGCCTTTCGAATATGTGCCGGACGACTGGAAAGCGTGACGGGACGATTATGGGCGTCGTTTTGTCCGTGTTCAAAGTCGAAGCCGAACTTGGTGGCTATGACGACCCTGTCCCGGCAGTGCCGCAGGGCTTTGCCCAGCAGCACTTCGTTGCTGAAGGGACCGTAGGCTTCCGCGGTGTCGAAAAAGGTGACGCCCATGTCCACGGCCTTTCTTATCAGGGTCGTGGATTCCTCGTCGGGGAGGTAGGGCGGATAGCTTTGCGTGAGTCCCATGCATCCGTAGCCGAGGGCGGATACCTTCAGAGACCGGCCGAGTATTCTTGTTTTCATGATATGCTTCCTGGTGATGTTTTCTGCCTTCTCCGAACAGGGCCGGGGGAAAGCGGGCTTCCCCCCGGCCGATGAAGCGGGACGGCGTCTGCGGGTGCGCCGCTATTTGTCTGCGGGCGTATTGTGCTTGTCTCTGAGTTCGACGGGCACAAGTTCCAGAAGCACGCGCTCGGTGATCATGTCCCTGGTGGTGTTGAAGTACTTCTGGAAGTGCGGCGTGTTGCGGTGGGTCTGATAGGCCGCTTCATCGACATACATTTCAAAGAACGTCATTTTCGTCGGATCGTTCCTGTCGGCGGCGGCATAAATGGCGATGACGCCGGGTTCCAGATCGGGAGAGCCTCGCGTATGGAAAGAGAGTAGATCTCGGAGGTCG
>CAJJMX010000327.1 GCA_905192935.1 uncultured Mailhella sp.
TGCGCGGCACGGCTGTTTCTGCGAAAGACGCCTTTCGAACTCCGACACCTTTTCCACGAGAAGAGGCTTTTTGAGCCTGCCCTCATCCAGAGTACCGGCCCTGCCGTAGCGCAGCCCGAGCACCATGTGCGCGCCGCATATGCAGCCGCAGGTATCCGCGTGTCCGAGTCCCGTGCCGAAGGCCGAGGCCATGCCCACGGCCAGAGAATCGTCGATGCCGAGACGGGACGCGCAGTGCAGGCATACCTTCTGCGCGCAGAGTCCAAAACGCGTTACCATGATACCCTCCCGATATTCTTCAAAAAAAGTACGAAGCTATGATTTCTCCGCCGCCTGACGAACAATTCTTGCCGGCGTTCCCCAGGTCCTGAACATACGGCATCAGGCCTCCAGGGCTCCCACCGCATAGCCGTGCCGGGCAAGCAGCGCCTCGGCATCCTCCATGGAGAAGCCTCGCCAGTCGCTTCCGGCTTCCTTATCGTCCCGGGGAATGGCCCCGGTTTCCACCACGACCACGTTGGCGCCCCACTCCACGGCCCGAGGAACCGGAGGATACACGCAGACATACGGCGTGTTTCTCCCCCCGCACAGGCGCACCACGGCGGCCACCTGCGCAAGACGCGCGTCGGATACCGACTCCCGTCCCTCAAAGGGCGTTCCCGGCACGTTGGCTCTCGCCATGACGCCGCATACCCGCGCCCCGGCATGAAGTGCCGCAAGCAGAACGTCGGCTATTTCCTCGTTGCCGTGCTCCGGCCCCAGAGGCTCCACCAGATGGGCAAGTTCCATGCCCGCTTCATGTATGCGCTCAAGCGCCTGACGACGCAGGTCGGGATCGAAAGGCGTGTCCCTGCCCTCGCCGAGACGCAGGGCATGATACATGAGTCCCACGCCGGCTTCCTTCAGCCGCCGTATCTCCTCCAAGGTCATCTGTCCGGTGTTGGCCACAAGCACGCAGTCCGGCGGCAGAACGGCACGGACCACAGTTGCGAGGTCTCTCAGTCTTTCCGCCCCGTAATGCTCCGTCGTGCGCAAAACCATCCACGAGGCCCCGGCGAGAGCAAAACGACGGGCCGTTTCCACGATGCTCTCCATGCTCTGCTCATGCGCCTTTTTCACCACGCCCCAGGACGCGCCGAAGGCACAGAACGCGCAGCTCATGGAACAGGGCGCACGATCCACGCCTACGGCCGCCCATATCCCCGCCCTGTCACCGGCAACGGCCATGGCCGTCTGCCGGGCAAGACGGCCGAGATAGGCCGTCTGCGGCGAATCCGGAGGAAAGGAAAGCAGACGCACCACGTCTTCCCTGCGGGGAATCCCTCCGTTCAGGGCCCGCTTCCGCACCTCGTCCATGAACGCGCGGTCCGCCTCAGGACAGTCCGCCCCGTACAAGTAGTCCGCATCGCGGGCAGCCACGAGAAAGCGAAGCACCCTTTCAAGATGATCCCGATTGCCGGACAGCGAGGCTATCCAGCGGTCCAGACATCGACGACCCAGAGCCGTGACCGCATACTTTCTGCGGGCAGGACCGTCGCCTCTCGACGGTATCGTCTCGAGCACGCCGTTTTTCTCCATCTCCCGCAGCATCCTGTAGCAGCCCGTCATGTCCGGCGGCTGCGGAGCAAAGAGGCCCGTCTCCTCAAGCTTCTGCACGAGCGCATATCCGTGCATGGGTTCCCCGGCAAGCAGTGCCAGCAGCACGGGCTGCACGAAGCGGGGAAGATTGCCTCCCGAACAGGCACAGGAATCCAGTATGTCCACGCCATGCCTCCTTCCCGTTCCGTCACGCCGCCTGACACGGCTCTTCCATGGAAGGATGCGCGAGGAACATCAACTATTGGACTTACTCCAGTAGTAGCATACGACAAAAGGCGGAGCAAGCGCTTCGGTCTCGGCCGGTCAGTTTTTCTTTCGGCCGTTTGTGCGCAGAAGTTCCTGAACGTCCATGTCGTGACCGAGAACGAGCACGCTTTCTCCTGCCTGGAAGCAGTGGGACGGCCCGGGCATGGGCTGAAGCGTGTCGCCCTTCTTCACGCCGAGCACGTTGAGGCGGTAACGCTGGCGCACGGCCAGATCCTTTACGGTCTTGCCCTGCCACTCCTCGGGAGTGGCGATCTCGTAAATGGAATAGTCGGGAGAGAGCTTCACGTAGTCGAAGATGTGATCGCTGCTGTAGCGCATGGCCGCCCAGTCTGCGGTCTGTCTTTCGGGATAGACCACATCGTCCGCGCCGTTGCGCAGCAGGAACTTGGCGGGCACCTGCC
>CAJJMX010000328.1 GCA_905192935.1 uncultured Mailhella sp.
CGCCAAGAAGTCCTACGGGCTCACGCTCTCGCATCTGCGCATAGGAAAAGGTCCCGTGCGCTCCTCCTGCGCCGTGCGCCGGGCCGACATCGTGGCCTGCCACTGTCAGAACTACGTGCATCAGTACGACATGGCGGGAGAGCTGAAGGACGGCGGGACCTTTCTTCTCAACTGCACATGGAAGGCCGAAGAGCTCGAGCGGAATCTTCCCGGCGGCCTGAAGCGCGCCCTCGCCCGAAAGCATGCGAGACTCTTTCTCATCAACGCCACGGACATCGCCCACGAGCTCGGCCTCGGCAACCATGTGAACATCATTCTTCAGGCCGCCTTCTTCCGCCTTGCCGAAGTCATCCCCGAAGAGCAGGCCGGACGATGCATGACGGAAGCCGTGCGCCGCACCTACTTTTCCAAGGGTGAAGAGGTAGTGGCCCGGAACGAGGCCGCCATACGCGCAGGCTTCGCCCACGTCTTCGAGGTCCCCGTGCCCGAAAGCTGGCTGAACGCCGGGGATGAGCCCCCTGCGCCCCGCACCGGCGCGCCTTCGGCAGTGACGAAGCTCCTTGATCCCATCAACGCGAGAAAAGGGGACGAGCTTCCCGTCAGCACGTTCCTGGGCTACGAGGACGGCCAGATGGACATGGGCCTCACGGCATGGGAAAAGCGCGACATCGCCGTGCGCGTCCCGCGCTGGAAAGCCGAGTTCTGCGTGCAGTGCAACCGCTGTGCGCTGGTCTGTCCTCACGCCGTCATCCGCCCGTATCTTCTCACGGCAAAGGAAGTCGCCGCCGCGCCCGAAGGCCTTGTGACGACTCCCGCCTCGGGACGGGGAGCCGAAGGACTTTTCTACACGCTTCAGACAAGCGTTGCCGACTGCACGGGCTGCGGCGCATGCGCGGCGGAATGTCCGGCCGCAGACAAGGCCCTGACCATGATCCCGCGCGCCGGGGCCGCAGAGAACCGAGCCCTCTGGGACTACACCCTCGGCCTTGAGGAAAAACCTGTCTTCAGCAGGTTCACCGTCAAAGGCAGTCAGTTCCGCCGTCCGCTGCTGGAGTTTTCCGCGGCCTGCGCCGGCTGCGGAGAAACGCCCTATGCCAAGCTTCTCACGCAGCTTTTCGGTCCCCGCACCTACTGGGCCAACGCCACGGGCTGTTCGCAGGCCTGGGGCGGCGCCATGCCCGGCATCCCCTATGCCGTAAACGCCCGGGGACAGGGTCCGGCCTGGACGAACTCCCTTTTCGAAAACAACGCGGAACTGTGCCTCGGCATGCTGCTTTCCGTCCGTCAGCAGCGGGAGGCGCAGCGCCTGCGCATCGAGGAGCTTGCTCGAAAGCTCCCGGACGGCGCGGCAAGGGACGCGGCGAAGCGCTGGCTTGAGCGCTTCGACTCCTACGACGGCTCGGAAGAGGCTTCGGAAAATCTTAAAGCAGAACTTGAAAAACTGCCGCAGACCGGCGAGGTGACGGAAATACTCGCGCATGCCGATCAGCTGGTCAAAAAATACTTCTGGATGTTCGGCGGCGACGGCTGGGCCTACGACATAGGCTTCGGAGGGCTCGACCATGTTCTTGCCTCGGGCGAGGACATCAACGTCCTTGTGGTGGATACGGAAGTCTACTCCAACACCGGCGGACAGTCCTCCAAGGCCACGCCTCTCGGGGCCGTGGCCCAGTTCGCCTCCTCGGGCAAACGGAGCGGGAAGAAGGATCTCGGAGCCATGTTCATGGCCTACGGCAACATCTATGTGGCGCAGGTCTCCATGGGCGCCTCCCCCGAGCAGCTCATGAAGGCGCTGAAGGAAGCCTCCGAGTACCGCGGCCCGTCGCTCGTCATCGCCTACGCGCCCTGCACGGCCCACGGCATACGCGCGGGCATGGCGCACGCCCAGGAGGAAATGAAGCGGGCCGCCGATTCCGGCTACTGGCCGCTCTACCGCTATCACCCGGAAAAGGAGAAACCGTTCACGCTGGACAGCAAAACGCCCACGCTCGGGTACGGCGAATTTCTTCAGGGAGAAAACCGCTATGCCTCCCTGCGGCGCACCTTCCCCGAGAAGGCACTCGAACTGGAGAAAAAAGCCGCTCTTGAAGCGAAAAGGCGTTACCGCCGCTACGAGCTTTTCGCCGCCGAGGACCTCTCGGACAAGCACTGAAAAGAAAAATTTTTCTTTTCCGAAAAAAAGACTTGCCAAGCAGGGGCAAATCGTCTATTCACATTCCTGCGCCGAAGTGGTGAAATTGGTAGACACGCTAGGTTCAGGGTCTAGT
>CAJJMX010000329.1 GCA_905192935.1 uncultured Mailhella sp.
GTTCCTGCGGCCTTGCAGGCCTTGCCCATGGTGAGAATGCCGCGCAGGCCCGCGGAACTTATGTATTCCAGGCCTTCAAGATCGATGATGATGCGTCCGGAGCCCGACTTCAGCAGGTTCTGACATTCCTCATTGAATTCGGAGACCGTGGTGGCATCCATGCGGCCGGATATGCGTGTGACGGATATGCCGTCTTTGAGAGTGGTATTGATCTGCACGGGGAACCTCCGTCTTGTTACTGATAGCTGAGCATCAGTCCCTGACTGATTTTAAGCCAGCCGTCGAGCGTGACGAAAAGCAGCAGCTTGAACGGCAGCGATATGGTGGTGGGAGAGACCATCATCATGCCCATGGCAAGCAGAATGTTGGAGATGATGAGGTCGATGGCCACGAAGGCCAGATAGAGCACGAAGCCTATCTGGAAGGCCTTGGTGAGTTCGGAAATGGTGAAGGATGGGATCATGATGAGCAGATTGTCCTTGCTGATCATGTCGTGCCGCTCCGCAGGCCAGATGCGCCTGGCCGTTCCCATGAACATGTTGGTCACCTTCTCGTCGGAATTGGCGGCAAGAAAGCGTCTGAGCGGAGGAGAGGCCTTGTCGGCGACATCGAGTATGTCCGTGAAGCCCGGACGTGCCGGAAGGGTCATGTTCTTGACGATGTCCACGGTATCCATGGCCACGGGAGCCATGATGAATACGCTGAGAATGATGGCGAGCCCGTTCATGACCATGGCGGGCGGCACCTGCTGCACGCCGAGAGCATTGCGCACAAGAGAGGTGACCACCACGATCTTCACGTAGGAGGTGACCATCATGAGAAAGAAGGGGGCCAGTCCGAGCAGGGACAGCCCGGCCATGAGATACAGAGGATTGATGTCGGACATGGAACGCGGCTCCGGGGCGCGCTACAGTGTTTCGGCGATCTGTACGCCCAGAGTGCCGTCCATGTCCACCAGACGGCCGCGTGCTATGGCTTTGCCGTTGGCCCGAATGGTCACGGGGGAGGCAAGGTCGCCGTTCAGGGAGAAGGTGTAGCCCGGCGTGATGGCCTCAAGTTCTCCCACCGTGATGATGCGACGGTCGAGCTCGAAGCTCAGGCGTATGTCTATGTCTTTGATTTCAGGGGTATCCATGGAGGCATCCGGTTCTTCGGCTAAGGGTGAGGCAAGCGTGGCCTGCATTCCGTTCACGGTGCACGGAGCCGTCAGGTCCGGGGCATCTTCACGGCGTATGCGCAGGGTCAGATTTTCCGGGGCCGTCCAGACTTCGGGCAGAAGCACGTCTTCCGCAGACAGCGAGGCGGCTTCTTCCGGCGTCATAAGAAGATAGCCCGATTCAAAGGCGACTTCAAGGGGAACGGTTTTCAGCACCCCGTCAAGCGGACCTTGACGGCGAAGGGGCAGACCTCTGAGAGCTTCGACAAGGACGGAGGTGTCTTCGGCGTGCGCGGGGGAGAGGCGCAGAAAGCTCGTCAGCTCCGGAAGGCCGTTGCAGGAGGAAACGGAGAGCTTGAATCCGGTGGAAAAGGGAGAGGCCGGGGCAGGGGCGCCGAAATGCACGTCCTGCACGGCAAAGGCCAGGCCGAGCGACGCACGCAGGCTGGAGAGCGCGGGCGCAAGCATGGATTCCAGCAGGGCACGGCGCACTTCTTCCGGCAGAGCCCGTTCATCGAAGACGGGGGGCTGTTCCCCGTTTTCGGCAAAGACCTCGTGCCGCAGAAGAAGTTCCGTGCCGTCGAGCTCAAGCTGCCATCCCGCTCCGCCGATGTCGAGATCGAGAACGCAGGCCGGCTCGAAGCCGGGAGCTTCCGGCAGGGGCGTCAGTGTCACTTCCCCAGCGCCGAAGGGCATGCGCCACGGTCCGGGACGAAGCAGCATGGAGTTCTGAAGAAGAGCCTTTTCCCGGGCGAGAAAGGGAGGTCTGTAGGTGGGATAATATGCTTGGTCCGCCATGGTGTTGTTCCGTATGAAGAGCGTTTAGGCGTATGTTCGGTTGCCGTTGAGGAAAGGATGCGCTGCGGAAGAAGGCGCTACTTTGGGGAAAGCTGGTCTTCCGTCATGTAGGTGCGCGATCTTCGGCTGGCATCGTTCTCTTCTCTGCCGCCTTCTTGCGTCACCTCCACGCGCACGCTGCCGTTCTCCAGCCTTTCCAGCATGGATCTGAGAGAATCCTGAGCCGAGACCAGCGTCTGGGTATCCTTACTTAAATCGGCAAAGACGCCAATAACACGTGAATCATTTTTCTCAGT
>CAJJMX010000330.1 GCA_905192935.1 uncultured Mailhella sp.
GGAACGCTCTCTGCTGGCCCAGCTTGTCGAGCGTCTCATGGAAACGCGGCGCAGCATGAACGGCGCAGGACTCGTGCACTGGAAAAGCCTCCTGGCGCTCATACGCCATCCCTACGTGCGCATGCTGGGCGTGCCCTCGTCCGACGAGGACGACGAAGCCGCCCCGCTGCGGCCCTTCCTCTCCCGTCTTGAGGCAAAGCTGCGCACAGGCAGCCGCATGGTGGACGCGCAAATCTGCGCCTCCGACATGGTGGACGAAATACTCGGAGACATCGAAGACAGACCGCCGTCCGAACAGTTCACGGAAGAGACGGGGCAGCTTCTGGAAAGGGTCATGGACACGCTCGTCACAAGGTGGCGCACCGTGGACACGCTGGAGGACATGGCCTCCCGTCTGAGAGAGCTGTGCCAGCTTCTTCTGGAGTTCGGCGCGCACATCTGGCCGCGCTTCCCGCTGGACGCGGAATGTCTTGCAAGACTCATGCAGGGCGTGATACCCGATCTTTCCGACAACGCCATGGCGGACGAAATGCTGTCCATGGAATCCATCTTTTCCATCGTGCATGAAGGCCTTGCCGAACAACGCGTCCCCTTCGAGGCCGACCCGCTCACGGGACTTCAGATCCTCGGCACGCTGGAAACCCGACTTCTGCATTTCGACCGCGTGTACGTTCTGGACATGACCGAAGACGCCCTGCCCGGCGCGCCCGCCCGTGATCCGCTGCTGCCGGACAACCTGCGTCCGCTGCTGGGCCTGCCGGACAACAGCCGCCGGGATCAGCTTGCCGCGCACACCTTTCACAGGCTCATCGCCGGAGCGAAGGAAGTGTTCCTGTACTGGCAGGAAGGCGTACAGACCGGCGTCATGGACGGCAAGAAGATACGCTCCCGCCTCGTGGAAGAAGCCGTATGGCGCGTCGAGCAGCAAAGACGCGAAGTGCTGCGCCCGGGCACGGATCCGCTTCATGCCTCCGTGTTTCCCATGACGGAACCTCCCGTGCCTCTGTATGCTCCCATTCCTCGCACGGAGGCCATCAACGCACGCATGAAGGAATTACTCGAGAAGAGTCTCTCGCCCACGGGACTCGACACCTATATTTCCTGCCCTGCGCGTTTTTTCCGCAAGTACGTGTGCACGCTGAAGGAACTGGACGAGGTGGTGGAAGGCGACGATCACCTCGGCGTGGGCACCATGCTGCACGCCGTGCTTCAGCGGGCCTTCGAGCCCTTCATCGGGCTTCCGGTAAGTCCCGGAGATCTGAGCGCGGAACGGCTGGAGAGCCTCTTTCGAGAGGAGCTTGAAAAAAGCGGCCTTGCCGAGAATCTTCCGGCGCAGAGCCGTTTCATGCTGGAAGCCGCCGGTCCCTCGCGTCTGCGGGACTTTGCCTCCATCCAGCCGGAAGTGCTGGAAATCGTGCAGCTCGAACACAAGGTTTCCGCTCCGCTCGAGCAGAGCGGACACCGCTTCATTCTGGAAGGAAAAATAGACCGCCTGGACAGACGGGAAACAGGACTCGTCGTTCTCGACTACAAGAGCGGCAGCACCAGCCGACAGCCTCATCCCTCCTTCTGGGACGACGGCTTTCTCTGGGATGCCATGGAAAACTGGACTCCCGGCAGAATCGACCCGCTTGACGACCTGGCCCGCAGCCTGCCCAGCATACAGCTGCCCGCCTATCTCTACATGTGCGGCCATGATCCGCAGAATGCCGAATATCTGCGATTCGCCCCGCTCTTCGACGCCGCCCTCGTGCAGCTCTCCGACCGCGGCGAGGAGATACCCCTGCTCGGCGCAAAAATCGACGACGCCGCAAGAGAACGCATCATCGAAGAACGTATTCCCGCCCTGCTTAGCTTCGTGCTGCGGCACATGGCCACGGCCGAATCGTTTACCCCCCGACGCACCGACCGCTGCGCACGATGCCCCTATGCAGGCTGCTGCCGGTAGACGCAAGGCTTCCTTATCTCAGGATGCCCCGCGCCGTCCCGCTCTGATTCAGGGTCGCAGGACACGGCTGCGCCAAGCGCCCCGAACATGCTTCTGAAAAAACGCTCCTCCGGAAAGTCCGGAGGAGTGTTTTTAAAAAGAGGGGAAAATCTCTTCTCAGGAGCGGGATCCGGCCTCATCGTCCTCATTCAGCATGTCGTCAAGAACGGCGCAGGTATCCTTCAGCATGTCGGCGCACACCGTGGCAAAGAGGCCCTTCTCCGCAGCCTGCTTCATGACGCCGGGCTGCGTGATGTCCATG
>CAJJMX010000331.1 GCA_905192935.1 uncultured Mailhella sp.
CTATCTGTGGCTGATCTTCCTGCTGGCCATCATAGGCTATGCCTTCATCGTCTATGTGTTCCAGCTCATCTACGGCCTTCAGATGACCGGTCTTACCCGCAACACCTCGTGGGGCTTCTACATCGCCCAGTTCACCTATCTCGTGGGCGTGGCCGCCGCGGCCGTGATGCTGGTGCTCCCCGCGACCTTCCATCACTACCATCCCTATCACCGCGTGATCGTGTTCGCAGAATTCCTCGCCATCGGCGCGGTCATCATGTGCATGCTCTTCATCGTGGTGGATATGGGCCAGCCGCAGCGCGTGCTGAACATCATCCTGCATCCCACGCCGAACTCGGTCATGTTCTGGGACGCCACGGTGCTTTGCGGCTATCTGCTGCTGAACGCCGTCATCGGCTGGACCTCGCTGGAACATGAAAGCCGTCACGTCCCCGTGCCCCGCTGGGTGAAGGTGCTCGTGGTCGTCTCCATCTTCTGGGCCTTCTCCATCCACACCGTCACGGCCTTCCTGTACGCAGGTCTCCCCGGCCGCCATTACTGGCTCTCCGCCATCATGGCCGCCCGCTTCCTCGCGTCCGCCTTCTGCGCCGGTCCTTCCATCCTGCTGCTTGCCCTGCTGCTCTTAAAGCGCCTCACCGGCTTCGATCCCGGCAAGGCCGTGGTGAAGTCCCTTTCCATCACCATCGCCTACGCCATGGGCCTGAACATGTTCTTCTACGTGCTCGAACTGTTCACCGCCTTCTACAGCGGCATTCCCGGTCATCAGCATCCCATCACCTTCATCTTCAACGGACATGAAGGTCTCGATGTGTGGCTGAACGGCTGGATGTGGGTGGCCGTGGTGTTCGCCTTCGTGAGCATCTTCCTTCTGGCCATTCCCAAGTTCCGCAACAACATGAAGATCCTGCCCTGGGCGCTCGTCATGCTCGTCATCGCCTCCTGGATCGACAAGGGCCTCGGCCTGCTCATCGGCGGCTTCGCCCCCACACCCTACGAGACCTATGAAGTCTACACTCCCACCTTCTGGGAAGTCTCCATCGGTCTCGGCATCTTCGCCGTGGGCGCCCTCGTGGTCACCCTGCTGTGGAAGATCGCCATCGAAATGAAGCGTGAAG
Organism: uncultured Mailhella sp.; assembly: GCA_905192935.1. GTDB lineage: Bacteria > Desulfobacterota > Desulfovibrionia > Desulfovibrionales > Desulfovibrionaceae > Mailhella. The sequence continues at coordinate 1,116 of CAJJMX010000331.1, forward strand.
GCGGCGAGCCCTTCGAACTTGCCGAATAGCAGTCTGCCGGATTCTCCGGCCGCCTCATGCTGAACTGCAAAAGCCCGGACGGTCCGCCGCCCGGGCTTTTTACGACTTTCGTCCTGACGCCCCATGCCTCCAGGCCGGACAGGGCCTCCTGCCCGATGCGTCGCTCAGTCCCTTTCCCTGCCGGGCGAAGGAACCCGCCGCGCTTATTCCGCATGGCGACGCAAAAAGTTTCCGGTCCGTCTTCCGCGCCGGCAGGACAGCCGCAACGCCCCGGATGCCGCACCTCGCGAACTTTACATCCGCAGCACGGAAAAACGTCGAAGCCCCTCCCCGTCGATACGCCGAGACGCATGTCTCCAGGCCCGGAACTCACCCGTAAAAACGTTTCTCTTCTCTTTTTTTCGACACGTGCGGCCCTGCCCCTCCCGCCTGCCTGTCTTGTTCCGAACAAAAAGACAATCACAAGCCGCCATCCCCTGCGCCGCAACAGGGAAGTCCGGGAAAAGACAGGAAAAAGGCCGCCTTGACGGGCATGGGGCCCCATGGGTATAACGTCATCATCATTTGTGTACCCTGCGCTTGCGCGCTCCTTCAACAAAAAGGACACTCATATGGCTCTTCATATCGTCGACCATCCGCTCATCCGCCACAAGCTCGGCCTGCTCCGCAAGGAAAGCACTTCCACCAGCGAATTCCGCATGCTGGCCAAGGAAGTGGCCCGTCTGCTCACCTACGAAGCCACGAAGAACCTTCCCACGGAAAAGAAGGTGGTCAAGGGCTGGGCCGGTCAGGTGGAAGTGGACTATCTGGCAGGCAAGATGATCACCATCGTGCCCATACTGCGCGCAGGTCTCGGCCTCATGGACGGCGTGCTCGACATGGTGCCCGGCGCGAAGATCAGCGTTCTCGGCATGTACCGCAACGAAGAGACGCTGGAGCCCGTGGAATATTACAAAAAGCTGGCCCGCCGCATCGACCAGCGCGTGGCCATCATTCTCGACCCCATGCTGGCCACCGGCGGATCCCTCATCGCCGCCATCGACGTGCTCAAGAAGGAGGGCTGCAAGCAGATCTGCTCCCTCAACCTCGTGGCCGCTCCCGAAGGTGTGAAGGCCGTGCTCGACAAGTATCCGG
>CAJJMX010000332.1 GCA_905192935.1 uncultured Mailhella sp.
AGCACGGCCGCGCCGTGGCTGGCCACGGTGAAGGCGATGAGGCCGAACACGCCGAAGGGCGCGTAGACCATGACCATGTTGGTCACCTTTATCATGACTTCGGCGCAGCCTTCAAAGAAGGAGAGCACGGTCTTGCCCTTTTCGCCCACGGCGCTCAGACCGAAGCCGAAGAGCATGGCGAAGAAGATGACCTGGAGCATGTTGCCCTTGCTCATGGAGTCGATGGGGTTCAGGGGCACGATGTCGAGGAACACGTCCACCATTCTCGGGGCCTGCACGGCCTGGGCCTTGAGGCCTTCGGTGGAGAGGTTGAGACCTTCGCCGGGATTCAGGATGTTCGCGAACACAAGACCGATGAACACGGCCACGGCGGTGGTGCAGAAATAGTAGATGAGGGTCTTGGAGGCCAGACGGCCGAGCTTGCTGAGATCGCCCACGCTGGCGGCGCCGGCCACGATGGTGGCCAGAACGAGCGGTACGACGACCATGCGTATGAGGTTGATGAAAAGCTGACCGATGGGCTTGAACCATGCCGTGTCGAAGCCCATGGAAGGGGCGGCGAGACCGGCGACGATGCCGAGGGCCATGCCTATGGCCATCTGCACAGGCAGGCTGATGCGGTTCTTCATGGATTCTCCTCCGGAAGATAGGCGTGCCGCCGGATGCGGCGGCGGGATGAGTGACGGGGGGCGACCGGTCCTTCATGCTCCGCAGGTGTCCGGTACGTCGGCGTTCCGTCTTTTACAAAATCGGAAAATCAGGGACGCCAGACTTCTTTTCCATGAAAGAATCCTTCTGTCAAGGCGGGGCGTCTTCGGAAGACGGGAAAGGCAATATGACTCTTTTGTAGAAAAAATCATCGGTTATGCATGTGCCGTCCCCGGATTTTCGCAGGGGAAAAGCATTTGCCATGCGCGATGCTTTGGGGCATAGTCGGCCTGTCTTCGCAAGTTTTGAGTCAAGGAGGTTGTCGATCGTCCCTTCGTTTCCGGTCCCGAATGTTCACCTGAGCCGTGTGCTTGAGAACCACGTAAAAAACAAGCGCCGTGTGCTTGAAAACCACGTAAAAAACAAGCTATGAAACAACAGTCCTTTTCGGCAACGTTCATGTTGCTCGGCATCGTCTTCTGTACCTGTCTCATCATTTCCAATCTGCTGGCCGCCAAGATATTCATGCTGGGTTCCCTTGCCCTTCCCGCGGCCGTCATCGTCTTTCCCGTTTCCTACATCATCAACGACTGCATTGCCGAAGTGTGGGGCTTCCGCAGGGCGCGCTTCATCATCTGGACCGGCTTTGCCATGAACTTCCTCGTGGCGGCTCTCGGTCAGATCGCGGTGTTTCTGCCTTCCGCGCCGTTCTGGGACGGGGCCGCGCACTTCAACTACATGTTCGGTCTGGCTCCGCGCATCGCGGCGGCGAGCTTTCTGGCCTTCCTTGCGGGCTCCTTCCTCAACGCCTACGTCATGAGCCGCATGAAGGTGGCCTCCCGCGGACGCCATTTTTCGCTGCGCGCCATCGTTTCCACGCTGCTCGGCGAGGGCGTGGACTCGCTCATATTCTTCCCCTGCGCCTTTGCAGGCATGATGTCCTTTGCCGACATGCTCCCCATGATGCTGGCCCAGACCGCGCTCAAGACGCTCTATGAGATCGTCGTGCTGCCCGTGACCGTGCGCGTGGTGAATCACGTCAAGCGCGTGGAGGAGACCGACGTCTACGACGAGGGCATATCCTACAACATCCTTAAAGTGCGGGAGGTGTCCTGATGTCCGGCGCGCTGGTGGTCTTCAGCGGCGGGCAGGATTCCACCACCTGCCTTTTCTGGGCGCGCGAGCGCTTTGAGAACGTAAGGGCCCTGAGCTTCTTCTACGGACAGAAGCACCGTCACGAACTCGACATGGCCCGCGCCATCGCCGAGGAGGCGAAGATACCTCTGGACGTGCAGGACGTGACCTTCATTTCCCGCATAGGCCGCAGCTCCCTGACGGACGCCTCCATGACCATGGACAGGGAAAAGCCCGAGGGCGGCTGGCCCAACACCTTCGTGCCGGGCCGCAACATGTTCTTTCTTGGCGTGGCCGCGGTGTGCGCGAGGGAGCAGGGCATGAGGGACATCGTCACCGGCGTGTCCCAGACGGATTTTTCCGGCTATCCCGACTGCCGGGACACGTTCATCCGCTCCATGAACGTGACGCTCAATCTGGCCATGGGCGAAC
>CAJJMX010000333.1 GCA_905192935.1 uncultured Mailhella sp.
GGCCTTCTTCGTTGGAGAACTCCGGATGCCCGATTTTCGTGATTTCCCTGTCCGGCAAAACTTTTTTGTATTGTTTTTCTCTTGTCCGGAACAAAGGGAAAGCGCGTCTCCGGGCCGGGCGGAAGGTTCGGACCGGCACGGCGGAGAAGGGAGAAAAAGAGCATTAATCCGGCGAGTTCTTTATCATGCCGGCGAAGATGTCAGGACGGGGAGGAGGCGAAGAGACGTTTTTTTTCTGCCGTTTCCGGACGTAAGGACACGGAGGCGGCAGAGGAGGCTTTCTTGACAGGGTACCTTGTATCCTTCATAGTAACACGGATTATATGCTTGATTCCCGTGCCGGCGGCAGGCGTGCGTCAAGGCGCGAACCGGCAGGAACATGAGGCAGGCTGAACTCTCAGCCTTTTTTCTGCACTTTTTGCCCCGCAAGGAGTTTCCATGATTCGTCGTCTTCTGTGCGCTCTTCTGCTGCCTGCAATGCTTTGTTCTTCCGCCATGGCTGCGGAGAAGCTCATCGTGGCCACCAACCCCGAATGGCCGCCCATGGAATTTCTCGATGACAACAAGAACATCATCGGCTACGACGTGGACATGTTCAAGGCCGTTGCCGCCGAAGCCGGCATGGAAGCCGAATTCAAGATGACGGCCTGGGACGGCATCTTCGCGGGCATTGCCGCGGGCAACTATGATGTCATCGCCTCGGCCGTGACCATCACGCCCGAGCGTCAGCGCGCCTTTGCCTTCACCGTGCCCTATTACGACGTGCAGCAGATCGTGGTTCTGCGCAAGGGCGACTCCGCCTCCGGCTTTGCCGATCTCAAGGGCAAGGTGCTCGGCGGACAGATAGGCACCACCGGTATCTTCGTGGCTCAGAAGAGCGGCGTGGACATGACGATCCGTGAATACGACAACGTGGGCCTTGCCATGCAGGATCTGCTCAACTCCCGCATCGACGCCGTGGTCTGCGATTCCCCCGTGGCCCTCTACTACGCCAACCAGAAGGAAGGCTTTTCCGATCAGCTGACCGTTGCCTTCCGCACCGAGGCTACGGAGTCTTTCGGCTTCGTGGTGAGCAAGGACCGCAAGGACCTCGTGGAACGCCTGAACAAGGGCATCGAAGCCGTGCGCGCCAAGGGTATCGAAGCCAAGCTCATCCACAAGTGGCTGGGCGAATAGTCTTGCGAGAGACGGTCAATTTCAGTTTCAGGATATCGTGAACCATGCGTGAGAATGAAGAAAACGGTCTTCCGGCCGGTATGGCCCCGGAGGGAAAGATAGAAGTTCCGGCGGGCGGCCTTGTGCTGCCCGATTCCGAGAAGGGGAGCCTCGTCAACGCCTGGTCCCTGTCCCTGGTGGGCGCAGTGGTCGTGCTGACCGTGCTGTGCACCGTCTGGCCCGATCCGTATCTGGAGATCCTCCGGTTCCTGCCGGGTGGTCTGGTGGTCACCTTCGAGGTGACCATACTTTCCATCATCTGCGCTATTCCCCTCGGACTTCTTACCGGTCTCGGACGGCTGTCGCACAACCGCATCATCAATCTGATAGCGTCCACCTATGTGGAAGTCATACGCGGCATCCCGCTGCTGGTGCAGATTTTCTACATTTACTATGCACTGGCCAAGTTCCTGCAGGTAAGCGGTCTGACTTCGGCGGTCATTGCCATCAGCTTCTGCTACGGCGCCTACATGGGCGAAGTCTTCCGTGCCGGCATCATGGCCGTGCCCAAGGGACAGGTCGAAGCTTCCCGTTCTCTGGGATTCAACAAGGTGCAGACCATGCTTCTCGTGGTGCTGCCGCAGGCCCTGCGCACCATCGTTCCCCCTGTGGGCAACGAGTGCATAGCCATGCTCAAGGATACCTCCCTGGTGTCCGTGATGGCCATGCCCGACCTCATGCAGTTCGGCCGCAGCTTTGCCGCAAAGAGCTATCTGTACTTTGAGACCTACACCGTCATTGCACTGATTTACCTCATCATCACGCTGCTGCTTTCCAAGGCTGTCAGCATTCTGGAATCCAGGCTGAATTACTATGACAAACGCAAATAATGCGGAACCCATCATCCGCATCGAACACGTGTGGAAATTCTTCGGAGAGCTGCCGGCCCTGCAGGATGTCTCTCTGCACGTCTATCAGGGACAGCGCGTCGTCATCATCGGGCCGTCCGGTTCCGGCAAGTCCACGCTTCTGCGTTCCATCAACAGGCTTGAGG
>CAJJMX010000334.1 GCA_905192935.1 uncultured Mailhella sp.
CATGCTGGCCTTCGCCCGCGGCATGGGCGAATTCGGCGCAACGCTCATGCTGGCAGGCAACATCCCGGGCAAGACGCAGACGCTTGCTCTCGCCATCTACGACGCCTTCCAGGCGGGCAACGATGCGCTGGCCACCTGCCTTGTCGTCATCACCTCGGCCATCTGCGCCCTGATCCTCATAACCGCCGACTATCTTCTGGGAGGTTCCCGGTGATCGATCTGTCACTCCAGACGACGCTCAAGGGAAAGCAGGGAGCCTTTTCCCTCGACATCAGCCTGAAAAGTTCCGCCTCAAGACTGGTGCTGTTCGGCCCGTCAGGCTCCGGAAAGACCCTGACGCTCCAGATGCTGGCCGGACTCGTCCATCCGAAGCGCGGACACATCATCATGGATGATACCGTCTTTTTCGACTCCGAAAAAGGCATCAATATCCCGGCAAGAAGCCGCCGCACAGGCTACGTTTTTCAGGACTACGCGCTGTTTCCCCATATGACGGTACGCCAGAATCTGGCTTTCGCCCTGCATCAGAAGGAAACGCACGTTCCCATCTTCGGAAGCGCCTTCCGGGCCCTCTTTCCGGCCAGACTCAGCGCCGAACAGCAGGAATCCCTGGAGCTCATTCTGGACCTTCTGGAAATCACCCATCTTGCCGACCGGCGCCCTTCCCAGATCTCAGGCGGTCAGAAGCAGCGCGTGGCGCTGGCAAGGGCCCTGCTCATCTCTCCGAGACTTCTGCTTCTCGACGAACCCTTTGCCGCCCTCGACCCTCTTCTGCGCCTCCGCATGCGCAAGGAGATCGACCGCATACTCCAGAACTGCGGCGTTCCCCTGGTCATGATCACCCACGATCCCGAAGACGTGGACGCCTTTGCCGACGATCTCGCGGTCTACGCCAACGGACGGATCCTGGCCATGGAACACGACTTCCGCAACCGCTCTCTTTTCTCTCAGGACTCCCTTTCCTACCTCTCCGACATCCTGAGCCGGGGGGGACAGGCCGACAGACCCTTCGGCTTCGACGACGTGTAACGGCCGTTGTACCTTCGCCCCTTGCCGCTTCCGACAAGATGCCGGACGCAAAACGGGCTTCAGAGCGGGATGCCTCCGCCTGTGAGCGCGGAAACGCGGCAGGCCATGAACGGCAGACAGCAAGGCTCCCGCAGGCATCGTCCCGTGTCTCAGGCAAAAAGGCGAAGCCGGAGCCGCCTTTTTCAAGAGCTGCCTCTTTCCCTGTCCGTCTCTGAAGGCTGCCGCCGGAAGGCGGGAAGGATATTGTTTCCGTACTCCCGCGCCCGGTCATGCCAGAGGACGGACATGAACGGGCGCAGCGTCGCCGCGGCATCAGAAGTCGGACCGTGTCCCACTTCCGGAGCCTGAGCATCCCTCCCGCGCAGGACACAAAAAGGCCGCCCCTCACATGAAGAAGGGCGGCCCGACAATGAGCTCTTTCTATTCCCTACTTCACCGGACTGAATCCGTAATGAGCAAGAATTTCAAGACCACGGGGAGAAAGCACGAAGTCCACGAACTTCTGCGCGGCATCCTTCGAGGCGGAGTCCTTCGTCACGGCGATGGGATAGCACACGGGCTTGTGGCCGGTCATGGCGGTCACGATGCGCACATCGCTGCCGCCGGCAAGAGCGTCGGTGCGGTACACGAAACCGGCGTCCGCCTCGCCGCGCTGGATATAGCTCAGGACCTGTCGGACATTGTTGCCGAAGACGAGCTTATTCTGCAGCCTGTCCCAGGTCCCGGCAGTGGTGAGCGCCTCACGGGCATATCTTCCGGCAGGCACGCTTTCAGGCGTGCCCACGGCCACATGCTTCACCGCAGCGTCGAGAAGGGCCTCGGGGCCCGTCAGCGTGCCGGAGGCGGGCGTGATGAGCACAAGATCATTCAGCGCGAAATCCCTGCGCGTGGCAGGATCGACAAGTCCCTTCTGCTCCGCCGAGTCCATGGTCTCCTGATCGGCGGAAGCAAACACGTCGACCGGGGCCCCCTGCTCCATCTGCCTGAGCAGATTGTTGGAAGAGGCAAAGTTCAGATTGACCTTCACGCCCGTTTCCTTCGTGAACTCCGAAGAAATCTGCGTGAAGGACTCCGACAGACTGGCGGCGGCGGAAACCGTAAGCTCCGCGGCCACGGCCACGGAGGAGGTCAGAGCAAGCGCAAGGCACAAGGCTGCGGCGGCAATGTTTTTCATGAGGTC
>CAJJMX010000335.1 GCA_905192935.1 uncultured Mailhella sp.
AACACCAGGGCTCCCGGCCGCTCCTCGTCGCTCATGGAGGATACGGCGGAGGCAAGCGCCGTCATGCCGTGAGGATTGTGTGCGCCGTCCAGCCACATGGCCGGATGTCCTTCCCCGGCAGGTGCGAACTGAAGTCTTCCTGGAATGAAGGCCCTGCTGAGACCGAGCGCGATGGTATGCGCGTCCGTCTTCCAGTGATAGCGCTGGCAGAGCATGACCCAGGCCAGAACGGCCGTCTGGGCGTTTATGCGCTGATGGGCTCCCCGCAGGCCGAGCACGACGTCGTCCGCCAGCACGGAGCAGGCCTTGAGCTCCTTGGGCAGACATTCCCACAGGGCCTTGCCTGCGGGACTGCCGTCGCAGCCTTCGGCCGTGGGGCAGCAGCACAGCGGAATACCGCGCTCCTGCGCCTTGGCAAACAGGATGTCCCGGGCCTGCGGCTCCTGCGGCGCGCTGACGGCTACGGAAACGCCGGCACGCAGGGCGTCGGACTTGTCGTCGGCAATGGCGGCAAGGGTGTCGCCGAGCACGTTCATGTGATCCATGCCCATGGGCACAAAGCACACCATGTCCACGGGAAGCGCCGTGGTAGCATCGTAACGGCCCCCGAGTCCGGCCTCGAAGATCATGAGATCGCTTTCACTGGTCTGGAAGGCGGAAGCCGCTACAGCGGTGAGAAGCTCGAAATAGGTGAGATCCTTTTCGGCCTGAACGGCATTTCCGGCAAGCGCGGGCCATACGCGACGGGGCAGCATGGTGTGGTTGAGCTGTATGCGCTCTTCAGGCCACACGAAGTGCGGCGAGGTGTAAAGACCTACGTTCATGCCGTGAGCCATGGCTATGGACTGAAGAAACACCGAGGTCGAACCCTTGCCGTTGGTGCCGACGATCTGCACGGCCGGGCAGCGGAACTTGTCGAGGTCGAGGGCGTGCAGCGCCCGCTTCATGCGGTCCAGCCCCATATCCATATGAAAGAGCCCGAGCGAGTCGAGGTGGCGCATCACTTCCGCATAGGAGTGGAAGGGCGCGGATTCGGGCATCATGCAGCAGGTGGGAGTTTCACTCATGGGCGGCTTCTTTCTTGGCTTTTACGGCGGCGCGCAGCCAGTCGTACCAGGCGTTCAGACCTTCATGGTTGCGGCACGACACTTCCATGACGGCAAGATCGGCGTTCAGGGCGCAGGCGTGGGCACGGGCCTTCTTCACATCGAAATCCACATAGGCGAGCAGGTCGATCTTGTTGAGGATCATGGCCTTGGCCTTGTGGAAGAGATAGGGATACTTCTGAGGCTTGTCGTCGCCTTCGGTCACGCTGAGCAGGGCTATCTTGGCGTCCTCCCCGCAGTCGAATTCCGTGGGGCAGACGAGATTGCCCACGTTTTCGATGAAGAGAATGTCGAGTCCTTCGCAGTCGATAGACTGGAGAGCCTCGCTCACCATGCTGCTGTTGAGGTGACATCCGCCTTCGGTGTTGATCTGCACCGCCTGGGCGCCGGAAGCAGCCACGCGTCTTGCGTCGTTGTCGGTCTGAAGGTCGCCTTCAATGACAGCCATGCGGAATTCTCCCGCAAGGTCGTTCAGCGTGCATTCCAGAAGCGAGGTCTTGCCGGAGCCGGGAGAGCTTATGAGGTTGAGAACAAGAATGCCGCGGCGCGCGAAGTCGGCGCGAAGGCGTCCGGCTATGCGGTCATTGGCCTCCAGTACGTTGCGGACAACGGGAATTTCCATGATGAGCCTCGAAGTGTTCAAAAGATGACGAGATGGCGGTGTCACTCCGCTTCCAGATGGTCGAGAAAAATGCCTTCTCCGCCGATGACGCTGAAAGGGACGGTTTCGCCGCAGGCGGGACAGGGCGCGTAGAGGGCGCTTCTGTTCTCGGGGGTGAATTCGTGACCGCACATGCAGCAGGAAAGGCGCAGCGGCTCTTCCACAAGTTCGAGCTTCGCTCCTTCGTCGGCCGTGCCTGCCGTCATGGCCTCGAAGGCCATGCGCATGGCGTCGGGCTGTACCTGATCCAGTACGCCGTGCCGAATCCGCAGAAGAGTGAGACGGTGTGCTCCGTGGCGGGAAAGTTCTTCCCGCGCGATGTCCATGACGCTTGCCATAAGGGAGAGTTCGTGCATGAAGCTGGTCTATAGGAAAAAGGCCCGACCGTCCACCGTGGCAGAATTTTTCACATGACGGAGCCTGCTTGTCATGGCCCGG
>CAJJMX010000336.1 GCA_905192935.1 uncultured Mailhella sp.
GTTGAGAAAGTCGCGCACCTCGGCAGTCAGGGAACGTTCCGAAACCTCGGCAAGGCGGAAGGTGCGGTACAGCTCGAAGCCCCTTTCACCGATGCTGAATACGGAGCGGAGCTTTTTCATGCATCCGGCCGCAAGGGAGGCCATCCTCCGGATGGTGTCTTCCGCCCGGTCGTCGTTCTGCTGAGGAACGCCGTCGAGCACCGCAAGCAGTATGCCGGTACTGTTTTCGGGCGAAAACAGCTCGAAGTCCAGACCGCCTTCCAGAGAAAAGCGGAACACTCCGTCGTCATCGGGAACGGCCTGCTTCCATCCCGCAGCCCGGGTGATGATGTCGGCGGTCGGCTGAAGAGGCGACGTCATGACGATCTCCTGAATTTTTCCCACTCTAGTGACTTTTGCCGATGGCTGTCAAATATCTTGTGAACCGGAGCGGCATCGGCCGCAACGCCCCGGACGGGCTTTCGTCCGTGCCGCGGAGAGAGTTCTCTCTCTCCGGCACGGGCGTGCTCAGCCCAGAATCTTCGTTCTGGTCTGGTTTATATTCTGCTGAATGGTTTCCTGGGAACTGAGGGCCTTCTGAATGAGCGTCTTCAGAGCTTCGTCCAGACTTTCCAGATTCTGCTGCTGGGCCCGGATGCGTTCCACGTCGGCTTCCGATTCCTTGAGCGCGGCGTCGTACATGGTGCTCACGCACTGGCCTATGCTGCCGAGAATGCTGTTCACTCCGCCCATGGAGGAGTTGAAGGCCTGGATCCGGGTGGTGAGCATCATGTCGGCCTGCTGTCTGGCCAGAGTCGAGGCGTTTTGCGCCTTTTCCAGCGCGGCGTTCATGGCCTGCTCTCCGACGATGGCTTTCGTTCCGCCGCCCGTGGAGGTCTCGATGGAGGAGTTGTAGGCCTTCTGCGCCGTCTGTTCGCTGCCCGCGATGCCCTTCGCCGTGATGCCTATGGAGGACGCGCCCTGGGCTATGCTCAACGCTCCGGTGACGACGCCCGTGACCAGCTGAACTATGGCCTTGTCGCGTATGGTGTCGGCCTGTTCTTCTATCTTGGAGACCATTTCCTCCGTCTGAAGGGCGCGCATCTCGGCGTTGCGGCGGCGTTCTTCCGAGCTCATTTCCGTGATCAGGGCGAGGTAGGTGCTGCCGAAGGAGGGGAGGGCCACGGCTCCGGCACAGGAGGATGCCGTGCCGAGCGGCTTCGGAAGCAGGGCGCGGATTTCGTCCACGGTTTCCATGAAGGAGAGCTTGCCGTTCTGGGAGGTGGCAAGGACAAGCTGTTCAAAGTCGCTGTCGGTCTTGCCCGTGGCCTTCGTGTAGGCGGTCTTCAGGATATCGTACAGAGGCTGGTCGAAGCCGACGAGATTGTTTACGCTGTCTATGGGCCTGGAATCGTCCTCTTCTCTGACCGTTCCGGTCAGGCCATGGTCGGGGAGGCCCCCAGAATGGTGCTCTGGGTTTCCGCACATTCACCGACGATTTCTCTGACTTTCGACATGAGGTCGTTTGCCCGCTCCATTTCCGATTCCACAAGATCACGATCCATCTTGATGGCTTCGCGGAGGCGTTCCAGAATGGCCTCAAGCTCCTTGCTGTCGGCCTGGCTCTGCGAGATGTTGTAGTCAAACACGGCGCCGGCTATGGTGGCGGCGCCTGAGCCCATGCTCACCGCACCGGAGGCTATGTTGCTCACCTTGGAGGCCAGACTCGTGATCTGTGCGGCCTTCTGGGCGGTCTGGCCTGCGACGTTGGCAATGCTGCCGGCGCTGGAGGCAAATCCCGCGCCGAAGCTGACGGCTATGGAGCCCACCATGAAGGCCATGTTCACGCCGAAGCCGAACCAATGGGCGGCTTCATCGCTCATGCCCATCTTCTTGCCGAGTTCCGTGAATCCCGCGGCAAGACTGTATTTTCCGTCTGAGGCGAGAGAGACCACGCTGTCCACGGTCATGGCCATGCCCACGGCGCCTGCGGCAATGAGCAGAGGATTGCCCGTCAGGGCTCCGGCCACGATGCTGGCCGCGGAGGCGATGGCTCCCACGATGGCCCCGAGAATCTTGAAGGCCTTGAGAAAGGCGTTGGCCACGGATTTCTTCTTCATTTCCTCCAGACGGTCGGCGATTTCCTGAAGTTCCTTCTCGTTGATCTCCGCCTGCTGTTCGCCCTTGAGTTCCAGGCTGGCGACGCCGTCCCGGCAGGCCTGCCG
>CAJJMX010000337.1 GCA_905192935.1 uncultured Mailhella sp.
GGAACAGGACGTGGTCATGACCAAGGACGGCAAGCTCATGGTCATGCACGACATTCTCGTGGATACCACCACCGACGTGGCCAAGAAGTTCCCCAACCGCCATCGTGAAAACGGCCGCTACTACGCCTCCGACTTCACCTACGACGAACTGCGCACCCTGCGCGTGACGGAACGCTTCGATCCCAAGACCGGCAAGGCCGTGTTCCCCGGCCGTTTCCCCGATTCCCCCATCGGCTATCAGATCCCCTCCCTTGAGGAAGAATTCTATCAGGTGCAGGGCCTGAACAAGTCCACCGGCAAGAACGTGGGCGTGTACGTGGAAGTGAAGGAACCCGACTTCTTCATGACCCAGGGTCTGGACATCCTCAAGGCCACCATCGATACCATGACCAAGTTCGGCTACAACAGCCCGGACAGCAAGGCCATCCTTCAGATCTTCGACTATGAGGCCGTCATCCGCGCCCGTGAGCTCGGCTGGAAGGGTCAGCTGTGCATGCTCGTGACCGCCGGCGGCCAGGGCGCCAAGGACGACAAGGCCCGCCACAAGTGGCTGACCACGCCTGAAGGCATCAAGGACGTTGCCAGATACGCCACCATCTACGCCCCCAACTTCAACCTTCTCGCCGTGCCCACGGCCGACGGCAAGGGCTACACCCTCTCCAACCTCGGCGACCTCGCCCGCGAGAACGGCATGAAGCTGCACTCCTGGACCCTGCGCAAGGACTCCCTGCCCAAGGGCTTCAAGGACTTCAACGAAGTGCTCGACGTGTCCTTCAAGAAGCTCAAGGTGGACGGCATGTTCTCCGACTTCCCGGACATCCTCGTGGAATACCTCAAGGCCAACAACATGCGCTGAATAATACCGCCGTGCCGGAGTCGTGAGAATCTCGCCTCCCCGGCGCGGAGCTGAAAAAAAGACCGGTCCTTCTCGGAAGGCCGGTCTTTTTTTTACATGTCATTTCTTCGGGGGCATGAGGAGAAGCGTCGGCAGGCGGCGCGTCCGTCTTTTTCGGAGACGGGCGGGGGCACGTCCGGCAGAGCTTCCGCCGCGGCCCTGCGCGCTGCGGGATCTTCCGTCCTGCTCGAGAGCCTTCTGCCCGGCGGCAGAACTTCCCGCGCATCTGCGGGATGCCCGGAAACGCCTGTCGGGGGAAAAGCCTCACGGACGCGAGGGGCCCCGTGTGCCGGACATGACGACTTTCTCCGGGGAAAAAGGCTCTCGGGCGCGAGGGGCCCGGCTCGGCCGGGCAGAACGACGCTTCTTTGCCTCAGGCGCTCTCCCCGGCGGCGTCTTCCCGCGCTTCCCCGGACTTTCTCATGACGAGCAGCGAGGCCGAGATGACGAGTCCGAGGGCGCACCACTGCCGCGGCGAAAGCACCTCGCCGAGGATGAGGAAGCCGAAAAGCGCGGCGGCGGCAGGCTCCAGGCTCATGAGCACGCCGTAGGCCTGCGGCGGAACGATGCGCAGAGCCACGATCTCAAGCCCGTACGGCAGGGCCGAGGCCAGAAAGCCCACGGCAAAGGCCAGGGGCAGAACGTCGGTGAACAGATCCGGCCGGGAAAGAAAGGTCCCGTCCGACACCGCGGCGGCCCAGGGCACGGCCACCAGGGTTCCGGCAAGCATGCCCCACGCGGCCGCGCACACGCCTCCGCCGCCCGCACGGCGTCCGAACACGATGTATCCGGCCCAGCCTGCGGCGGCGGCCAGGGCAAAGGCCATGCCCGTCAGATCCAGTCCGGCGTCGAGTCCCGTCCAGGGAAGGATGAGCAGAAGTCCGGCCACGGCCAGCACGATGCCCGCGTAGTCGGTCCAGCGGCGCGAGGAGCACACGGCCACGAGCAGCGGTCCGGAGAACTCCACGGCCACGGCCACGCCCTGCGGTATGCGGGCAATGGCCTGATAGAAGCAGCCGTTCATGAAGGCGATGGCCACGCCGTACACGAGCACGCTTTTCCATTCGCCCCTGCGCGGCACATGTCTCCACGGACGCAGCGCGAGAAAAAGAAGGAGCGTGGCGCAGGCAAGACGCAGGGCCACGGTGACTTCGGGTCCCACCTTCATCATGAGGAACTTGGCCTCGGAAGTGCCGAACTGCGTGCTTGTGATGGACACGAGCAGCATGAGCACGCCGAGGTACGGGCCCCGGATATGACGCATGAAGGAAGGCACGGACTATTTTGCGGGCTGGGGTTCCAC
>CAJJMX010000338.1 GCA_905192935.1 uncultured Mailhella sp.
AAACAACGGCTATCTCAAGGACGTGGGCATCAACGTCATCGAAATCCCTCTCAACTCCACCTCGGACGCCCTGACCGCCCTGAACGCCAAGCAGGTGGACGTCACGTCCAACAACGGCACCAACAATCCTCTGCAGTTCATGGCCAAGGGCTCGGATTTCACCATCGTGGGCGGCTACATGCTCAAGGGCATGTACATCGTGGCCAGAAAGGGCACGGGCTGGCACGGCGTTTCCGACTTCATCGGCAAGAAGATCGCCGCGCCCAAGAGCCAGACCTGGATCACCGGTCCTCTCATGTGGGCCGGATACAACATCGACGACGTCACCTGGCTCACCTACAGCACCAACAGCGACCGCCTCACGTCCGTCATCAAGGGTGAGGCCGACTATGCCAGCCTGAGCGGCGACCTTCTGTTCCGCGTGGGCAACATGAAGGATCAGCTTGAGATCGTGGTCTGGGCCGACCAGCTTCAGCCCAACTACGGCTGCTGCCGCATGAACATGAACAGCGACTTCGTGAAGGCCAATCCCAAGACCGTCAAGCTGCTGCTCAAGGCCCTCATCCGCTCCGAGCAGTACCTTCTCTCCCACCCCGATGAAAGCGTGAAGATACTCGCCAAGGAACTGCATGCCAGCGAAGATTTCGTGGCCGCGTATCTCAAGAACCCCAACTATCGCCCCAGCGTCGACCCCGTGCGCAATGCCGTGAAGGCCACCTGGAAGATCATGATGGATACGGGCTTCCTGCCTGAGAGCGCCAAGAACTACGATCTTGACGCCCATATCAACGTCGAGCTGTACAAGGAAGCCCTCGACGAGCTCATCGCGGAACGCTACGACGAAGACCCCGCCTTCTATGACGACCGTCTCGCCTTCTTCAAGGCCAACAACTTCTAATCCGCCCGGCCCGTCTTCCGGCAGGAAGACGGGCTTTTCCTTTCAAGGAGCGCCCATGGTCAGGCTCGTCTCGTTCCTCAGAAAATACTGGATCACCATCCTCATCTATATAGGCATCATTCTCGGCTACAAATACATTGCCGACACCAAGGCCTTCAACTCCTTTCTCTTTCCGCCCACGAGCGAAATAGGCGCCGCATTCCTGAAGGACTGGAAGACGCTCATCATGAACATGCTCTACTCCTTCCAGCTCATGATCCCTTCCATCGTCATCGCCGTGGCCATCGCCCTTTTTCTCGGAACGCTCATGGGCATGCACAAGAAGTTCCGGGAAGTCATTCATCCGGTCATCTACTCCATCAGTGTCATTCCGGCCATCCTCATGTCGCCCTTTGCGCTGCTTCTTGCCCCGAACTTCCGCGCGGCCTCGCTGTTTCTCGTGGTCTACAACACCATCTGGGCCACGCTTTTCGCCACCATCAACGGCATCATGACCATAGACAGGCGCTATCTCGACAATGCTGCCACACTTGAGCTCACGGGCTTCAAGAGGATGCGCAAGGTCATTCTTCCCGCCGCCATGCCTTCCATACTTTCCGGCTTCATCACCTCCCTGCGCGGCTCCTTTCTGGTGCTCGTCTATGCCGAGATGTACGGCGCGGAATACGGCATGGGCTTCTACGTCAAGAAATACACGGAGTACGGACTCTACGCGGAGGCCTGGTGCGGCTTCGTGTTCATGGTCATCGTGCTCGTCATCGTCATGCAGTTTTTTGAAAAGGCCAAGAACCGTCTGCTCAAGTGGACGATTCACTGATACTGCCATCGGAGGTTCACAGTATGAAAATAACCAGTGTCGACGTCATCCTCATGGACATGCACCCCGCGGACAATCCCGGCTGGGCTCCCGTGCTCTGCCGCGTCTGCACCGACGCCGGGATCTACGGCGACGGCGAAGCCGCCCTGGCCTACGGCAACGCGCACAGAGCCGCATTCGGCATGATTCAGGATTTCGCCAGAAGCATAATCGGCATGGACCCGCTGGACAATGAAGTCATCTGGGAAAAGCTCTACAAGTCCTCCTTCTGGGGACAGAACGGCGGACCCGTGGTCTTTTCGGGCATCTCCGCCCTCGACATCGCGCTGTGGGACATCAAGGGCAAGTATTTCAACGTGCCCGTATACAAGCTTCTCGGCGGCAGGATGCGCGACTCTCTCCGCTGCTACGCCTCGCAGCTTCAGTTCGGCTGGGATGACAGAAAGATTCCCGCCGTCACCGTGGAAGACTATGTGGCCAAC
>CAJJMX010000339.1 GCA_905192935.1 uncultured Mailhella sp.
AGAGGTTAGTCCTTGCTGCTTTTCCACCAATCACTCTGCGATCCTCTGGGCATGCCGATGATGCCAGAACGGCACATCTCAAGGATCTGATAGGGCGACATGACCTCCAGGAAGCCTTCTATCTTGGAAGGCTTGCCGGTGAGTTGTATTACCATGCTACTAGAGGTAAGGTCAATAATTCGTGCCCGGTAAACCTCAACGATATCCTTGATGGAAGAAATCGTCGCCGCATCGAAGGCTATGCGCAGCATGATGGTCTCGCTGAGCAGGCTTTCGTTGGGCGGAAGAAGCGTGATGGACTTCACTTCCTCCATCTTGAGCGTCTGCTTCACGATCTGGTCGAGCACATGGGAATCGCCTTCCGTCACGATGGTGATGATGGACACGGTGGGATCGCTGGTCTGAGCGGCCGTGACGCTGGTCATGTTGAAGCGGCGGCGGGCAAAAAGGGAGGACACGCGGGCCATGACGTTGGCGTTGTTATCCACCACGATGGAAATCACATATTTCGTCATATTGTCCCCCTTCTCTATTCCATGATGATGGAGTCACAGGTGCATCCGCCGGGAATCATGGGCAGCACCTTTTCATCCTTGTCGATGCAGCAGTGAATCCACACGGGCACGTCGCTCTGAAGAGCCTCGGCCATGGCCTTTTCCAGATCGGCCATGGTTTCGCAGTGGAAGCCCTTGCCGCCGAACCCTTCGATGACCTTCACATAGTCGGTAC
The DNA here is from genome assembly GCA_905192935.1 of uncultured Mailhella sp. Taxonomy (GTDB): domain Bacteria; phylum Desulfobacterota; class Desulfovibrionia; order Desulfovibrionales; family Desulfovibrionaceae; genus Mailhella. Next base: position 730 of record CAJJMX010000339.1, read on the forward strand.
GGCGATTGAGGTCGGTGCAGGAATAGCGCTTGCCGTAAAAGCTCGTCTGCCACTGACGCACCATGCCGAGAACATGGTTGTCCAGAATGACGGTGATGACGGGCAGTCCGAAGCTCACCGCCGTGCAGGCCTCGTTCATGTTCATGTGGAAGGAGCCGTCGCCGGTGAAGAGCACGACTCTCTTTTCGGGTCTCGCGATCTTGGCGCCGATGGCCGCGCCGTAGCCGAAGCCCATGGTGCCGAGGCCGCCGCTCGTGAGGAAATGGCGGGGCTTGACGTGATGCAGATACTGAGCGGCCCACATCTGATGCTGGCCCACATCGGTGACGTAGATGGCGTCGAGTCCGGCCATTTCATTGACCTTCCGGATGACCTGATGGGGCTTGAGCGAGGTGTCGCTGTCCTCGGGGCGATAGTCTTCCTGCTTCCACTCGGCGATCTGGGCAAGCCATTCGTCGCGGCAGGTCTGATGCAGCTTGGGCAGAAGCGCGCAGATCACGTCCTTCACGTCGCCCATGAGGCTGACGTCCACACCGACGTTCTTGTTCACTTCGCTGGGATCGATGTCGATCTGGATGAGCTTGGCACGGCGTCCGAAGGCGTCGGGAGCGAGGGCCACACGGTCGCTGAAGCGGGTGCCCACGGCCACCATGACGTCGGCATAGTCAAGGGCGAAGTTGCTCGTGCGGCAGCCGTGCATGCCCACCATGCCGAGGTTGAGCGGATCGTCGCTGTCTATGACGCCTGCGCCCATGAGCGTGTAGGCGCCGGGCATGCAGGTCTTCTTCATGAGGGCGGCAAGTTCCGCGCTGGCTCCGGACGAGATGACGCCGCCGCCGTAATAGATGGCCGGACGCTTGGCATTGTTGATGATCTCCGCCGCCTTGGCGATGGCGTCCATGTCGATCTTCGAGGTGTAGGCGTCGCGCACGGGAGCGGCGGGAACGAACTCGGCCATGGCCGACGTCATGTCCTTGGGAATGTCCACGAGCACCGGGCCCTTGCGGCCGGTCTGGGCAATGCGGAAGGCTTCACGCAGGATGTCGGCGAGGTCTTCCACTCTGTCCACCACGAAGTTGTGCTTGGTGATGGGCATGGTGATGCCTGCGATGTACACTTCCTGGAAGCTGTCCTGTCCGATGAGGGGAGTAGGCACGTTGCCGGTAATGGCGACCATGGGCACGCTGTCCATGTAGGCCGTGGCAATGCCGGTAACAAGGTTGGTCGCACCGGGACCGCTGGTTACCAGAACAACGCCGGTGCGGCCGGTAGCACGGGCGTAGCCATCGGCCGCATGTGCGGCGCCCTGTTCGTGGGCAGTAATGATATGACGGATACGATCCTGATATTTATACAGTGCGTCGTACAGATTCAACACAGCGCCGCCGGGGTAGCCGAACAGCGTGTCGACTCCCTGCTCCACCAGCACTTCACAAAAAATTTCCGAACCGGTCAGTTTCAT
>CAJJMX010000340.1 GCA_905192935.1 uncultured Mailhella sp.
TGGCCGTGTGCTTGGAATGAAAGTAAATGGTGAGCGAAGCGATGAGCGCTACAAGACTGACCGCGAACACGGCAATGAAGACGCCGAGACAGGTGAACGTGGTCATGCCGTACGATGCGCGGGAAAAGGGAAATATCATCGCAAGCGACAGAATGGAGAGAAAAAGCAGAGCGTAGGAAAGATTGCGGAATGTGCTCATGAGTAGTGTCCTTATATCTCAATGCTTCAGCTGTGGAGGGAAAAGAAAATCGCCTCATCGGCATGAAAACAGATGGGGCGATTTTCTGATGAAAACAGAGAAAGGTCAATCTCATGAATAAATTATTTAGCGGCTGAAAATGCGTCCTCCCATGGCCTGCCAGACGGCGTTTGAGGCGGAAATAATGCCGTATTTCCGCTCGAGAACCGCCAGCCGGGAATCGTTGAGCGCCTTCAGCGCCTCCAGCCAGTCCTTGAGCTCGTCGGCTCCCTGCTCATATCGTGCTTTGCGGTACGCTTCCACCCTGCGGTCGGCGTCGTATTTTTTCTGAATGTTTTCAAACTGTTGCTCGGCATTTTCCAGGGAGCTGTAATAGAGCGCCACTTCGTTCAGGGCTCCGGTCACGCTTTTTTCATAAGCCAGTCTGGCGTCCTCGAAGTCGGCTTCGGCAATCTTCACGTTCCATTTTACACGATTCCAGTCCAGAAACGGCAGATTCAAACTTATAAGACCGTTGATGAAGGAGGATCGGAACAGATCGGAGCCCGACGAGGCCGAGGCGCCGAGCGTGCCGCCTATGGTGAGCGAGGGGAAAAGATCGGCCCGGGCGGCGCTTTCATTGCGGAACGAGGAGAGCAGTCGGTACTCGGCCGCATTCACGTCCGGTCTTGCGCCGAGAGCGGCCACGGGCACGTTGAGATCCACGGGCGGGACCTTCACGGCCAGAAGGTCGGGCAGAGGCAGGTCGAGTTCTTCGTCCGGGCGCAGATTGAGCAGATCGCGCAGGGTCTGCTTTTCCGTGCGCAGATCTTCTTCCAGCGTGAGTACGGTGGTCTTCTGGGCAAGCAGGCTCTGTTCCGTCTGGGCCGGGTCGAGACCGTCGGTCTGGCCGGAGCGGAATTTCTCCTGCATGATCCTGAGCAGTCGTTCATAGTAGCCCAGGCTTTCGCGGCTGAGTTCCAGGGCGCGCGAGGTGTAGGCCATGCTGTACCAGGTGTTCACCACGCTGTTGATGAGAGCAAGCTTTGTGGCTTCCCGGTCCTGCGTCGTGGCATGATACTCCCATACCTGCGCCGAGGTGGAGTCGCGCAGGCGTCCCCACAGATCGAGCTCGTAGGCCAGGCCGAAGGAAGCGTCGAAGCTGCGCGTCGCCGTGCCCGTGTCGAGAGCGGTGCGGGAGCCCGCGCTGCCGGAACCGGAAAACGTGGGCACGAGATCCGCGCCGAACTGCCTTGCCTGATACAGCGCCTTGTTGACGGTGACGGTGCTGCGCGCAAGGTCGATGTTGCGTTCAAGCGCCGTGGCGACGAGCCTGTCGAGGGAAGGGTCGTGGTACTGCTTCCACCATTCGCGGTCTATGCGGAAGTTTTCCTCGATCTGACTTTCGCTCAGTATCCCCTGAGACGGTATCTGATAGTCGCGGGTGGCGCAGCCGGAAACAAGCAGCAGCGCGGCGCAGAGAAGAGGCGTGGCTTTCATGGAATCACTCCTGGGAGAGCGCGTCCACGGGGTTGAGCGTGGCGGCGCGGCGGGCCGGCATGTATCCGAAGATGATGCCGATGAAGGTGGAACAGGTGATGGCCAGCACGATGGAGCCCGTGGAAAACGACATGGGAAAGTCCTGGATGAAGCTGTTGAACAGCAGGCCGATGCCCGCGGACAAAAGCACGCCCGTGACGCCGCCTATGACGCAGATGAGCACCGCCTCGATGAGGAACTGCTGAAGCACGTTGAACTGCCTTGCGCCTATGGCCATGCGCACGCCGATTTCCCTTGTGCGCTCCGTGACCGAAACGAGCATGATGTTCATCACGCCTATGCCGCCCACGAGCAGCGATATGAACGCGATGCAGGAAATGAGCAGACGCATGGTGGTCGTGGTGCTTTCCATGGTCTGACGGATGCTGTCCGTGTTCATGGTGAAGAAGTCCGTCACGCCGCGATGTCGCGAGGTCAGAAGCCGCGTGAGCTCCTTTTCCGCGATCT
>CAJJMX010000341.1 GCA_905192935.1 uncultured Mailhella sp.
TCTGTTTCAGGCGTCCACCAGCCGAAAGGCACGGACACGGATCCGTCCCGCCATCCTCGGCACCGGAGCTTCCGGCGCAGGCGCGGCCCTGAATTCGGCCGGCAAGGGACTCGACTTCTTTCCGGGAGCGCTCCAAGCCTTTGCGGCCGCAGGCCATGACGGCGTCTTCTTCCGCCCTTCCCCTCTCCTGCCGCAGAGCCCGACAAGACCGCCGGGCTTCCCGCAGGCCTTTTGTCTTCGGGCAACCGCCTTCTTCCGATCCTGCCGGAGGGAGTTCTGCGGGCGGCCTTTCCGCCCCTTCTTCCCGTTTCCCGGCATCGCCCCTCCGCACCTCCGCGTCTGCCGCGCTCCCCTTTCCTGAAGACCACGCACCTCCTTCTGCCCTCCGGGAGGGCGGCGCGTCTGCGCCGGGCCTTCCGGAACGAGGCGAAAAAAAAGCGGAGCGCAGGCCCCGCCTTTTTTCTGAGAAACGTCGCTCAGTCCCTGTCGCACTCGACGCGGAACTTCGCCTCCTCCTCGCGCACCAGCCTGAACAGCACCGGACTGAGCAGCAGAATGGCGATGAGGTTGGGTATGGCCATGAGGGCGTTGCAGGTATCGGCCAGCAGCCACACCAGATCGAGCTTGGTGAGTATGCCCACGGGGATGGCCAGGCAGTACACGATGCGGAAGGGGATCTGGGCCCTGTCGCCGAAGAAGTAGATGGCGCAGCGCTCGCCGTACACGCACCAGCTCATGGCCGTGGTGAAGGCGAACAGGGAAAGGCACACGGCCACCATGATGCTGCCTATGCCGGGAAGCACGCTTTCAAAGGCCGCGGAGGTCATGGCCGCGCCCTGCTGTCCGTCGGTCCACTCTCCGGTAAGGAGGAGGGCAAAGGCGGTGAGACTGCACACCACGATGGTATCGATGAAGGTATCGAGCATGCCGATGGTGGCCTGCGTCATGGGAGAATTGGTGGACGCGGCGGCATGGGCCATGGGAGCCGTGCCGAGTCCGGCCTCGTTGGAAAAGATGCCGCGGGCCATGCCCATGCGTATGGCCAGCATGATGGAGGCGCCTGCCGCGCCGCCCTGGGCCGCGGTGGGAGAAAAGGCCTCGCGCAGCACCATGCCGAAGATGGCGGGCACCTCGCCTATGTGCATGATGATGACCAGCAGCGACATGGCGGCATAGCAGAGCGCCATGACGGGAACGATCTTTCCGGCAACGCCGGCAATGCGCTTCACGCCGCCGAGCAGCACCACGCTCGAAAGCACCAGCAAAACCAGGGCCGACAGCCTGGGCGACACCCCGAAGCTTGCATCGAGCACGCCGCCTATGGCGTTGCTCTGCACCATGGCGCCCGTGCCGATGCAGGCCACGATGCCGAACAGCGCGAAGGCGCTGCCGAGCCACATCCAGCGAGCGCCGAGTCCGTTCTTGATGAAGAACATGGCGCCGCCCACCCAGTTGCCGCCGGGCGTGCGCTCACGAAAATGCACGGCCAGCAGCACTTCGCTGAACTTGGTGGCCATGCCCACGAGCGCCGTCATCCACATCCAGAACAGGGCTCCGGGACCGCCCATGTAGATGGCCGTGGCCACGCCCACGATGTTGCCCGTGCCGATGTCACCGGCAAGGGCCGTCATGAGCGCGTTGAAGGGAGAGATCTCGCCCTTTTCGGAATCGGAACGCCGTCCGGCCCAGGCATGATGCAGTCCCCGGGCAAAATTGCGGATGGTGAAAAAGCGCAGCCCGACGGTGAGATACAGACCGGTACCGAAAAGAAGTACCAGCATGCACGGGCCCCAGACGAAGTTGTTGATGCTTGTAAGCCATTCCAGCATGATGCAGTCCTTTTGTGGATGAAACGCTAATTTACCATGGTATCATATTGGAACAAAAAAGGCAAACCATGCGCTGCCGCACGTTTCTCCCCGTCCTGCTGCATCCTTCTGCGTGCAAGGAACCTTTTCCGCGCCGCGCCCTGAAGACGAATAAAAAGCCCCGGACCTGCGCCGCCGCTTTTTTCCCTCCTTCCGGGGCATGATCGCGTCCTGCGCAGGGACAAAAACGCCCCGCGCTCTGCCTCACGGCGACACGCCGACGGCTGCCGGGCACGACGAAAAGAGCGCTCTCCGGGCATGAATGGGGCCCCACCGGCATAGCCGGTGGTTCCTCTTGTGCGCCTGTAAGGCTTTC
>CAJJMX010000342.1 GCA_905192935.1 uncultured Mailhella sp.
CCACAGCTCGAAGAGGTTGTTTTCGATGGGCGTGCCCGAAAGGCACAGGCGCATCTTGGCGTTGATCTGCCGCACGGAGCGCGCGGTGATGGTGTTGGGGTTCTTGATGTTCTGGGCTTCGTCGAGGATGATGGAGTTGAACTCGTGCTGTTCAAGCTCCTCCATGTCGCGGCGCAGCAGGGCGTAGGTGGTGATGACGAGGTCGGAGGAGGCTATCTTGCGGAACAGCCCCTCGCGCCGCGTGCCGTACACGATGACGCGCGAAAGATTGGGCACGAACTTGGACGCTTCACGATCCCAGTTGGGCAGCACGGACGTGGGCACCACGATGAGGTTCGGCCCCTGCGAACCGTGATTGACCATGTGCTGGATGAAGGCCAGGGTCTGAATGGTCTTGCCAAGGCCCATATCGTCGGCCAGGATGCCGCCGAAGCCGTATTCGTTGAGGAAGTTGAGATAGGATATGCCCTGAAGCTGGTAGGGACGCAGCGAAGCCTGAAGGCCCTTGGGCGTTTCTATCTGCTTGACCTCGTGGAAATTGCGGATGTTGTCGCGCAGCTTGCTCCAGAAGGAGTCCTCCAGCGCGCCGGGCAGATCTTCGAGCAGGTTGTCGAGCACCGGAGCCTCGTACTGCTTGAACTTCTGCTTGGGCGGCTTGGCCGGATCGAGACCGAGCACCTTGAGCTTGTGGGCCAGCTTTTCCAGCCACGATTCGGGCAGACTCGCGTAGGAGCCGTCCTTGAGCTGCACGTAGCGCTTGCCCTTGAGCCAGGCCTTCCAGATGCGGTCGAGCGGCAGGTTCTGGCCGTCGTAATCCACGGAGATGTCGAGGGAGAACCACTTCTCCTTCTCGTTGCTCTCCACGCTGGCGTTGATGACGGGCGTGGAGGCGCGCACCTTGTAGCGCGAGAGCGTGGCCTCGCCGTACACGCGCCAGTTCTCGAGCAGCGTGGGATAGGAGTCGAGCAGGAAGGAAATGGCCTCTTCCGGCTCCATGAACCACAGACGGCTGCTTCTCGGCTGGAAGCGCATGTCGGAAAGCTGGGTGATGAGGGCGTTTTCCTCCACCTGGTTGCGGCGCACGAGGAAGGTCTTGCCCTCGTACACGTAGCTGCCGGTCTGAAAATCGGGATTCGGGCCGGGCAGCGTGAATTCGCCGTGCAGCGTTTCGTAGATGTTCTGCACTTCCAGGGTGAGCAGGCTACCTTCCTCGTCGAGGAAGAGCTTGGGATTGTACGTCGCCGGCTGAAAGACGGGTTCCATGATTTTAAGGAATTCGTCCTGCTCGTAGAGTTCCGAGGCGGGCAGGCGCGTCCACACCCTGTCGAGAAATTCGGGGATGTCTTCCTGCGGGATGACGGGTCCCTTGTGCACGAGCGCCTGAATGACGTGATGGTTCAGGCAGGTCTGCACGGGATAGAAGCCCTGATTCCAGCACACCCACAGAGGCATCTGTCCGTGGAAGGTCGCGCCTTCATGCGCGGGCGCGGGAATGTCGCCGCTTTCGTCCGGTTCCTCGTCGATGATGGAAAAGGGCTTCTTGCCCTCGCGCTGAAGCAGCACGTCGAAGCGCAGGCCGTCGTCGTCCAGCGAGGGACGCAGCTTGAGCGCCATGGTGGAGCTTTCGATGCGGCAGGGGATTTCCGTGTCCTTCCAGTACAGATAGTCTTCCTTGCGTATGGCCCAGAAGAACCACGAGAGCAGTCCGTCGGGGATCTCCACGCGATGCCCGTAGTAGTCGAGGTACTGGGCTATCTGACGGCACACCACGGGCAGCTCCGGCGAGTGCTCGCACCATTCGGGATTGCGCAGGATCTGTTCGAGCGTCACTTCCTGACGCACGGAGGAAAGGCCCGTCTTGTTCTGCCTTGCGCGGAAGAATTCCACGGACAGACGGCCGGGCTCCGGAAAGAAGCGGAACAGAAAATAGTGGCGTCCCGTTTCCGGCTCGAAGGTGCCGCCGAAGAAGTGACGGAAGCTCTGCCGCCAGTCTTCCCGGGGCGCGGGAGCAGGATCGGCCTTGCCTTCGGAGATGTCCAGGGAGTTGATGAAATGTATGGCCGTGGCGGCCACGTGACGGCAGGGGCCGTTGAACGCTTCCATGCAGTTGCACATGGAGTCGACACGCTGTTCCCTGAGATTGATGTTGACCACCGGGCTGTAGGCCTCGAAGTCTTCTCCCCG
>CAJJMX010000343.1 GCA_905192935.1 uncultured Mailhella sp.
CTTCTTTTCTTCTCCGACCACGGCGAAGAAGTCTTCGACACAAGAAAACATCACGGCCATCACGACTCCGTGGACTCCAGGTACTATGTGGACATCCCCTTCATCATATGGCTGTCTCCATCCTACAGGGAACGCATGACGGAACCCGAGCTTGAACGCATGGAGCACGCCCAGAGCGTGCCCTTCGTCAACGATGCCGCCCCCTATGTCATGCTTGATCTGTGCAGAGTCTCCTTTTCCAGTCCGCACATGAAGGATTCTCCCCTTTCGCCAGAATTCACACCGCGTCCGCGCGTCATACACGGCGTGGACTACGACAAGCGCTATCAGGGAGACGCCGGGCTGAAGGAGCCTGTTCCTCTCCGCTGACGTCGCGTGTCTGACGTGCCCGCGCCCAGGGCTCCGCCCCCGGCGCGGGTCTTTTTTCAGGGGCCCGGTGCCTAAAATCCGACAATCCTGCCGCACATCCCGTCCGCTTCGCCCTCGGGCCTTCTCTGCTCACGAAGGCGGCGCTTTTCGCCACATCCCATAAATCATAGCGAAAAGCTAGGAATTTTCACGAGTCCGGCCCGCTGCGGCCTTGCCAAGACAAGACAAAAGGTTATCGTATAGGACAGGCCCGCGCGGCCACATCATCCAAAGCGAGGACACCATGTCAGCATCCAGTGAAGACGCGCCCAGACCGAATCTTCAGGTCGCCGCCCGTGTTGAGGAACTTCTCCGCGAGCAGCTTGAGGAAATGGGAGTGAATCCCCGCCGTCTCAAGCCCGAGGAAATCGCCGCGAACATGACCTGTCACATCGCGCCGGACAACAGCATGACGTACCTTTGGAAGAACGAACCCATTTTACACGTCACGCCGGAAAAGCGGGAGCAGGACGGCGAGACCTCCGTGCTCTGGCGCATGTTCACCAAGGACGACATTCCCTCTTTCCCCGATCATTCGTGAGGTATCCCATGAACATTCTCGATACCATAGGACATACGCCGCTCATTTTTCTGGGCAGCGTTTCCGCTCATCTTCCCGCAAAGATTCATGTAAAGTACGAAGCCCGCAACCCCGGCGGCTCCATAAAGGACAGAGCGGCTCTGGGATACCTGCAGGCCGCCATGAAGGAAGGAAAGCTCTCTGCCGGCGGCACCGTGGTGGAAGCCACGAGCGGCAACCTCGGCATAGGGCTGGCCGTGGCCTGCGGCAAGATGGGACTCAGACTCATGCTCACCATGCCCGCCTCCGCGAGCAAAGAACGCATCGCGCTGCTTCGCGCCATGGGCGCGGAAGTGGTGCTCACGCCTGCGGAAAAAGGCATGCAGGGCGCGCAGGACAAGGTGGACGAACTGCTCTCCACGCTGCCCGGGGCCTTCCGTCCCGACCAGTTCAGCAATCCCGTCGGCCCGCGCGTGCACTACGAGACCACGGGCGCGGAAATTCTTGAAGACTGCCGGAAGGAAGGCTTCATGCCCTGCGCCTTCGTGGCCGGAGTGGGCTCCGGCGCCACGCTCATGGGCGTGAGCCGCCGCCTGAAGGAAGCCGACGCCTCCATACGTACGTTTGCCGTGGAGCCTGCGGAATCCCCCGTGCTTTCGGAAGGGCGCAGCGGATCTCACGGCATCCAGGGCATAGGCGCGAACTTCGTGCCCGCCGTGTTCGACCGTTCCCTTGTCGACGGCATACTGACCGTGAGCACCGAGGAAGCCATGGAAACGGCCCGCATGCTCATGAGCAAAGAATCCATGAGCTGCGGCATCACCACCGGCGCCAACGTGCGCGCCGCCATGGCGCTTGCCATGCGTCCCGAATTTGCGGGAAAGCACATTGTGACCGTCGCCCCCGACACGGGTGAACGCTATCTTTCCACCCCTCTTTTCAAGGACTGAGCATTCATGACCCCCTGCTTCCCCGCCCCAGACCAGGAACTGGCCCTCTCCCGCATGCGCGAACTCGATGAAGTGACCGAGGCCCTGTGCCGTCCGGAATCGCTCTCCGCCGTGCTCAACTCCAAGGACTGCTCCACGCCGCTGCCCTCTCAGGAAGTGCTGAAGGAAGTGATGGAACGCCTCAAGGCCGTGCTCTTTCCCGGCTATTTCGGCCCGTCCCATGTACACAGGGAGTCTCTGCGCTATCATATCGCCGCCAATCTCGATTCCATTTTCCGTCTGCTCAGCGAGCAGAT
>CAJJMX010000344.1 GCA_905192935.1 uncultured Mailhella sp.
CGTATGCTGCCCCCGACCGACTATCGCCTCCAGGACGGATTATGGGGGAGCCGTCCTTTGTCGGAGACCTTTTTCCGGCATGAAAAAAAGAGGCGGAGCAGAACTCCGCCTCACAGACGCCGTGCGGTAGCGGCGGCAGATTAACGGCTCATGACCATGCCTTTTGCTTCAAGGTCGTCGTAGAGCATGTTGAGGGACTGACGCAGCGCAAAGGGACTGATGGACTTGTTTTCCAGATTGGCCAGAAGGTCGATGTTGTGACCTTTGGCAAACGATGCAAGGTTGGGGCTCCTGTTGCCGTCGGCATCTTCAAAGTGCCAGGCCTTCACCACCTTGCCGTCAAAGTCGTCGATCACGATGCTAAAGTAGTTTTCGGGACCAGCAAACACGTTGCTGGTGCTGTCGAGAACGATCTCGTCGGTGTTTTCGAGAATGATCTCGTTCAGCTCACTGCAGGACGCTCAGGTGTCGGGGCGGACCGTGAAGCGCGGATCGCCCGGCCATGCCTGAGGGTTCTTCAGACTGAATACGCCGCTGAACATGTCGAGACGCACCTTGCCGTCGTCGGTGAGGGCACCTTCAGGATGGAGCATGGCCACCTGTACGCGTACCTTGCCGTCGTCGGAAGCCATCTGCCACTTTGCCCGCTCTGCCGGACTGGAAGGCAGGTAGTCAAGCGCGTGTTTGTCGTTTATTCCCTTGAATTCCTTTATGGTATTCTTGCCGTTGTCGGTGAGGGATATCTTTGCCGAGTCCTTGCCCACAGCGAGGATCTTCACTTCGGCGCTGCCGATTTTCACGCTGTCGCCGGCCTTGTAGGCGCCGGACACGCGGGGTTCGGAAGTGAGCCAGATTTCCGTAAGGCTCGGCGTGGCGAATTCCTTCACTTCCACTTCCGTGGGACTGGTTCTGCCCACAATGAGATAAGATTTGCCGCTCGGATAAATAGAGGCTCCGAAGTAGCTCTTGTGCTGCACCGGTTCGCCCGTGGCGGTGGTGACGGGATGTCTTCCCTCGCTGAGTCCGAGCCCGTGGAACTTGCCGGAGTTCACGTCGACGAGAGTGGGGTCTGCGGCCACCTGAAAGTTGGTGCCGTAGAAGTTGCCGGAAGACTTCATGATGCGCAGGCTGGAATAGGCTGCGCTGTTGCCGTAGGGATGGGAACTGCCGCTCACGAACTGCAGAGCACGGGAGCCGTCGGGCAGAAGGTTGATGGAGTCGCCCTTTTTCATGACGCGGTTTTTCAGCACAAGATATTCAAAGGCCTCGTCCACTTCCGAGTAGCGCTTGCCGAGAAGCATGACCTCGATGTTGGTCATGGTGCCTATGCTCGCTATGCGCGAACTGTAGTACAGACCGGCCGGAGGAATGACTATCTTGCCGTCGCGGATGAAGCTTTTGCGGATGACCACGCCTTCGCTGATGCGGCGCTGCCCGAGTTGAACCCGGGAACCTTGGCGATGATGGCGGCATTGCGGGCCGGGGCCTGCATGAGCGCCGATTCGGAAGCCGCAGAGGCTGCCGAAGGAACCAGAAGGGCGAGCAGAAGACTCGCGCCTTTGACGAGCAGGTGTCTGTTCATGACATCTCCCTGAGTTGATGTTGCGAAGCGTTCTGCCGGAGCGGTATTCCGCTGCGGAATGATTCCGGCACGCTTCGTCGGAGTTTTGCTCCTTTGCCGGATATAAAACGATGTAATAAAAATCACAAGTCTTTGTCAACATTTTTTTCTCTCTCATAAAGGATTATGAGATATCGGCAGTTTTTGTCGGTGCATGCCGAGACTTGCGTGTTCTGGCAAAGACTTGGGAGCGGGGGAGGGCTGACGAGGGGCGGACTCATGTGTCTGAACGCCGCGAAAGGGGCACGGCGTCAGTTCATGCCGTGCCTTTCAGCATTTTCACGGCTTCTGGTTTTCTGCCGCCTCCGGTTTTGTTTGGAAAGCGGGAGTTGTCCTTCGGCACGAAAAAAGGACCGTCCGCAAGGGACGGTCCTTTGGATCGGCTTCAAGTCGTCATTCCGCGGACGAGGCGGAAGGACGATGGGCTACATGCCGAGCAGTCTCGGCAGGAAGAGGGTGATGTCCGGGAAGAGCACAATGACGCCTAGCGCCAGAGCGGTAGCGGCCAGCATGGGCAGAGCGGGCGGGGGGATCTACTCCATGGTGAGATT
>CAJJMX010000345.1 GCA_905192935.1 uncultured Mailhella sp.
AGGCACTTGTCGTGCAGGAGCGAGGTAAGCGGGCTTGCGAAGTGACGGGCGCGCGTGCGGTTGATGATGCCCTGCACGGCGAAGGCGTTGCGCAGAAGGAAGGTAAGCTGTCTGACGTAGGCGTTCCAGAACTCCTCCCAGGAGGAGAAGGCGCACGGATCGCCGGTTTCCACGGTGACGAGGTCATTGCCGTACTTTCTGGTACGGCCGTTGAGCAGCACCATTTCCACGGCGGCCACGACGTTGATCGAGGTGCATCCGCTCGTGAAGGTATCCTTGTTGGGCATGCGCACGCAGGCGCAGCCTGAGGCGGCGTAGTCCAGGGCGGACGCGAAGTCCACGCCCTTGGCCAGGCGCAGAGGAACGACCTCCTCGTCATTGAAGAACTTGGGATAGCCGCGGCCGTCCTTGACGCTTTCGCAGGCCGCGTGAAGGAAGCGGTCGGGGGTGTTCTTGTGCAGCCGCACGGCGAGTTCGGGATAATGCAGCGGACAGGCGCGCTTGGATTCAAGGATGATGTAGCTCAGTTCGTTGGTGGCGTCGCGGCCGTCGGCGGTCTGTCCGCCGATGGTCACGGATTCCCAGTGAGCGTAGCCCTCGCTGGACTCGCGGTTCGACGGGGAAATGGCCAGATCCACGAACTGCGCGATGTTCGTCCAGAGGCAGCCCAGAAGTTCCATGGCTCTTTCCTTCGTCAGGATGCCCGCGTCCGTGTCGCGCCGGTAGAAGGGATAGAGATACTGATCCATGCGGCCGTTGGACACGATGGTGCCGGTGCGTATCTCCAGACGCGAAAAGGCCTGCACGAACCACTGCGCCTGAAGCGCCTCGTGGAAGGTGCGCGCGGGAAATTCGGGAACATGTTCGGCGTGTTCGGCCATGGCGAGAAGCTCGGCTCGGCGGGCGGGATCAGGTTCCGCGGCGGCCTTTTCGCGGGCCAGAACGGCATGACGACGCGCCCAGTGCACGAGGGCGTCGCAGGTGATGAGACAGGCCTCAAGGAAGGGCTTTTTATCCAGCGTGTCTTCGGGGTTGTCCGGATCCAGCGCCGCCAGACGCGCCGCGATGTCGGCACGGATGTCGGCCATGCCGCGGGTCAGCACCTTGTTGTAGTCGGGCACCCACTGAAGCGAAGCGCGCAGCGAGGAGGTCTCGTGCACCAGATACTTCGACGTGTAGCCGTTTTCGTCGTTGTACACGAAACGCCGTATGTCGTCGGGAATACTGCGGTTCAGATCCTCATGATAGGTCTTTCCCTTCCAGTAGGGAGCGATCTCGCCGGTGATGACCGCAAGATCCTCGGGCCGCACGATGATCCGGGCGGCCTCGGCCTGCGCCAGCTGCGTGAGATTCTCCCCGAGAAAGTCGCCGTCAAGCTCGGGATACAGGATGCCGTAACGACCGCTGTCCGTACCGCAGCGCCCCGCAAGCAGCTGAATATCGTCGACGTAGACTGTGATATTTTCCGCAATGTGCTTCATGGCGAGAGCCCAGCGCAGCACGAGCGGCTTTCCCTCCGTGGCGCGCATGGACTCGGTGAACAGCCGCGCCCTCTCGATGTCTATGACGGGCGGACGGCCGTCGAAACGCTCGATGAGCGCGTACAGACGAGGATGTTTTGCCTTCATGGGGGACTCGAGTCCCCGCGCCTGATCCCTGAGGGCCTGTTCGTGGGGACTCAATACACAGCAGCTGTCGTCATACATCACGGAAGCTCCTTCTTTGCGACGGAAAGGCCGCGTCATGCGGCCTGATATCTCAATTGTTCCATCAGTCACGAGATATTGTCAATACGAAGTGAGAATAACGTGAAAAACCCGTCAGAAACATTTTCCGAGGCCCGGGGGCCACAGACGCCCGAACAGCGTCCGCCGGGGTGCCACGCGCTCCCGTCTGCTCCGGACACGCTGTACGGACGCGGGACTTGCACGACGGCGGCTGCGTTTAACGCCGGAAGTGAATTCCGGCTATTCATGACCACCGGCCGGGCTCCTGACGTCGCCCGGGGCCCCAGAGCGTTGAGCCAAACTCTCCCTTAACCATCTGGAAATCCCTTCCGCCAACACCGATGGTTCCGCCTTGCGGAACCATTGGTCGGCCACCGTGGGCGGGTGCGGCAGCACACGCCCACACTGCCCCGGCAGCCC
>CAJJMX010000346.1 GCA_905192935.1 uncultured Mailhella sp.
CTTCCGCCGCCAAGGGCCAGTACATGCTTTCCATGACCGTTTCCACCACCATGGGCCCAGGCTTCAAGGTCGACATGGCCCAGTGCAAGAAGTTCATCGAAGGCTAAGTGAAGGGCATCCCGCAAGGGATGCCTTCCGCCTTTCAAATATTTAGGCTAGGGAAGGAATTTCGGGTCGAAGACGGCAGGTGACGAAAGTCTTAATAGCCTGCTCAGACAGATTCTTTGGCTCGGCATTCCACAAGACAAAACACCCAATCGTGAGGAGCATCACGTGAAGAACAGGTCTGAAAAAGCCGTAATCATCGAGCAGGTCAAGGAAGTTGCCTCTCGTGCCTCGTTTGCGGTTGTGACCGACTTCAAGGGTATGTCGGTGGAAGAGCTGACCGGGCTCCGTGTGGCGCTGCGCGCCGCTGGCGGCGAATATCACGTCGTCAAGAACACTCTTGCCCGCATCGCTTTAGCAGACACCGAACACAGCTCCATCTCTTCTTCGCTGAAGGATAACTGTGCCATTGCCCTTGGATTCAATGATCCGGTCGGTGTGGCCAAGGCTCTCACGGACTTCGCCAAGACCAACAGCAAGCTTGAGATCCGTCAGGCCAGCCTCGACGGCAAGGCTCTGACCCCCGCTCAGGTGGCCGATCTCGCCAAGCTGCCTTCCAAGGAACAGCTGCTTGCTCAGGCTCTGGCGACCATGAACGCCGTGCCCACCAATTTTGTGTCTCTCATGGCCAATATGGTTCGTCCCCTTCTGTACGCCCTCAAGGCTATCGAAGAGAAGAAGGCCGCCTAACGGCGTCCTTTGGCTGCCATTTCGCCCCAAACCATCAAAGTCAAAGAATTTTTTTAAGGAGTCATTACCATGGCCGATATCACCAAGGAACAGGTTGTTGAGTTCATCTCCAACATGACCGTGCTCGAACTGGCTGAATTCATCAAGGAACTCGAAGAAAAGTTCGGCGTTTCCGCCGCTGCTCCCGCCGTTGCCGTTGCCGCTGCTCCCGCCGCTGCCGCTCCTGCTGAAGAAGAAAAGACCGAATTCGACGTTATCCTGAAGGAAGTCGGCGCCAACAAGATCGGCGTCATCAAGGTCGTGCGCGCCCTCACCGGCCTCGGCCTCAAGGAAGCCAAGGACAAGGTCGACAATGCTCCTTCCACCCTGAAGGAAGCTGTCTCCAAGGAAGACGCCGAAGCTGCCAAGAAGGAACTCACCGAAGCCGGCGCTACCGTCGAAATCAAGTAAGTTCCCTTCACAGCGATGTGAATATGAAGCCCCCTCAGCCCGAGGGGGCTTTTTTTATATTGATTTCCCGGAGAAGGGGTGCGGCAAAGCGCGCAGGGCAGTGTCAGGTAGGAGGGAGGGACGGAGACGTGTCTTTGGTGGGCCCCGGCGTTTGCCCCGTCGGAAAATATGAGACCGGAGTCAGGAGCAGGTCGGGATCACGCTCGACCATGTTTTTATCCGGCAGGGCAGGAGTGTTCATAGCCCGAGCAGGTGACGGGAGACAGAAGCACGCAGACAGGAAGGCTGATCCCGCAGAGAGGATTTTCATCGGCATACGGCCGGAAGAAGAGAGTGCTTCTCCGTCGGCAGAGCGACGGGGAAGGGGGCCGTTTCAGTCTCCGGCCGGTTCCGGTAAGGAACACGCTTTTTGCACGTTCAGACGGATGTACCGGGGCAGGGGAGCCGGATGGAGGCACGACGTTGCGCTGAACGAGCGAGAGCGTGTCGTCGGTGGCTGGACAGGGATGAGGAGAGTTTTTTCAATGAGCTCGACCATGTTTTCATCCGGGATCAGGGCCGGAGTTTTCATTGTCCGTGCAGGTGACGGAAGACAGAAGCACGCAGACAGGGAGGCAGATCCCGCAGAGAGGCTTTTCATCGGCATACGGCCGGAAGAAAGGAGCGCTTTTCCGTCAGCAGAGCGACGGGGAAGGAACTGTTTCTGTTTCCGGCGGTTCCGGTAAGGAACACTCGTTTTGCTCGTTCAAACGGATGTAGCGGGCAGTGGCCGGATGGAGGCACGACTCCAATCTGAACGAGGGGGGCGTGCTTTCGGGCCGAGCCGGGGGAGAATTTTTCCTTCACCAGTTCCGGGCCGAGGCAGGCTTTCAGACGCTGAAGGAGCTTCTT
>CAJJMX010000347.1 GCA_905192935.1 uncultured Mailhella sp.
TCATGACGTATTCCAGCATTGAACGATTCAAGGACATCACGGACCGCAACGTTCTGGCCCTTCAGGAAGCAAAGCAGGCAGGCGTGAAGGTCGTCGGGCAGTACTGCATATACTCGCCTCTGGAAATAGCTCTGGCGGCAGGAGCCGTTCCCGTTTCGCTGTGCGGCACGAAGAACGATTCCATTCCGCCCGCGGAGAGCATACTTCCGCGCTCGCTCTGTCCGCTCATCAAGAGCAGCTTCGGCTTCGCCCTGGAAGACAGCTGTCCGTACCTCGCCGCCTCAGACATCGTCATTGCCGACACCACCTGCGACGGCAAGAAGAAGATGTTCGAGCTTCTGGCCGAGCGCAAGAGCATGTTCATCCTCCAGCTGCCGCAGATACAGAACGAGCCCGCGCTCGCCTACTGGAAAGGGCAGTATGAACGCCTCATTCAGGAGCTTTCGCAGAGGTTCGGCGTGACCATAGGCAAGAAGGAACTGAAGGAGGCCATAGCCAGGGCCAACCGCTTCCGCCGCGCGCTCAAAAGCGTGCTCGATCTGGCTAAGAGAAAGCCCTCGCCGCTCTCCGGCATGCAGCTCATGGAAATCGCGCACAGGGCGTCCTTCGTGCCGGACTGGGACAGGGCCACGAAACTTCTTGAAGACATCGCCCGGGAAATCGGCGCATCCGGGGAAAGTCCCTTCGCCGCCTCGGCCCCCCGCATCCTTCTCACCGGCGTTCCCGTGGGACTCGGATCCCACAAGGTGGTGAAGCTGCTGGAGGACTGCGGTGCAAGCGTGGTCTGTCTGGACAACTGTTCCTGCTACAAGAAGGTGCGCCTCATGATCGACGAGAACGCCGACCCGCTGGACGCCCTGGCCTCCCGCTATCTCGATACGCCCTGCTCGGTCATGTCGCCCAACCCGAACCGGTATGCGGCTCTCAGGGAACTGTCCTCGGAATTCGGTGTCGACGCCGTGATCGATCTCACGTGGCAGGGCTGTCAGACCTATGACGTGGAGTCGTGGTCGGTCAAAAGATTCGTCCGGGAGGAGCTGCATCTGCCCTTCCTGCAGATCGTCACCGACTACTCCCCGGCGGACACGGAACAGCTCAAGGTCCGCGTGGAAGCCTTTCTCGAAATGCTCCGCTGACAACAGAAACACCTTTTCATCCCATGCAGGACATCCGCATTCATCATCTGTCTTTCGGCTACAGTCCGGAGCATACGGTTCTGGACGACATCGACCTTTCCATCGACACCGGCTCGTTCATCTGTCTTCTCGGTCCCTCGGGCTGCGGGAAAAGCACCTTTCTTCGACTGCTGGCGGGGCTTGAGCACCCCGTGAAGGGCGACATCACCATGAACGGCCGACGCGTAGAAAAACCCGGTCTCGACCGCGGCATGGTGTTTCAGGACTACGGTCTCTTTCCCTGGATGACCACGGGAGAGAACATCATGCTGGCGCTTGAGCAGCGCTTTCCCGAGCAGGGGAAAAAACGCTGGAAGGAAACGGCGCTCGCCAGAATACGTGACGTCGGTCTCGACGAATCCGTCTTCGACAAGCTGCCCAAGGAGCTTTCCGGCGGCATGAAGCAGCGCTGCGCCATAGCCCGCGCCTTTGCCATCGATCCTCCGGTGCTTCTCATGGACGAACCCTTCGGCGCTCTCGACGCCGTCACCCGCGCACGTCTTCAGGATCTCGTGCTTGAACTCTGGGCCAGAACCGACCCCAAGAAGACCGTGTTCTTCGTCACTCACGACGTGGACGAAGCGCTGCTTCTCGCCAGCCGCATCCTCGTGTTCGGGCAGTCGCCGAGCAGAGTCATCTACGACTGCACCATAGCGCCGGAAAAGCGTCCCACGCGAGAGACCCAGTTCGACGACGTGGAAACGCTGAAGCTGAGAAACACCCTCATCCATCAGATCAACCGCGATGTGAACAGGCGCATGGCCTGAGCATATCGTCCCTTATAATATCCAAGGAGCATACTCATGAAGAAGATCCTCGCCTCACTTCTGGCCGCCGTGCTGCTGACTGCGGGCACCGCCATGGCTCAGGACAAGCCTGAAGTGGACACCGTCCGCTGGGCCCGTGCCAACAGCGGCAACGTGCTCGTCACCCTTGCCAAAAACAACGGCTATC
>CAJJMX010000348.1 GCA_905192935.1 uncultured Mailhella sp.
GCCCTCCGTGGGACTGCACATCCACCTTCCCATGGAACAGGACCCCAACAAGTACCTGAGCATTCGCAGCGATTACCGGTACTTTTTCATCCGCAAGCTCATGTTCGTGAAGTACTCCATAGCCTATGTGGTCATGCCCGGCGGCATGGGCACCATCGACGAGCTTTCCGAAGCCTTCGTCCTTGCACAGACGCACCGCATCAAGCCCTTTCCCATCATTCTTTACAGTCATGCCTTCTGGGATGGTCTTCTGGAATGGATACGCAGCCGCATGATCAGGGACGGCTACCTGCGCGAGGAGGAGCTCGACCTTGTGACCGTGTGCGATACGCCCGAAGAAGTGCTTTCCACCATACGGCGGCGCGTGGTTATCTGATTATGGCGCTGTGCAATCGTTGTCCCGAGGATGAACGCTGGCGGGCGTTCTCCTCATGGGGACCGGAGCCTTCCGCTCCTGCAGGCACGAGCTGGCGGGCCCTCATGCTCAGGGCGCTCCGTCTGGCCGGCCGTGCCGCACGGGCAGGCGAGGTCCCCGTGGGCGCGCTTGTCGTGGATGCTGAGGGAAGTGTGCTTTCCGAGGCGCACAACGAAACCGAGAGCCTGCACGATCCCACGGCCCACGCCGAAGTGCTGGCCCTGCGCCGGGCGTCTGCCGCCGCGGGGAATCATCGTCTCGGCGGCTGCGTGCTCGTGGTCACCCTCGAGCCGTGTCTCATGTGTACGGGAGCCATTCGGGAGTCGCGCGTCTCCGGCGTGGTGTTCGGCGCGTCGGACGCCCGGGCCGGAGCCGTGTGCTCCTGTCTCGAGGGCCTTGACTACGCCGATACGGGCTCCGCTCCCTGGAGCTTCGGAGGCGTGGAGGCCGAAGCCTGCGCACGTATTCTCAGGAATTTTTTCCGGGTCAGGCGCTGACCTGCCCGGAGGCCGCGCAGCGGGTGCGGTACTTTTCATGCTTGAACCAGAAACGGGAGATCCCATGAACAATACGGTTGACGAACTTACGGTGGATTACGAGGAAGAGGGCATTCTCAAGATCAAGGAAATAGACAAGGAAGTGCTGTCCAAGGGGGCATGGGCCACGGTGCTCTTCCGCTACCGTGAATGGCAGGAAAACGATACCTACGGGCCCGACCGCTACGTCATCCGCCGCTACAAGAAGTCGGGCGGAGAATACCGCCAGCAGTCCAAGTTCACCATCTCCAGCAACGATCAGGCCCGCCGCATCGTGGACGCCCTGAGCCGCTGGATGGCCGACGACTCCGAAGACAAGAAATAGGCCCGCTCGGAACGGAGAATCTACTCCGTTCCGGGAAGGTCATGCTGGCCGCAAAGGAGGCTCTTCATGGCCGAATATCGCCGTCGGTTCCTTTCCGAAGCAAGACAGAAGGTGCTGCATCAGCTTATTTCCGGCTGGAAGCGGCGCGGCTCCTCCCTGCTTCAGGTGGGACTGAACGCCGGATTCTCCCCGGAATTTTTCTGGGAGGCAGGCTTTGACGTCACCGCCATCGACCGCTCTCCGGCCTGCCTTTCCGCCGCAAGACAGCAGACCGGCGACCGCGTGGCCTACCAGTGCGGCAGCGCCGAGGCCCTTCCCTTCGACGACGGCTTCTTCGACTACGCCGTGCTCGTCCATCACGGACTCAGTTCCCTGCCCCGTAACGAAGGGGAACACGTGCTCTCCGAAGCCCTTCGCGTGACTGCGCGCGGCATCATCATCATGGAATGGAACCTTTTCTCCTTCGCAGGCGTGCCCAAGAGCGCCCGCGCTCACTGGGAGGTCCCCCAGAACGACGCCTGCGCCGTGTGCTCCGATTCCCCCCTCGGCATCAAGCCGTGGGAACTTTACGCCATGGTGCGCCGCGCCTGCCCGGGCCGATGCATAAGCATGGTGTCGGCTCTCCCCCTGGGAGAAGCTTCCTGGCCGGACGGCTCCCCGGGATTCCTCGCTTCCCTGCGCCGCGCCGCCGCTCCCCTGAATCTTACCCCCCTTCCTGTGCCCTTCGGAGCACTCATCGCCGTCAAACTCGACTGGGCCCCCGTTCCCCTTACTCCCATAGGCATGCTCAAGTCCGCCGCCGCCTCCCTCTGCGCCCCCGCCAAGACCTCCCGTGAACAG
>CAJJMX010000349.1 GCA_905192935.1 uncultured Mailhella sp.
ACCGTACCGGTATCAAGGGCTACGGAAATGGAGTCCACCGTTGCGGCATGGCTTCCGCTGAAGCCCGCGGGATTGCCTACGGTGAATCCGCTGAATACGCCCTTGCCTGAGAAAAGGGAAATGTCGGCCTTGTCCAGATGTACGGAGGTTTCCGTAATTTTGGGGCCTTCCGTGTTTACAGCCTTTTCAACAATGGAATTGAGGGAGAAAAAGAGGATGATGACGCCTGCAACCAGCAGAATGACAAGAGCCGCCAGGGCGATGAGCCATTTTTTCATGGACGACCTCCATGGGAAAAGAGGGTTCCGGGACCGTGTCCTTGTGACGCGTTGTGCCTGCAACAGGAAGAGAGGTCTGCGTTCCGGAAGCGACGTTTTTTCTGTCGCGCTCAGTCCTTTCCGAGGGTGAAAGTGCACGGGCGGATCATTTGCGGTTCCGGCATGAGACCTTTTTCATACCGAGTGTAGAAAAAAAAGGAAAAGAAAGCCATGATGCCTGAGCCTCCGACAAAGGAAAATAAGAGGAAGGGTTTCATATTCACGATGCGCGGAAAGAGACGGCCGGATACGTTCAGACACGTGTGGGAATGAGCAGGCAGGCATGAAGAGAAAGCTCCATTTCCGCCCAGTGCGTCTTGTAGGCCATGGCCGGATGATCGCTCATGCCCATGTCGTAACGGGCGACACCTTCCTCGCAGAGCCAGGAGAGCTGGTTGAGCTGAAGAAGATCTCCTATGGAAAAGGCCTTCCAGTCCGCATCATAGCTGAACTGCTGTCCGCGATAGCAGGAACCGGCCAGGCCTCCGAAGATGAAGCCGATGTCTTTGCCCTCATGCACGGCAAACATGCCCCTTCCGCCCCGGCACAGTGCAAGACGTCTCATCATGGCATGATAGAATTGCAGCGACGGGGGTTCCGTCATGCCGCAGCGGCCTTTTCCCTTCCAGCTCCGTTCTTCCACGGATACCATGCGGGCGTAGACCGTGTCGGCCTCATCCGTGCCGGACGGTATGACGCGTTCAAAGGTAATGCCCTGTCCGGCGGCCTTTCTGCGGGCTTTTTTCATTTTTGACCGGAAGTTGCCCGAGCGTCTGGCAAGATAACCGTCCATGCCTCCCAGAAGCGAGGCGCTGCGCTGAAGCGAGACAGGCTGCTTCAGGAATCGGAACTGCGGGGAAAAGCGGAGAAGGAGACGACGCAGAAGTTCACAGTCCTTTTCCATGCCGCTGATGAGAAAGCAGGGCGGGCGTCCTTCGTATTCCCGGACGATGAAGGGCAGAGCTTCGGCGAAAAGTTCGTCGGCCTCCGGTCCCAGCAGAGGACTTGCCGATATCCAGTGCGATTCTACGGGAACGAGAATGATCTGACCGGACAGAAGCGCAAGTTCGGCAAAGGCGAGAACGTTTTCTCCTTCTACCTGGATGAACAGTCTTCTTGCCGGTGCAAAGGCATCGTGAAAGGCAAGCTGCCATGCCGGGGTGCAGCTGAAGGGATCCGGTCTGCCGGAACGGGCGGCCGCATCCGTCCAGCGTGCGACAAGCTCCGGAGCCCAGTCGAGAGAGCCGTGGGAAAGATGAATGAATTTCATGGACCGTGCCAGTATGAATCGTTGAGCTTCAAGGTCTTGAGAGAAAGAAGCCGTATGAGAAGAAGAATATGGAACCGCTTCGGAAAAGCCGCATAAGCTCACCGGGAGACAGGACACGGTGTTTTCCGGGCGGGAGAAGGGTATTTATGACTCGGAGAGCGAAGGTTGAAACGTTATTTCCACGAGCAGAGGCGGGCAGCCTTCGGCATCCTCTCCGGGGCAGGACGGCTCGGGCAGCATCGTCATGTTCTGCTCTTCCATCCAGACAAGGACGGACGGCTGAACGTTTTCCATGAGTTCATCCATGGTATCCCCCTCAGGGACACAGCCGGGAAAATCGGGCAGTTCTCCGGCAAGTCCTCCGAAGAGCCGGCGCTGTATGAACATGGGGTAGAGCAAGAAGACATCCTCCTTTGACGGAAATGCGGCCTTGAAGGGCCGCTTCCGCTTTTCAGAGGGTATGTTGTTCCTGTCGGGAAGGCAACGGTGCAGAGGATGATGGCCGGGTGACGAAGTTGCCGAAACGTC
>CAJJMX010000350.1 GCA_905192935.1 uncultured Mailhella sp.
TACAGGCGATCAACAGTACCTTGACCACATCGGAGTGGCAGCTGAAATCTTCCGGACGCACGGTGACCGGCATGAACACCGGTTCCTGCCGGATGCGTCTCATGCCGGTGAAGCCGGGAGAGAAGGCTCCCGATCTTGATCCCATTGTCCGAGGTCTCCGCATAGGAGAAACCGGCACGGGAACGACGCCCTGTCCCGACAACTATCCCGATCCCTCTATGCGGGGAAGGGACATTGAGCTTGTTGTCACCCTTCGAGGCATTGAGAGGGAGGTTCTGCCTGCCCTGACGGATGACGTGGCGAGGCAGCTCGGCTTTCGTGATGCCGGTTCCCTCGGCGCTTCCGCGCATGCCAGGGCTCTGGAAATGGACAGGCTTCACAAGTATTCCGAGGCGAAGAAGACCCTTCTGAACAGACTTGAGAACATGGAGGGATTTGAGGCTCCTCAGGCGCTCGTGCAGCAGTGTCAGCGCGAGGAGCTGCGGCACTCCCGCCGGTATCTGCAGCAGCAGTTCGATTCCGTGGACAAGCTCAAGGAAACTCTTGCTGTCATGAAGTCCGAGGCCGGAGAGGCGGCCCGCAGAAAGGCCAGAGCCCGCGCCCTGCTTCTTGCGTGGGCGGATCGCAACGGTCTGACTGTTCCCGACGGAGAATTTGCTCGCGTGATCGCCGCGCGCGCGGCGAGAAGGAACATGGACGCGGAGAGCTACCGACATGCTCTTGCCCGCACCGGGGAACTTTTTGAACTGCGCGCAGCCATGCTGGAAGAGCGCGCGCTGAATGAGCTGATGAAAAGGGTGTTTCGCCCATAGAAGAACGAGGAACTTTTCATGGAATACAGCATAGAGAAAACGTCTCCCACGTCTGTCAGTCTTTCCGTGACCTGCACGGCGGACGAGGTGAAAAAAGCCTTTGACCGTGCGGCCAAGGCCATAGGAAAGGGCATGAATCTGCCGGGATTCCGCACGGGCAAGATTCCCGTCAGCGTCATCAAAAGCCGTTTCGGTTCCCGTGTGGCGGCCGATGCCACGGAGATCCTGGCCGACGACAACATGATGGACATCCTTAAAAAGGAAGGCATCCGGCCTCTTTGTCCCTCTCAGTATCATGGGCTTCCGGCGAGGGAAGGGGAGAGTTTTTCCTTTTCCTCGTCATTCGACATCCTGCCGGAAGTGGATCTGCCGGATCTTGAGAAACTTTCCGTGGTGGTCCCGGATCCCGCGCCTTCGGAAGATGCGCTCAACGCCATGCTCGATCAGGCCCTGCGCCGTCTTGCCCGGTACGAGGATGTGACCGGCCGCAAGCCCGAGGATCACGACCTGCTTACCGTTGATGTTCGCGGCACCGTGGACGGCAGGCCTCTGCCCGGCATGACGGCCGACAACTTCCGTCTTCAGCTTCTGCCCGTGCAGCCCGGGGCGAAGGTGCCGGAAATGGATCCCATAGTCCGAGCCCTGAACATAGGAGAAGAGGGGCACGGCGTCATGATCTGTCCGGACAACTATCCTGATCCTGTGCTCCGCGGACGGGAGGTGCAGCTTGATGTCGTGCTGCACCGCATCCAGAGGGAGGCCCTGCCGCCCCTCACCGACGAAACGGCGCAGAAGCTCGGTTTTGCCACGTTTGACGCGCTGAAGCAGGAAGTATGGCAGCAGACCTTTGCCGCCCGCATGCGTCAGATTCAGCGGGACGGCAAGGCAAAGCTCATGGAGGAGCAGCTTGAAGGACGGGATTTCCCCCTGCCGGAAAGTCTGGTCATGCGTTTTTATCGCGAGCATCAGCGCGACGCCGAACATTATCTGAAAAAGCAGCACGCCGATGAGGATACCATCCGTGAGATTCTGGAGCACATGCGTGAAGAATCCATGGAATTTGCCCGCAAGAAGGCCAAGGGACACACCTTTCTTCTGGCTCTGGCCGAGCGCGAGGGCATCCGTGTGAGCGGAAGGGAAGCCGAAGAGGCCGTGCGCGCCATGACGAAGGGAACAGGGCAGAATTATGAGGACCTGCGCAAGACCATATGGGAAGCCGGAGTCATAACGGCCATGCAGGAACGCATGATCGCCGACAGGGCGCTGGACAGACTCTATGGAGCGGCCCGCA
>CAJJMX010000351.1 GCA_905192935.1 uncultured Mailhella sp.
CCCCCGTCGCGGGGAAGAAGAGAACCGCCCAGAAACGTTTCCGTTCCGTATGCTGTACTGAGACGAAGCGCGCCGGTTTCCGTCACGCCGTCAACCACGCCCTCACAGGGGATTCTGACCATGGTCTCCCTTTCGGGGCAGGCGTCGGCGAGAGTCACGCGGCAGCCGCGGAAGGCGAGGTGCCTTTGCGCCAGCGCGGGCCACCACGGTTCGAGGGTCTTTTCTTGTGAATAGCAGGAAAAAATGGAGCTAGCAAGATGTGTCCAGAGCGTGAAAATAGTCACGATATCCTTGTTTTCCTTGCTGATTTCTTTCCGGTCCCGTACTCTCGGAAGGCGTGAGGCCAGCGTCTCGCCGCCTGAAAGACGAAGTACGCCTGCGGAAAAGGCATAATTATCCCGCAGACTTGACACGGGAGGACAGGAGACGACATTGAAGCCCGTGCCCGCAATGAGCGCACCGTGACGCTCTTCCATGAGCATGCCGCCCACCTTGTGGCAGTCTTCCCGTCCGGGCATGACGCCGGGGCGGAACGTGGACGCGGCCTGAAGAAGGTCGTTGGGCCACTTGAGCATGACGGGACAGCCTTCACGAGCGAGGGCTTCGGCCATGAGCGCCCCGCAGGCGGGGGCCGCGGCTTCGGAATCGAAGGGCGGTTTCATGGGCAGGCGCAGCGCGGTGTAGAGATTGCCCGCAGGAGAGCTCCACGCGCGGCGCATCTGACCGCGTCCCGCGCTCTGCGACAGACAGAGCACCGAGGCCCATTCGGGAAGGAGGTCGGCTTCCAGAAGAAGACGCGCCGCATCGAGGCTTGAGGTGGCCGCTCCCGTGAGGTACACTGGCGCGACAAGTCCCGGCATCGGACGCTCGAGCCAGCGCACGCCGTTCTTCTCCCTCTCCCGCCAGCCGGAAACGGACGCCTCTGTCCCGGAGTCCTGCGTTGCCGCAGACGCCGGAGCGTCTTCGGGAAGGGCGAGCGCGGAGACGGCAAGCTCCGATGCAGAGAACGGCAGGGCCGTGGGAGCCTGGCTTCCGATGGGGGGCAGGCCTTCAAAAAGCAGCCGCACGACGGCGGATTCGTTCATGGTTCCTCCATGGCCGGGTCGCCGGGGCGGCCCTTCGGAAAAAATCAACTCGCAGCCCCTCCCCGCGCGGGAGGGCGGCCGGATCCCGTGCCCCGTCGATGCGGCACGGCCATACGTCGGCCGGGGGAAAATTATGGCAGAATGGTTTGTTGTGGGCGGCGCGGTGCGCGATCTGCTTCTCGGGCGGGACGCCCACGACGTGGATATTTCCTTTTCCGGCGGCGATGATTTCTTTCTACAGCGCTTCCCTGCGGCGCGCAATACGGGCCGGGAGCCGAAAATCTGGCTGGTGGGCTCGGAAGAGTTCACCCCCGTGGAAGCCGACGACATCGAAAAGGACATGCTTACCCGCGATCTCACCGTGAACGCCGCCGCCTTCGACGCCGAAGGCAGACTGTTCTGCCATCCGGACTTCCTCGCGGACATGAAGGCGCGGCAGCTGCGTCCCGCCTCCCCGGACGCCTTCGTGCGCGATCCCTTGCGCCTCTTCCGCGTGGCGCGCTTCGCCGCCGCCTGGCCGGACTGGTCCGTGCCGGAAGAGACCCTCCAAGCCATGCGCGAGACCTGCCGCCTCCACGCCGACGCCGTGGCAGCCCTTCCCGCCGAGCGCGTGGGAAGAGAGCTGCTGCGCGCCCTCGAAGCCCCCGTGCCCTCGCGATTCTTCACCGTCCTGCGCGACGCCTCCTGCCTCGCTCCCTGGTTCGCCGAGCTCTCCCCCGCCGCCGATATCCCCGCAGGACCCCGCCCCTGGCACGATAACTCCGTGCTCGACCATACCCTGGAAGTCGTGGACCGCTGCGCCGGTCACCCCCTCGCCGCCTGGATGGCCCTCTGCCACGACCTCGGAAAGATCTGCACCGACGCCGCCATCCTCCCCCATCACTACGGCCACGAACTCAAAGGATCCGAACTCGTCAGAACCTTGAGCGCCCGCCTGCGCATGCCCTCCCGCCTCACGCGCGCAGGCGTCACCGGTACCGTCCTGCACATGAAGGGCGGTATGTACGGCTCC
>CAJJMX010000352.1 GCA_905192935.1 uncultured Mailhella sp.
GCCGAACACCCCGCCGAGCGCGAGAGCGAGCGCGAGCGCGGCGATGGAGACCATGACGGTCACGCCGAAGGCCTGCAGGAACAGGGTCCAGTCGGCCAGAAACACCATCCAGCATGCGGGTGACAGTATTTGTTCAATCACGTTTCAAACCTGTTGTCTGCGGCGCGGCCCGGGCCGCGCCGCCCTGGAAGGGAGTTATTTCTTGAAGGAAGGCGTGACGCCGTTCTTGGCAATGACCTTGTCTATGGTGCCGTCCTTGAGCCAGGCGGAAATATTTTCTTCCACAAAGCCTGCCAGACCCTTGTTGGAGAGCTTGGTGGCCACGCCGTAGTCCTGCGGAGCGAAGCGCACGGTGCTCAGAATTTCGGTGCTCGGATCGAGGTAGCCGGAAAGAATGGAGCCGTCCACGCAGAAGGCCTGCACCTGACCGGCATCGAGAGCGGCCTTGATGGAAGGATAGTCGGGGAAGGTCTGGATGTTGGCGGTATCGGTCAGGGTGACGCCGTTTTCGGCGGCAGCCTTGATGAGGGCGTCCTTGGAGGTGGAGCCTTCAGCCACGCCTATGCGCTTGCTCACAAGGTCGGCGTAGCCGGAAATGCCGGAGTTCTTCTTCACCAGCAGAGAAACGGCGTCGGTGTAGTAGGGGGTGGAGAAGTTCCAGATGTTCTTGCGCTCGGGAGTGATGGTGAAGGTGGCGAGAACCATGTCGATGTCGCCGGTGTCGAGCAGCTGACCGCGGGTCTTGGCGGTCACGGCCGTGAAGGATACCTTGTCGGCCTTGAGGCCCATGGCTTCGGCGAGCTTTTTGGCCAGATCCACTTCCATGCCGGCGTAGTCGCCGGAAAGATCCTGCATGCTGAAGCCCGGAACGTCGGACTTGACGCCTACGCGCAGTTCGCCGCGCTTGACGATGGCCTGGACATCGTCCGGCAGAGTCGCGGCCGAAGCGCTCGTGACGAAGCTCAGAGCCACAAGGGCGGAGAGAAGAAGGACTCCCATGCGATGAAGTTTTTTCATTGTGCTGCCTCCTGGTGTGCCGGCTGGCATTAGGGTTCAGCCTTGCGCGGGGGGAACGCGAGGCGTTTCGACAAGGCCGGAGAATCCGGCTGATGGACAAAAAAAGGGGCTTGCGGGACGAGCCCGCAGCCTTGAGAATCTGATGATGACGATCAGTGCAGGATCTTGCCCAGAAACTGCTTGGTACGCTCGTGGGTGGGGTTCACGAAGAAATGCTCGGGCGTTCCTTCCTCCAGAATGGTGCCGTCTTCCATGAAGATCACGCGATCGGCCACTTCGCGGGCAAAGCCCATTTCGTGGGTCACGATGACCATGGTGATGTTCTTTTCACCGGCGAGCTTCACCATGACGTTCAGCACTTCCTGCACGGTTTCGGGATCGAGAGCGGAGGTGGGTTCGTCAAAAAGTATGATCCTGGTCTGACTGCACAGAGCTCTGGCTATGGCCACACGCTGCTGCTGACCGCCGGAAAGTGTGGCGGGGTAGGCGTTGGCCTTTTCTTCAAGCCCGACCACGGAAAGATAATGACGGGCAAGCTCCTGCGCTTCCTTCCTGCTCTTGCCGAACAGCTTGATGGGCGCGAGGGTGAGGTTTCCCATCACGGTGAGATGCGGGTACAGGTTGAACTGCTGGAACACCATGGAGGAGGTGCTTCTCTCAAGCGAAATGCGGTTCTGCCTGGTGAGTTCCGTGTTGTCTATGTACACATGGCCGGACGTGGGCGTTTCCAGACCGTTCATGCAGCGCACGGTGGTGGATTTGCCGGAACCGGAAGGCCCGATGATGACGAGCTTTTCTCCTTCCTTCACGTCCAGATTGACGCCTTTGAGCACCTCATGGGAGCCAAAGGATTTATGAATGTCGGCAAGCCTGATCACGTTTTTTCTCCTGCAGACGGGCATCTGGCCTTCAGCCTGCTGTTTTTCTTGAGGTTTTCGGTCTTTTCCGAAGTTGTATTTTACAATAATGTAAATATCAAAGTGTCCATTTTTTGTCAATATTGTTAATATTTTTTATAATTCTTCTTTATGAGGAAAAATGCAGCTTTTACGTCTTTTAATA
>CAJJMX010000353.1 GCA_905192935.1 uncultured Mailhella sp.
CAGACGGCCTCTCTCTTTGCCTCACGAAAAGCAGCCGCTCACGCAACGCAAACGGAACACGTATAAAAGTCCTGCGAAAAGAATACCCCGAAAAATCATCCTGCACAATTCCGTCCCCCCATGCGCAGCGCCTGCCGGCACGCGGACCGGAGAAAAAAGACGACGTCGGATTCCCTTTCATGTCCGAACAGCGCCACTTCTCCAGATATTCCGCCTTCATCCCTGCGCTCCGATTCCGCCCGCACCGGCTTTCCCTCCGTTCCCTACGCACCCGCCGCTGAAGGGCGAAGCCGCAAAACGACATCAGGGAACCTCGGGGAACCGCCGTATCGAGGCTGACTTTCCCCTTAGCCCGCTTTTCTGTCAGGGATAATACGCTCCGGGCCACGACGTGGATCCTCCCCTCACGCTCCGCCGCGGCAACGCCGCAAGGCGGAATCAGGGGGGAGCGGGGGGAATTATTTCCCCCGCCGGGGTCCGGGGCGGCGCCCCGGCTGCTCTGGTCTGTCCCTTCCTCTTCTCTTCTATCCGAAGAGCAGGCGGGTACCGTTGGCGAGGATCTCGTCGATTTCGTTGTCGGAGAAGCGGGTACGGCGCTGGAGGGCGTCTATTTCGTCCTGAGGGTCCATGATGGGATAATCGGTACCGAAGACGAGGCGGTCCCTGGGATGTTTTTTCAGGATGGCCTTGAGCACATCGTCGGAAATTTCCTTCATGCAGGAAGAGGTATCCATCCACACGTCGCGTCCGGCGAGGACCTCGAGAGCGTAGGACCACTGACGGAAACCGCCGAGATGGGCGGCCACGACGTTGAGGTGGGGAAAGGCGTCGAGGATGGCGGCCATTTTGTAGGGGCAGGAAGGGTTCTTGTCCGGGGGGAGGCTGTCACCTATGTGAATGAGGAAAATGAAGTCCTTCTGGGCCTCTTCGAATATGGGCAGAAGACGCGGATCGTTGAGCCAGAAATGCTGGAAGTCGGGATGGAGCTTGATGCCGTGCACGCCCATGGACCGCAGCCAGTCGAGCTGCGCCTTCCAGTCCGTGCAGTCGGGGTGTATGGACCCGAAGGCCGTGATGCGGGGATAGTTGTGCTCCAGATAGCCTGCGTAGGCATTGCACGGCCGCACCTGAAGAGCGCTCGTCGCCGCGCACAGCGCCACGCAATGATCTATGCCTGCGCGGCCGGCACGAAGAAGAAGGTCGTCGGGGGTTCCCTTGCAGCGGCAGAACAGCTTGTAGTGTTCCGCAAGCTTCATTTTGGCCTTTTCGGCAATGCGGGGATGAAAAACATGGGTATGACAGTCGACAAACATGGAACATGAACCTTCTATCTGAAAGGCGGGGCACGGCGCACGAAACAGGCGGCGTCCCTTCCGGCGGACACGGCCTCCGGGCACGACACAAAACCTCTGCAGCAGCTGCCCCGCGTCTCGGCGGATGCTATCTCACGGCATGCGCTCTGACAAGAGCAGCAGGCAGGGACGAAGGGGAAAAGTCCATTTCAATTCGGCACGATTCTTGCAGAAAAAACCTCTGTTGCGGAAAAAGGGCTCCCGGCATCATTGTCAAAGTCGGCATCTGGCATTACAAATATAAAAAAACGACAGGGGCGGCATGCCGCCGCCTGCGGAGCCTGTCGTTTCACCTGTGGCAGCCCGGCAAGCCGGGCCCTCTCCGTCACTTTGAGTGAGTCATCATAAGCAGCCACGGAGGCAGCTTTGAACCAGTTTTCCCGCAATATTCTGCTGTGGAGCATCATAGCCGTTGCCATGGTGTCCCTGTTCAGCCTGTTCAACGAGAACGGCGGAAGCCCGCAGAACTCCGCCGCTTACAGTACCTTCCTCTCTCAGGTCGAAAACGGGGAAGTCAGCCAGGTTGTCATTGAGGACCGCAACATCAACGTGGTCACGACCGACGGCCGTACCTACTCCACCTACGCTCCCAACGATCCGAACCTCGTTCAGGAACTCAAGAACAAGAACGTCGTCATCGACGTGAAGAAGCCCGAGGAAACGCCGCTCGCCATGTCGGTGTTCATTTCCTGGTTCCCCATGCTTCTGCTCATC
>CAJJMX010000354.1 GCA_905192935.1 uncultured Mailhella sp.
GGAAGGGAATGATTCTCTGGAAAATGCCTGATATGGGGATGTCTTTTGCAGCGATGCCCGGGGCAAAGACGTTGATGCCCGTGAAAGGGATGTCCTTGTTGTGGTTTACCAGCGCGACGCGCCTGATGAGAGCCTGGATCTTGAGGGAGCCGGGAACCGGCAGGAAGAAGAGGGACAATTCTGCGCAATTGCGCGACAAGGTCATGTCGATGTCGGGAGAGGCACGGTGATGCGGGGCGCGCCCAGAGCCTTGACGGTGCCAGCCATGAGCTTGCTCTGACACGTCGCAGCAACTTCATGTCCTCAAGCCGGTCACGGGCGTGGATTTGCTCGTGACCTGCATGGAACCGCCGCTCCGGTAGCCGGGTACCTTGACGGAGTCCATTTCCTTCTGCAGCAGGAAGGAGGACCGGAGCATGCGTCACGCGGTCCTCCCTGCGAGACGGAACTGTCCGTGAGAAGCGGCAGCGGAAAAACGTCGTGCAGCGGAAAGCGGCCCGTGGTGCGGACATGGTCGCTGGCTCCGTTTTCGATGGAGGTGACTGTTTCCGAAACAGGGCGGATGGCGTTGGGATTGAAAAAGCGGATTTTCACCTGTCCGCTGAGGGCCTTTTCGACTTCCTTGAGCCACGGCCGCAGACCGCTGGCCACGCTGGGATGTGACTGGAGGTCCGATCTCGTGAAGCGCAGATGTCAGTTCTTGACCTGTGCGTGACGGGCAGGGTGAAGCAGCGCTCCGCAGCAGCGGCCAGAGCAATGAGAAGATGCTTGTTCATGAAGAGTCAAAGCGACGGAAAAGAAACTCTGGAGGCCCCCTGTCAGGAGACAGGGGGCCGGAATGACGTCGCACGACGAAGAGGAAATCAGAGCACTGCGGCGGCGTCGTAGCCGGCGGCCGTGGCGTCGGCCACGGTGCCGACCTTGCGGCAGTCACCCACGTGGATGACGTCGAAGGCCAGATCGTCGAAACGGTGGGCTTCTTCGGTCAGGGGGTTCATGCCTGCGCAGATCACCACGGCTCCGGCCGCAATGGTCGTGCGGCCTTCGGCGGTTTCCACCACCAGACCTTCTTCGTTTATTTCCAGGCAGCGCGTGGAGACGTGCTGGGTGATGTGCGGGTCGTGATCCATAAGATGCATGGTGTGCACGCGCTCGGTATAAATGCCGTCGGGAGCCAGCATGGGAGCCATTTCCACGATGTCCACCGTGTAGCCGAGGTGCGAGAGCTGAAGCGCCACTTCGCAGCCCACCATGCCGCCGCCCACAATGGCCACATGATTGTTGCCGAGTTTTTCCTTTTCATGTCCCAGAACATCCATGGCCGTAAACACGTTGTCCCTGTCCAGACCGGGAATGCCGGGCTTTACCGGAGCGGAGCCGACGGCCACGATCACCGCGTCGGGGGCTTCGGCCGCCACTCGTTCCGGCGTGGCTTCTTCGCCCAGATGCAGACGTATGGCCGCCTTGCGCACCTGAATTTCCAGATAGCGGCGGTAGCGTTCCATGTTGTCGATCTTGAACCACATGGCCGGGGCGTAGGTCGAGAGCTGACCGCCCAGTGTGCCGGACTTTTCGAAGAGCACGACTTCATGGCCGCGTGAGGCCGCGGTAATGGCTGCGTTCATGCCCGCAACGCCGCCGCCGATGACCACCACCTTCTTTCTGCTCTTCGCCGCGGGCAGATCCAGACGGCACTGGCCGTTTCCGTGATACACGTTCACCGCACATTCCGCGCGTCGCGTGGTGGTGGGATATTCGTCGAAGATATCGGCAATGTTGTGCAGACTCGTGTTGCGCTTGCCGAGCGGAATGTCCAGACAGTGCATGCAGCGTATGCAGGGTCGTATGTCTTCGGCCCTGCCGCAGCGGGCCTTGTTGGCCCAGTCGGGATCGGCGATCCAGCCGCGGGCCATGAGCACGTAGTCCGCCTTGCCTTCGGCCAGGATCTTTTCTGCAAATGTCGGCGTATCTATGCCGCCCAGCGTGCCGATGGGAATGCGGATGTCGGGCACGCTCTTCACCCGTGCCGCCAGATGCACGTTGT
>CAJJMX010000355.1 GCA_905192935.1 uncultured Mailhella sp.
GGTGGAGGCGGTACACAGGAAGCTGCTGGAAAATCCTTTTCTGGAGGAGCGGGAAGCGGAACCGGGAACTGCCGCTCCCGACGCCGCAGCAGAAGGCGTCCGCGCAGGCAAGGATCAGGACAGCCCCTGGCCGCAGGAAGAAGTGGCCCGCAGCGCGGAATGGGAAGAGTATCTGGGAGAATTTTCCAGTCAGTCACGCGTGGCGCAGCAGGAATACGAAGCCGCTGAAGAAGACGGAAACCCGCTGGAAGCCTGTCATTCCGCCGAACCCAATCTGGAAGCCCATCTCATGGGGCAGCTTCTGCTCTCCCCGCTCAATGAACGACAGAAATCCATAGGCGAATGCATCATAGGCAATCTGGACGAAACCGGCTACCTTACCGCCACGGATGAGGAAATAGCCTCCCTCGCCGGCGTGGAAGCCTCGGAAGTGCCGTCCGTGCTCTCCGCCATTCAGAATTTCGATCCCGTGGGCGTGGCGGCACGCTCGCTTTCCGAATGCCTGCTCATTCAGCTGCGCGCCCGTCACGACGACCGGGACCCCATTCTCGTGAGTCTCGTGAGCGAACACCTCGAGGACCTCGAAAAGCAGCGCTATAAGCCGCTCATGCGCCATTTCCACATCGACCTCGAGACCCTGAAGGAATACATAGCCATTATTCAGGGTCTTGAACCCCGTCCCGGCGGCAGTCTCGGAAGCAGCACGCCCTGCTATGTGAGTCCGGACATCTTCGTGCGCAAGGTGAACGGCGAATTCGTCATTCTCATGAACGACGAAGACCTGCCCCATCTTCAGCTCTCCCCGCTTTCCGAGGAACTCGCCGCGCAGAATCGCTCCAGCGAGGAAAAGGACTACATGAACGACCGTCTGCGCTCGGCCGTGTGGATCATCCGCAGCCTCGAAGAGCGGCAGCGCACGCTGTATCAGGTCATGGAAAGCATCGTGAAGCATCAGCATGACTTCTTCGAATACGGCGTGTACAAGCTGAAGCCCCTGGTGCTCAAGGACATAGCCGAGGACATAGGCCGCAGCGAATCCAGCATAAGCCGCATCACCACCAACAAATATGTGGGCACGCCGCACGGCATTTTCGAGCTCAAGTACTTCTTCAACAGCGCCCTCTCCTCGAGCGACGGCAGTCAGGTGGGCTCCGAAAGCGTCAAGGCCCGCATACGCTCCCTCATCGACGGCGAAGACCATGCCCACCCTCTCTCCGATGAAGACATCAGCGCCCGCCTCAACGAAGGTCTCGGTGTGAAGATCGCCCGCCGCACGGTGGCCAAGTACCGCGAGGAGCTGGGCATCCCCTCCTCCTCCAGAAGAAAGAAGCACCTGTAGCGAACAAGACCAGGGAAACACAGGGGGATCCCCGACTCCGCCGGGGACCAGGGAATTCTTCCCCGCCCCCTGCGTGTTCCGTCTCCGGTCTTCGACGCCTGACGGCACAATGCGACAAAAGACATGGCGCGCCCCGTGTTCCGGCACGAAGGGCGCGTTTTTTATCCCTCTTCCGTCCTCCGTCACAACGTCGACTCAGATACGGCGCCGTCAGCGTCTTCCCTCACCGGACAGCGGTCTCCCTTCTTTCACGGGGCTCCAAAATTCCGCTTCCGGAACGGCCTCCTCTTTTCATTCATGCAGCGCCCCTTGAAACTGCGGCACTTCCGGCATCGGTCCGGCCGACGTTCCCTGCCGATGCCGCCGAAAAAACGACCTCTCCCAGCCCTTGCAGGGAACGCACGCATAAACGGCTCCGTCCCGTCTCTTGCAGCCTCCCTGAAAAACAAGATCTTCGTCATCCAAAGCCGCCGGCAAGACGCAGGTCATGCCCGGCAGTCCGCAAAACGACATGGAAGTTTCACGGCATGCGTCTTCATTCCAGGCACGCCCCGGCAGCGACGATGACGATGCCGGCAATTCCCGCACGGGCTTTCTGACCGCTCTCGTAGCGGCAGTCCGCACGGTTCCGACGAGCCCTGGCCCCCCAAAAAATGATCCTTGTGACTCTTCTGAAAAAAAGGAACAATCATTTTCCACATT
>CAJJMX010000356.1 GCA_905192935.1 uncultured Mailhella sp.
CAGCCGTAGCAGTAGTGACCGCCGTATTCGCCGAAATAGATGTCGCCCTTGTCGTACATCCGCTGCAGAAGCACCTGCACGGCCTTCATGTGGTCGGGATCGGTGGTGCGGATGAAGCCGTCGTTTTCGATGCCGAGCTTGGGCCAGAGATTGCGGAACACGCTCGAGATGTCGTCCACGAAGGCCTGCGGCGTCACGCCTGCGGCAGTGGCGGCCTTGACTATCTTGTCGCCGTGTTCGTCGGTGCCGGTCTGCATTCTGGCGTCTTCACCGAGCATCTTGTGGAAGCGCTTGAGCGTGTCGGCCACGATGGTGGAATACGCGTGTCCCAGATGAGGGCGCGCGTTGACATAGTAGATGGGCGTGGTGATGTAGTAGCTTTTCACGACAACTCCTGCTGAAAGAGCGTTGATTCTTGATCGGTCGGAGCGGACGGGGCGTTATTCTTCCGTCCGTCCGTGAAAAAGGGGCAAGGCCGCAGGCGCCGGGGCGCGTCAGGACTTTTCCTGCTCCGGCGCGGCATCTTCGGGAGCGCTTTTCGCCTCGTGGGCCGGACGGGGACGGCGGCCTTTTTCGTGCGTCTCCTGATGGTGATGCGGACGCTTGCGGCGATGCGAGGCCTCTTCGGAATTCATCATGCTGGGCTCGTGGGACACGGGGAGGGCGGCCTCGTCGCCGGGATCGAGTCCGGCGAGATCGTCGTCCAGCGTGTCGGGCGCGGCGGAGACCACCATCATGCCGCTTGAGGCCTGCGTCTTCTGCTCCTTGGCGGAAGGGGAGGAGGGGCCTTCGGTGCGGGAGGGCTTGAGCGCCTGCCATTCTTCGAGGCTCATTTCCGTTTCCTGACCGCCGTCGGGCAGGACCACCACGGAGTTGCGGAACATGTTGCTGCGCAGAACGCGCATGGGGCCTTCGGTGGTCTGGTAGCGCTTGCCGAGTCTCGGGCAGCTTCTGTGGAAGGCGTCGTAGTTTTCCTGCTCGTAGCTCAGGCAGCACAGAAGACGGCCGCAGATGCCGGAGATCTTGGCGGGATTGAGAAAGAGGTTCTGCTCCTTGGCCATCTTGATGGTCACGGGAGCGAACTTGTGCAGGTAGCGGCGGCAGCAGCATACCATGCCGCAGTTGCCGAGGGCTCCGAGCATCTGTGTTTCGTGGCGCACGCCTATCTGACGCAGTTCTATGCGGGTGCGGTACTGGCGCACGAGGTCCTTCACGAGGTCGCGGAAGTCGATGCGCGTGGGCGCGGTGAAGAAGAAGACCATCTTGCTGCGGTCGAAGAGGATCTCCACGTCCACGAGCTTCATGTCGAGCCTGCGTTCCGCAATGCAGCGGCGGCAGAACTGATAGGCTTCCCGGGAAAGCACGGCGTTGTCCTGCGCGGTCATTTTTTCTTCTTCGGTGGCGCGGCGG
Source organism: uncultured Mailhella sp. (assembly GCA_905192935.1). Lineage (GTDB taxonomy): Bacteria > Desulfobacterota > Desulfovibrionia > Desulfovibrionales > Desulfovibrionaceae > Mailhella. The sequence continues at coordinate 1,411 of CAJJMX010000356.1, forward strand.
GCCGAGGGCATGGGCGAGGTGTCGGCGCTTTCCTGTCCGCCCTCTTCGGCGTCCTGGGCGCTCATGCTCTCCACGGCCACGTTGGCCGCCTTGAGTTCGCGTTCCATGTCTTCCTGCCAGGGCCGCTGCCAGACCACCTGACCGCAGTTCAGGCCGCGTTCCGTCATGACCATGGCGCTGTCGCCCACGGCAAGGGGCGCGTCGTCCCCGGTGTCGTGCAGGCAGGCGAGAACCTGTCCGTATCGGCTGAAGCGTATGCCTATCGTCTGTTTCATAAGCACGAGAAAATTTTTAAGGATGAAAAAGGCGGGCCTGACCCGCTGGGAATCTTCTGGAAGATACCCTTCCGGGAAAACACTTGTCAATGCCCGAAACTTCGGGAGCCGCGCCGTCCGTCGCCGCGCCGGCGGCGTTTCGAAGTCTCGGCCCGGGCGCGTTTTTTCGCTCTGCCGGAACGCGAAAGGCTGCGGAAACGTGTTCCGCAGCCTTTCGGGAAAGCTTCAGCTTCTGTCGCCGGATGACTCGGGAGCCGAGGTGACGGTCACCTCGTGCATGATGTCCGCCGTACCTCTGGCGGGCACGTCCAGGATCCATTCGAAGCAGGCTTTTTCCTCGTTG
>CAJJMX010000357.1 GCA_905192935.1 uncultured Mailhella sp.
TCGTCGGCTTTGAAGTGAACGGTCAGTACCTCTTCCCCGTGCTCTTCGTCACCATCGCCTGCGGCGCCATTTCCGGCTTCCATTCCCTCATCTCCTCGGGCACCACCTCCAAGCAGCTCAACAGCGAAAAGAACGCCAAGATCATCGGCTACGGCGCCATGCTCGTGGAATGTGCCCTTGCCATCGTGTCCCTCATCACCATCGGCTACATCTACTCCAAGGCCGGAGCCGACGCCTTCAAGATGCCCCCCACCGCCGTCTTCGCCCGCGGCATCTCCGAGATGCTCGCCGTGGTGGGCTTCTCCAGCCCCGAGGCCCAGAAGACCGCCTACGGTCTGCTCATCCTTTCGGTGTCCGCCTTCTGCCTGACCTCCCTCGACACCGGCACGAGACTTGCCCGCTACATGTTCACCGAGTTCTGGCTGAACCCCGGCGAGACCCCCGAAACCGTCACCGGCTTCCGCAGGCTCCTGTGCAACAAGTACCTCTCCACCGGCTTCACCGTCATCGTGGGCATAGCCTTCGGCATGGGCGGATGGTCCAAGGTGTGGCCGCTCTTCGGCGCTTCCAACCAGCTGCTTGCCGGTCTCGCCCTTCTGGCCGTGGCCGCATGGCTCAAGAACGCCGCGCGCAATCACAAGATGTTCATCTTCCCCATGGTGTTCATGATCCTTGTGACCCTCACCTCCCTGGCCCTCACCTTCAAGGACAAGGTCCTCGTCATCGCCTCCGGTCAGGGCGACCTGTTCGCGGCCTACCTTCAGGCCGGTCTTGCCGCCATCCTGTTCATCCTTGCCATCTTCCTCGTGCGCGAGGCTCTGCCCGTGCTCACCGGCAAGAAGCATCCTTCCGCCGTGGCCAGATAGTCCCGGCCCTCTGATCTCATGACAAAGGCGCGCCCCCGGGCGCGCCTTTTCTTTTTCTCTTCTTCCCGCTACATTCCCTCCATGAACATGCCCGTCGAATCCTCGTTTCCCGCCCTTCTCGATGCCCTTTCCGCCCATGACCGCGTTCTTCTCACCGCGCCTCCCGGCTCGGGCAAGACCACGCGCGTGCCGCTCTTTCTCATGGAGCACATGGAAGGCACCATTCTCATGCTCGAACCGCGCCGCCTCGCCGCGCGCTCCGCGGCAAGATACATGGCCGCATCCCTCGGCGAGTCCGCCGGGCAGAGGGTGGGCTACCGGGTCAGGCTCGAGAGCCGCGTGAGCCGCGAGACCCGCGTGGAGATCATCACCGAGGGCATACTCACCCGCCGCCTCATCGCCGATCCCGAACTTTCCGGCGTCAGCTGCGTCATCTTCGACGAATTTCACGAGCGTTCCCTTCAGGCGGACACGTCTCTCGCCTTCTGTCTCGAGTCGCAGGCCGCGCTCAGGCCCGATCTCAAGATAGTCGTCATGTCGGCCACGCTCGATGCCGACGAGCTCTCCGGCCTGCTCGCCCCCTGTCCCGTGGTCCGGGCCGAGGGCAGACTCTGGCCCGTGGACATACGCTACGCGCCCTGTCCGGCGGGCTCTGGCGGCTTCGGCACCTTTTCCGGCAAGGAGGCGCTTCTTGCCCACACGGCCTCCACGGTGCGCCGCACCCTTGCCGGGGAGAAGGGCTCTCTTCTCGTGTTCCTGCCCGGTCAGGGCGAGATACGCCGCACGGCGGAGCTTCTGACCGATCTTCCGGGCGACGTGTCCCTGCATCCGCTCTACGGCGATCTTTCTCCCGCCGAGCAGGATGCCGCCATCGCTCCCGCCGCGCCCGGAAAGCGCAAGGTGGTGCTCGCCACGTCCATCGCGGAAACGAGTCTCACCATCGAAGGCGTGCGCGTGGTGGTGGACGCAGGTCTTGCCCGGCTCTCCCGCTTTTCTCCGTCCACGGGCATGAGCGCCCTTGTGACCTGCCGCGTCACCAAAGACGCCGCCGACCAGCGGGCCGGACGCGCCGGACGCGTGGAGAGCGGCGTATGCCTGCGGCTCTGGCCCGAAGGGGAGACGCTTCAGCCCTCGCGCCGTCCGGAGATCC
>CAJJMX010000358.1 GCA_905192935.1 uncultured Mailhella sp.
ATGGAGGCGCCTATGGACGTGACGCCGTGGACGAATCCGCCGAGAAGCCCGGAAAACGCGAGCCAGAGTATGTGAGCCGCTGCCATGAGTGCCTCCTTGAAAATCATGCCGTTCTCCATAAGGAGAGAAATCTTCCATTCTGTCAAGGGGCTGCGTGAAATTTCAAAAAGCGTCGGGGCAGGAGGCAGGCGTCGGCAAGGGGCATGAAAAAACGCAACGGGGCGGCCGGGACGTTCCAGGAAAAAGGACGACGTCTTGCGCACGTGGTTCGGGTGTGCGCCCGGCCGCCGGCCGGTTACGTTTTGAGGAGGACTATGAAAACATGTTGAATTTGTTTGATATCTTTTGACTTGTCAACGTCCTGAGAGCGGCGTTTTTGCGTTATCTGCCTGTCTTTCAACGGTTCCGGGAAAATGCGGACAATTTTTCCGGAATTTTTGTTTTCGGGGGAGCCGTCCCCTGCGGTCCGGCCGCGAAAACGTGCGGGCATGCGGGAGAAGCGGATTCGTGGGAACGGTCCGGACAGGCGGGCCGTGAGCCGCGTCGACTCCCGGGATGTCGCGACCCCGTGTTGAGATTCCCCGTCTCTTCACGGGGCCGCGTCGGGTCTGCCGCAGGAGGTGTTCCGGCGCCCTGCGGTTCAAGGGGGCGGATCGGCCGTCTGCGGCTCGTTCTCGTGACCCCGGCTTTCATCTGCCGGGGGAAGCGTCCGTCCGGGATGCGGCTTCCGGACGGGCATCACGTGATCTTGTGCGTCCGCCTGTCGTCTGCCCGAAACCGGGTGGGCAGGCAGGTCGAAAATGAGGGTTACTTGAGGAACATGGCCAGAACGGGAATGACGAGAAGCGAGATGAGCGTGGTTATGATGACCGCGGCCGAAGCGTCGTCTTCCGCCACTTTATAGGAATCGCTCATGGCGTAGGCCAGTGTGCCCACGGGCATGGCGGCAAGAAGGGTACCCATGGAGCGCCACATGGGTTCGGTATGGAAGGCCGTGAGCGCGATGAAGGCAATGAGGGGCTGCGCCACCTGCTTGGCCGCAAGGATGACCAGCTGTCTGCCCGGATGAAAGACGGAGTTGCCGGTATGATTGCGGAGTCTCGCGCTGATGACGATGCCGAGCGACACGAGCGCGCAGGGCATGACCGAATTGCCGAGAGCCCGGCACGGGGACTCGAGAACAGCAGGCACGGCCGTGCCCGTGGCATAGAATATCGAGCCTGCCGCCGTGGCCAGCACGACCGGATTGGTGATGAGCGCAAGCGCAATGGTGCGTATGGGATGGCGTCCCTTGGCGCCGCTGTTCACCAGGATGAAGAGCGTGATGAGGACCATGGGTATTTCAAGGATGTTGGTCAGCGTGCTGGCCAGCACCACCACGGGACTGCCGGGATACAGCGCCATGAGCACGGGCAGGCCCACCAGCACCACGTTGGGAAAGCTCGCCAGCATTGACAGCATGACTTCCTCTTTGTAGCCTGTCTCGAGCCTGAGATGATGGAAAAGCGGAATAAGCAGCAGAAAGGTCACGAAAAGACTGACGGCGAATCCGGCAAGAAAGGCCTCGTGATCGAGGTCTTCGGGCCTGCATTCCGCAATCGACAGGAATATGAGGGCAGGCAGCCCGAGATTGACCAGAAACTGATTGAGCGTGGTCGAGCCGAAGGGAGGCACGAGCTGAAAACGCTCGGCAAGCATCCCCAGAAAGATCAGCACGAACACGGGCAGAAGCAATAAAAACACATCCCACATGGTATATCTCCGGGCGTCTCACGCCCCGCGTGAAACGCCGTTGTCGTCTTTTTTCGGATTTCGCCTTCCGGCCGGACAGGCGTGAAATCGAAACATGCAGCAAACGGCTTTTCCCTGCAAACGAGATTTCCTGCGGGTCGGGATAAGTTTTTCTTATGACGGAAAATCCACCGCTGAACGCGCTGGCGGCCTTCGAGGCGGCGGCAAGACTCGGCAGCTTCACGCGCGCCGGAGAGGAGCTGTGCGTCACGCAGGCGGCC
>CAJJMX010000359.1 GCA_905192935.1 uncultured Mailhella sp.
CGGCAACATCGGTGTTGGTGGAAGGGATTTCCAGATTTTTAAGGGAGAGCCTCGGCTCAACGCTCTGGGAAGCCTTCGCTGGCAAAGAACAGTCGTCTCTTAAGCCTTTTCGGCATGGACAACCGCTTCTCAAAGCTCGAGCGGGCCTCCATTGAGGGCGAACAGCCGTTTTTTAACGCTTGGGCAGGCCTCCTTCGGAGACTGAAAGCCGGTTCTCAAACCTCAGAGAAGCTTTCGTTTGCAGCGGACAGGCATCTCTCAGCGCGCGGGGCCCCGGGCCGCTTTCGAGCGGCCCGGCCGGTGGGCGGTTGTAGTTCCCAGTCACTTGGCTGAAGGATAGAATGAAGGCGGAAAACGCTCCGGCCTTTGCACGACGGAAAAAATCATGCTATCAGGCAGGATATTTCAAAAATTCCATGTGCCTGTTTTTGTCGCCCTATTTCGCGATTTCCCGGAGTTGTTTTATGAAACAGCATGACGCCGCCACGACATCCGCTTTCGGTCAGCCTCTTTTTACCAGAAATTTCACGCTGGTATGTCTTGCCAACCTCTGCACCTGCATGGCGGGATATTCCATCATGCCTGTGCTGCCTCTCTATCTCATGGACGTGCTGCACTGTCAGAAGACCGTCATGGGCGTAGCCATGGCCGTGTTTCCCCTCATCGCCCTGCTGTTCCGTCCCTTCTCCGGAGTCATTGCGGACAGGTTCAACAGGCGGCGCGTGCTCATTTTCTCCACGCTCCTGTGCGTGGCATGCTTTCCGCTCTGTCTTGCGGCCTCGGGCGTGCTGCTCTTCATGCTCGTGCGCTTCACCCACGGCATGGCCTTCTCGTCCATGACCACCGCGCAGGCCACGCTTGCCGTGGACTTCATGCCCGAAGGCAAGCTGGGCACCGGCATAGGCATCTTCAGCAGCACCGTATCCCTCGGCATGATCTTCGGTCCCATGATCGGACTTTTCATGGCTCACGACGTTTCCTATACCGCCGCCTTCTGGACCCCCGCGGCCTTTGCCCTCGCAGGCGCCGTCTTCCAGAGTCTGCTGCATCCAAAAAAGCAGACCCTGCCCGTGCAGAAAAAACTCACGCCCGACATGTTCTTCATGAAGGAAGGCATCTTTGCCCTGCTGGCCCTGCTCATCGCCTCCTTCATGCAGGGCATGATAACCAACTACCTCTCCGTTCTCGCCAGAGAACACGGACTCTCCGATTACGCCAGCCTCTATTTCCTGCTCATGGGCCTCGGCCTCATGGCCAGCCGCCTTTTCTCCGGCTACGTCTCGGACCACGGCTACCTTGTGCCCATGGTCTGCCTCGCGGAACTCGCCACCATCGGCGGCGTCCTCATGCTCTCCTTCTCCTTTTCCCCCGTTCCCTTCGTGCTCTGCGGAGCCCTGCTCGGCGTGACCCTCGGCGCTCTCATGCCGAGCTTCCAGACCATGCTCGTCACCCTGGCCGACAAGTCCCGCCGCGGCGTGGCAAACTCCATGTACTTCATCGGCATGGACGGCGGCGTCTTCCTCGCCCTCGTGAGCGGCGGCATCATCGCCGACTTCCTGGGCATGGATGCCGCCTACCGCGTGGGCGCTTTCGGACAGATAGCCGCCATCGCCATCTTCCTCAAGCTCGTCGTCCCCCAGCTTCGCGCCAGAAACACCGAAAAAACGGCCTGAAAGACCGACTCTCACGACTGCTTTCCAGCCGGCACTCTCTCTTAAAAATCCGGAAATCCCTTCCAACAACACCGATGTTGCCGCGAAAGCGGAAACATCGGTCGGCCACCGTGGGCGGGTGCGGCAGCACACGCCCACACTGCCCCGGCAGCCCGAAAAACGCTTTGCCGAGCCTTCCGGCCTTTGCGCCACTCCCCTCTGCTCTGCCGCCTTTTCAAAGAACGGAACCCGATGTCCGCACGGCATAAATCTTCCCGTCCCCTTTGTCCTGCCTCGCGGCGAAGCCGGGAGGCAGAAACAAGGGGGCGCGGGGGGAATTATTCCCCCCGCA
>CAJJMX010000360.1 GCA_905192935.1 uncultured Mailhella sp.
GGGTACGGGGCGGAGCCCCGCCTGCCTTTCCTGCCTTTCCTGCCTTTCCTGCCTTTTCTGCCTTTCCTCTCTTACCTGAGGCAGCCCTGTGTCCAGCGGTTGTACCTGAGTATGGCGTCGATCATGTCGAGGGTCCGGCGTTTTTGAGCGGCCCAGGCAGGAGCGAGGAGTTCACCGGGGGCGGGGTCGGCGCAGAGTCTGTGGACGACCATGGACGGGGGGAGGAGGGCAAGGGCTCTGGCGGCGAGGGCGGCGTACTGTTCCTGATCGAGGAGGGGGAGGTCGTTTTTGGCGAGGTCCTTTTCCATGGCGGATCCTCGGGGCACGTAGAGGTTGTGCAGTTTGACGCCGGAGGCGGGGAGGGAAGCGAGGCGGCGCACGGAGTCGAGGAAGTCCTCGTCGTTTTCTCCGGGCAGTCCGGCCATGAGGTGCACGCAGGTTTTCACGCCGAAGCGTGCGGCGAGGTTGAGGGCTGTTTCGGCGTCTTTGGCGGTATGGCCGCGGTTGATGCGTCGGAGGGTGTCGTCGTGGAAGGACTGCACGCCTATTTCGAGCCAGAATTCCGGCCAGGGGCAGTCGGCCATGAGGGCCATTTTTTCTTCATCGAGGCAGTCGGGGCGGGTTCCTATGCAGGCTCCGACGAGTCCGGGCAGCCGGGAGAGCTCCCGGAGCATGGCGGCGAGGCGCGAGGCGGGACCGTAGGTATTGGTGAACGACTGGATGTAGCCGAGAAAGAGCCGGGTATGCTTCATGCGGGGCATGGCGGCGTAGCGGGTTCTCCAGCGGTTCCACTGGTCGCGCAGGCTGCCCGATCCGGTGCCCGGGCCCGAGCCGTCCGCGTTGCAGAACGTGCATCCGCCGAAGCTCAGGGTGCCGTCGCGGTTGGGGCAGGTGGAACCGGCATCCAGGGTGATCTTCTGCACCTTCTCGCCGAACACGGCTCGAAGATGGCTGTCGAGGGTGAGATATCGCGGTGTGTTTTCCTGCATGGACGGGGCTCCTTGTATCGGCATCGGACGGGGGAAAAAGTCGGCACGCCGGAAGGATCGGCGGCGGGAGAAGTGTAGCGCCTCGCGCGGCGGTGCGCCAGCGTTTCGGGAGGCGCAAAGAGCGGGCACGGAGAAGGGGCGCGGGAGCGGAAAAATTTTTCCGTGGAAAATGCGCCCAAAACGATTGACAAGAGCACGGCGCAATGGAAAGCTGTCAGTTTCCGAAAGGGCGCGCAGCGCCCCTCGGAGGACGGCAGGCACGGCGCGTTCTGACTATTGACAGTACGCCTTTTCTGTGCCTAGAACCTCCCATTCCCACATCCCACACGTCCTGCGAGAAATCCTCATGGCCAAAATTTTTGATATGATACTTGGTATTTTCTCCAACGACCTCGCGATCGACCTCGGCACCGCGAACACCTGCGTGTATGTCAAGGGCAAGGGCATAGTCCTGCGCGAGCCGTCGGTGGTGGCGGTCAAGAAAGACAACCGCGGCAACAATCAGGTGCTGGCCGTGGGCTCCGAGGCCAAGCGCATGCTCGGTCGCGCGCCCGGCAACATCCGCGCCATCCGTCCCATGAAGGACGGCGTCATCGCCGACTTCGAGGTCACGGAAGCCATGCTCCGCTATTTCATTTCCAAGGTGCACAATCAGCGGCGTCTCGTGCGTCCGCGCATCATGATATGCGTGCCCACCGGCATCACGCAGGTGGAGAAGCGCGCCGTCAAGGAATCCGCCCTCAGCGCCGGCGCGCGCGAGGTCTTCCTCATCGAGGAGCCCATGGCTGCGGCCATCGGCGCGAATCTCCCCATTCAGGAACCCACCGCCAACATGGTGGTGGACATCGGCGGCGGCACCACGGAAGTGGCCGTCATTTCCCTGTCCGGCATCGTGTATTCCCGTTCCGTGCGCGTGGGCGGCGACAAGATGGATGAAGCCATCCTGCGTCATGTCAA
>CAJJMX010000361.1 GCA_905192935.1 uncultured Mailhella sp.
ACAGAAGAAATCGGCATTAAATTTTCATGAAAAGGCCTGCGGCGCAGTCTTTTTCGGGTTTCACTCCGGAACGGGGGCGCGCGCATGACGCCTGTCGACTTTCTTGCCTGTCCGCCGTTTTTTCCGTACCATGCCGGCATAAAAGAAGTCGAGGTGAGCCATGCCCTTACGCTGCCCGCGCTGCAAGAGTTCCGATGTCTGCAAGGATGACCGCTACCGCAAGTTCGGTACGGCGGCGGGAGGTGTCGGCGGAGCCGCCGCAGGCGTCTCCGGCATCAGTGCGGGAGCGGCCGCCGGAGCCGCCATAGGTTCCGTGCTCCCCGGTCTCGGCACGGCCATAGGTGCGCTTGCGGGCGGCCTTGTCGGAGCCGTGACGGGCGCGGCCTCCGGAGCCGTCATGGGCAGCAGGGCGGGCCAGGCCATGGACAACAGGTACGGCAGGCATCTTTACCGCTGCCGCAGGTGCGGCAAGCTTTTTGCCGCGTAGGTCCGAGGCTTTCCCTTTTCCCGTTTTTCGAAAGGACATCCGTTCAGGACGCTTCGTCAGGCGTCCTCTCTGGCCGTGCCCGTGCGCGCAGGGAAACGGTTGTCCATGTCGGTGAAGTGACTAGAGAGTCCAGCCGCGCTCGTGCGCGCACAGGCTCCGGGGAAAAGGCTATTATTGTGGGGGCCATTGATGGCGCCGTGCCCGTGCGTGCATCGCTCCGGGTGTTTTTGGCGTTTTCCCAAAACCCGCAGACAGGCCGCGTCCGTGCGCGCACAGGCTCCGGGCCTTCGCGAGAAGGAGCCTTGGCGCACGGCGTCAGGGCGCTTCGGAAAGATGGCGGCACGTTTGTCCTCTGCGCGGCCCGGAACGAGGGCAAAGAAAAAGCGGGAAGAGAGACTCTTCCCGCCGCAGGGAGACGCCGGGGGGAAAGTGAGGGCCCGGCGCAGAAAAGGCCGTCACTTTCGTGGCGGCCTTTTTTTAAAGGTTATCAGCAGAAGAGGGAGACGCCGGTCTGGTACTTGGTGTCTTCCACAAGGATCTTGATGTCGTAGCGGCCGGAGAGGCCTTCCTTGCTGATGTTCTGCTTGATGACGCGGTCGTCTTCCTCAAGGTAGGCGCCGGAGCACATGGCGAGGTGGTAGGAGGCGGCGGTGTTGATGAAGTAGCCGCGGGTCTCCTTTTCGCCTTCGAGCAGCACCATGACCAGGGAGCCGCGGGCGAAGCGGCCGTGGAACACGATGCGGTCCTCGTCTTCCTCGATGTTGACCTGATGCCAGGAGTCGATGACTTCCTGAGATTCGGGCACGTCGGGGATGGTGTCGAAGGTGGGGGTCACATCGAGGTGTCCGAGGAGCTTTCCTTCGCCGAAGGCGGCGTTGTCGCCGTCATGGTAGGGGAAGAGCTTTTCGGCGCGGTAGAAGTTGCCGTCCACTTCCATGGAGTACATGACCACGCCGTCCTTCTGTTCCACGGTCTTGGCGCAGATGTCGGTGCCGGGTTCCTTCTTGGGGTTGATGAAGGCGCCGAGCTTGTCGGAGGCGTAGCCGTCCTTCCAGCCGATGCCGCCGGAGTGGATGAGGTAGTGGCCTTCGTCGTAGTATTCCACGTTGCAGATGTAGGGCGAGAAGAAGCTCTGGCCGAGTTCCTTGCCGTACTGCCACACCTGTTCGATCTCCATCTTTTCGGTGTCGATGCGGTAGCGCACGCCGCGGGAGAAGTTGTCGCGGTTTCTGATGTAGCGTTCCTTCACCTTGGAGCGGTACTGACCGTTGTCGAAGCACATGATGTCGCCGTCGGGGCAGACCACGCAGGCGTGCTGTTCATACTGCCAGTCGAAGTTGGCGACGTCGCCCACGGGCTTGAAGAAGTACTTCTGCATGTCTTCGGGCCAGGTTTCGGGGTCGCCGATGATCCAGTTGAGCTTGCTGGTCTC
>CAJJMX010000362.1 GCA_905192935.1 uncultured Mailhella sp.
TACACGTTGCCGGGAATGCCGAAGGCTTTTTGGGAATAGGGCAGTATGGCCCTCGCTTCTTCCGGGCCCCCCACGCGCTTGTTTTCTTCCAGAAGAGTGATGAGCTCTCCGAAGATTTTGGAAATGTTGCCGCGGTTGATTTCGTCGATGATGAAGACATGTTTTTCCCGGGACTCGCTGGCGGAACGACGAGTCGCGGGAAGATGCGTGTTGATGAGCGCATACACATCTGAGAGCGCCATGTTTCCCAGACGATACACGGACGTGGGCCCCAAAGGCTTGCCGCCGTTGAGCGTCACAATGTTTTCGTTCAGTCCTTTGACGAGCCAGTCGACCTTGCGCAGTCTTTTATATTCGGGATATTCGTCATGCCATTCGTAATCTCCCGTGACCACGCCTATGGCGTCGATGGTGGAGGCACTGTAGCAGGACAGCACGATGTCCCCTGTGTTCATGCGGTTGATGAAGGCGTTCAGACTTTTTTTCCCTCCGATGTGGGAGAAGTCCGTTTCGTCGGTGATCTCCAGCCTATGCGGATATGTCCGTGCTTCATGCACTCCGTGCGCGTGGGGTTGTTGCCGGAGCCTTCCAGGGACACCTTCCAGATGGAAGGACTGTCGCCTATGCCGAAATCTCCGTTGTCGGAAGCGAGTCTTGGGCGTTCCGCCTTTTCACAGAAGCGCTTGAACACGCCGGGCTCCACACGGTAGCGGATATCGGTGTTTTCTTCGTCATCGTCATCGAAAAAGGCAACGGGCTTGATGCCTTCAATGAATTCCTCATAGCCGTAGGACTGATGGAAGGTGGTAAAGGCCACGCGTCCCTGTTCCCGGTAACCTGCATAACGCCGGAACACGTCGGCGGGATCTTCGCGTTCCACGTCGGCCAGTTTTTTTCGTTCCAGCACGGCCACGGCATACAGAACCGTTGCGTAGGTCTTGCCCGTGCCCGGAGGGCCGTACAGTATGGTATTCAGGGCTATGTCGGTATTATTTTCCTGTAGAGGCTGCTGCGTGTTCATGGTCATGAGGGCCTCTCTGAGTTCCCTGCGGAGTTTCCAGACGTAACGTCGCTGCCCGTTTTCCTGTATGTACTTTCCTACGAAGGGAATGATGTAGAAACCTTTAATGCTGCTGTTGGCCGGGTCGGGAAGATGCAGAGCCTTTTTGACCCGTTGCCCGAGGTTGCTTCCCGTCTTGTTGTAATGACTGAAGTGATTGCCGTACACTTCCGCAAGATGCGCGCAGCTGCTTTCTCCGCCGAGAGCCAGTATCTTTGTCAGCAGGTCCAGCGCGTCGGAAGAAACAACATCGGGATTTTTCAGCAGAGCAAGCCATGTTTCCGCGCTGATGTGCGGGTCGTATTCCTCGGGAGAAGGGAAGTAGTCGTTCTGCATGGACACCTCGGCGGAGCGGAAAAACGACGGGATCGGACGATGCGGGATTCCGGGAAAAGAACGACACGCCGAAGAAGGCGGAAAGAGGGGGAGTTTCAGAGACGTGAGACCGGAGAATTCTGCGAAACGAGACCTTTCGGTCGGAGAATCGAGCGATGCTGTCCGCAGACGGGCATCTTTCCTGTTTTTTTAGATTTCCCGGCAGCACCAGATGACGCGGCCTATGACGCGGACGCTGTCGGCAAGATCGCCGTGCAGATCCACGCTTATGGGCGAGTACTCAGGGTTGCGGCTCCGGAGAACGAGTCTTCCGCCGGGCAGCGTCTCCACCTGCTTGACGTAGATTTCTTCATTGATGCCCATGGCGTAGATGGCATGTCCGTAGATCTCCCGCTTGCTCTGATCCACAAGCACCATGTCGCCGTGACGGATGTCCGGCTCCATGCTGTCGCCGCAGACCTTCATGAGCACCATCTTGTCCGGGTTGCCCTTGCGGCACAGCCAGTCCTGGCGGAAGG
>CAJJMX010000363.1 GCA_905192935.1 uncultured Mailhella sp.
CTCATTCGAGATCAAGCTGGGAAATCCCGTCGTTTTTCAGGGGAACCACCCCTTTCTCTTCTGCCGATGTCCATGACATCGGCGGCAGGGACTTTTTTTCTGCGACGTTCCCCGCATCAGCCACATCCTCGGCTCTTGAATGCATTCGTTGTTCCGGCCTCTTCCCTTCCCGACGAATAACGATACTGACATACGGAAGTCCCCCTTCCGCAGACCTTCTTCTGCGGAGGCTTCTGCCGTTTTTGCCCGTCTCCGGCCGGAGACCAAATTTTCTGCCGCGCGAAGCTTCGCTCTTTTGCGCCTCACCGCAGACGAATTATCAAATACCTGTGCATCCGCATAATTCATCTCGTATAAAAAAAGGAGAAAACATGCTCGGTCCGGAAATCAACTCCTCCTGCATTCTTTTCGGCGCTCTCATTGGAAGCTATATCGGAAGGCTGCTCGGTGAAACGTTCCGAAAACACCTTCTGCTCGTCTTCGGCTGCATCAACATCGGCATGGGCGTCTTCATGATAGGCAAGACGCAGGCCCTGCCGCCGGTCGTGTGCTCTCTTCTTCTCGGCACACTCGTCGGTGAAATGTTCCGCCTTGAATACCTCATCATGCTGGCAGCACACAAAATATCCTCCGCCTTCAGCAAGATCGGAAAAAAACAAAATACTTCGCTTGAGTACATGCGCGAGCAGTTTTCCATATTTCTTGTGGTCTTCGCCGGCAGCGGACTCGGCTTCTTCGGAGCCATGCAGGAAGGTCTTACGGGAGACCCTTCGCTGCTCATCATCAAGGCGCTGCTGGACTTTCCCACGGCGCTGTTCATTGCCGCCAACACAGGTGCCATCATCGGCATACTCTGCGTGCCTCAGTTCCTCGTTCAGGCGGCAGTCCTGCTCTCGGCAGGATTCGTCGGTCAGTTCACGACGCCCTTTCTTCTCGACAACTTTTCAGGATGCGGCGGTTTCATCATGCTGGCCACGGGCCTTCGCACCTGCGGCATCATGCAGTTCCCCATTCTGAGCATGCTGCCCGCATTCATCTGTTCCATGCCGCTTTCCCTTCTCTGGCTCCATTTCTTCTCCTGATCCAGGATTCCTTCCGGGCTGAGCGCCCCCTGCTTTCCCTGAGCCTCCCATCACGCCGGACCTGCATCCGGCGTGATTTTTTGTCGGCAGACATCTCTTTCCCTGCCGATTGTCCGACAGTTTCACAGAACGTCGCCCGGATCGTGACAGAAACGGCTCTCTTCTGCCCTCAGCATTTCCAAATTTATTCTTCCTCCTTCGGGGAAACGCCTTCCGCCGGACTTTTCAAAACCATGCCGAAAAGATATGCTCACAGGGAACATCGGCCAATTTCAGGAGAAAATCAGCCATGCATACGTTTTATCTTCCTCCGGAGCAATGGCAGGAAGAACTGGAACTTTCCGGCGCGGAAGCGCATCACATGGGCCGGGTTCTCCGGCTGCATCCCGGCGATGAAGTCCTCGTGCTTGACGGAAAAGGTCATGAAGCGCAGTGCCGCATACTTCAGGTAGGCAGGCAGTCGGCAAGACTGCGCGTCATCAGCAGGAAAACTCATCCGCGCCCGACCTCCGGAGTCGTTCTTGCCGTCGGCTGGGGCAAGGAGGCAAGGCGCGGCTGGATACTGGAAAAATCGGTAGAACTTGAGGCCGAAGGTCTGTGGTTCTGGCAGGCGCGGCGCAGTCAGTTTCCCGTCCCTCAGGATGCCAAGGAGACATGGCACGCTTCCCTTGTGGCCGGAGCCAAGCAGTGTCGGAATCCGTGGCTGCCGGAGCTGAGGACACTGCCGGGCGGCGTGGAGGAACTCATTCGCGCCTCGGAAGGCTTCGAGCACAGGCAGGTTCTTCTGGAAAGCGGACTTCCCGGTCAGAGCTT
>CAJJMX010000364.1 GCA_905192935.1 uncultured Mailhella sp.
TGGGACGCATGGGACACGTGGAATCGGAAGTCTATCTGTGCAGCCCGGCCGTGGCGGCCGCATCGGCCATAGCGGGCCGCATCGTCAGCCCCGAAGCGATCATGGACAAGGAAGGAGAAGACTGATGCAGAACGCACACGGCAAGGCCTTTGTTTTCGGGGACGACGTCAACACCGACGTCATACTTCCCGGCAAGTATCTCAACGTGACGGACCCGAAGGAACTCGCGTCCCACTGCATGGAATCGGAAGATCCCGACTTCGTGAAGAAAGTCCGCCCCGGCGACATCATGGTGGCGCACAAGAACTTCGGCTGCGGCTCCTCCCGCGAACATGCGCCGCTTTCCATCAAGTATCTGGGCATCTCCTGCGTCATCGCCTCCACCTTCGCCCGCATCTTCTTCCGCAACGCGCTCAACATCGGCCTTCCCATTCTGGAATGCGACGAAGCGGCCCGGAACATCCATGAGGGCGACACGGTGAGCGTGGACTTTGAAAAGGGCGTCATCACCAACGAGACCACGGGACGGACCTTTCAGGCCGAGCCCTTCCCGCCCTTCATGCAGAATCTCATCGCCTGCGGCGGCCTCGTGAACTACTCGAAGGCAAAGATAGAAAAGCTGCGCGCCTCGCGCTGAAGACACGCCCTCAAGGCCGGCGGCGCGAGACGCCCCAGTCCGGCACCGTTCACGAAGACGCCGAAACAGCGTCCCCGTCAACCTTTTCTTCATCCATAAAGGACAACACATTATGGCAACGTATCGCATCGCGGTCATTCCCGGCGACGGCATCGGCCCGGAAATCGTGACCGAGGCTCTCAAGGTCCTCGAAAAGGTCGGACAGAAGTTCGGCCATGAATTCATCTTCACCCATCTTCTCATGGGCGGCGCGGCCTACGACGCCGTGGGCACCTGCTTTCCCGAAGACACCGTGGAGATCTGCAAAAAAAACGACGCGGTGCTGCTCGGTGCGGTGGGCGGTCCCAAGTGGGACAACCTGCCCGGCCCCGAGCGTCCGGAAAAGGCCCTGCTCAAGATCCGCGAAGGCCTCGGCCTCTACGCCAACCTGCGCCCCGCCATCATGCACAAGGCCCTGAGCGGCGCCTGCCCCATCAAGCATGAGAACATCGGCGACAGCATGGATCTCGTCATCGTGCGCGAACTTACCGGCGGCATCTACTTCGGCGAACACGGCTGGCGCGAAGGCAAGTACGGTCAGGAAGCCTACGACGTGGAACGCTACAGCGAAATGGAAATCCGCCGCATCGCCAAGGTGGCCTTCAACGCGGCCATGGCCCGCAAGAAGAATCTCGTGAGCGTGGACAAGTCCAACGTCCTTGAGACCTCCCGCCTGTGGCGCCGCGTGGTCAACGAAATGAGCGCCGACTATCCCGAAGTGACCGTGTCCCACATGTACGTGGACAACGCGGCCATGCAGCTCGTGTACCGTCCCGGCCAGTTCGACGTGATCCTCACCTCCAACATGTTCGGCGACATCCTTTCCGATGAAGCCAGCATGATCACGGGCTCTCTCGGCATGCTCCCCTCCGCCAGCCTCGCCGACGGATCCTTCGGCCTGTACGAACCGAGCCACGGTTCCGCGCCCGACATCGCGGGCAAGAACATCGCCAACCCGCTTGCCACCATCCTGTCCGTGTCCATGATGCTGCGCTACAGCTTCGGTCTGGAAAAGGAAGCCGCCGCCATCGACAACGCCGTCACCGCCGTGCTTGAAGCGGGCATCCGCACCTGCGACATCGCCGAAGCCGGCATCACCCCCGTGTCCACCACGGAAATGGGCAAGGCCGACTGCGACAGGATCTGAACGGATCTTCACCTCTGACGAACAGGGCGCCGGAACCTCCGGTTTCCGCCGCCCTTTCTCCGT
>CAJJMX010000365.1 GCA_905192935.1 uncultured Mailhella sp.
CGGAACGGGTCATGGCCCGTTCCGGCGCACGTCTGGCGTCTTTTTCCGATATTCCTTTCTAGAGGGCGGCCTTGCCGTATTCACCCGTGCGGATGCGAATGACGTTGTCCACGGGAAGAATGAAGATCTTGCCGTCGCCCACGGCGCCGGTACGGGCGTTTTCCAGGATGATCTTCACCGCGGCATCCACCTTTTCCTCTTCCATCACGATTTCCAACATCATCTTGGAACGGAAGTCCACTTCCATTCTCTGAGAGCGGTAAATCTCCGTATGACCGCGCTGACGTCCGAAACCGCGCACTTCCATGAGCGTGGCGCCGCCTATGCCTATGGAGCTCAGGGCCTCCTTCACGCGATCCACGGTTTCCAGCCTCAGAATGACCTGCAACTTCTTGAGAGACTCTTCTTTCTGCATGACAGTATCCTCGTCAGTCTGTAATTATATCTGGTAGCCGGATTCGGAATGTTCCGAAATATCGAGACCCGTCACTTCCTTTTCCAGCGGCACGCGCAGGCCCACGAGCTTGTCGGTGAGCTTGAGCAGAACGAAGCTGACCGGGAAGCAGAAGCCCACGGTGGCGATGACGGACACGAACTGCACCCACAGCTGATGGGGATTGCCGTACAGAAGGCCGTCCACGCCGTTGACTTCGGCACAGGCGAACACACCCGTCAGCAGCGCGCCGAGGACGCCGCCCACGCCGTGAATGCCCACCACGTCGAGGGCGTCATCATAGTTGAAAAATCTCTTGAGGAAAATACCGCCGTAGCAGACCGCACCGCCGAGAAGGCCCATGACTATGGCCGCCCAGGGTTCCACGAAGCCGGCCGCAGGCGTGATGACCACAAGACCGGCCACGGCGCCGGAAGCCGCGCCGAGCACGGTGAAGTGACCGGTGTGCCAGCGTTCCACGGCAAGCCAGCCGAGGATGGCGCAACCGGCGGAGAGATGAGTGGTCACAAGAGCGTTGGCCGCAAGACCGTTGGCCGCAAGAGCGCTTCCGGCGTTGAAGCCGAACCAGCCGAACCACAAAAGCCCCGCACCGAGCACGGTCATGGGAATATTGTGGGGAAGGCCCGCGCGGCGTCCCATGGTCGTGCGCTTGCCGAGCACGATGGCGGCGGCAAGAGCTGCGGAGCCGGAGCTCATGTGCACCACGGCGCCGCCGGCAAAGTCAAGCGCGCCCATCTTCATGAGCCAGCCGCCGCCCCACACCCAGTGAGCCATGGGACAGTACACCACGAGCAGCCACAGCGTGGAAAAAAGAAGCATGGCCTGAAAATGTATGCGCTCCGCATACGCACCGGAAATAAGCGCGGGGGTCAGCGCGGCGAACATGCACTGGAAGGCCATGAAGGCCAGAGCAGGAATGGAGCCGCCCTCCAGAGGTTCCTTGCCCACGCCGAAAAGCATGATGTTCTCAAGTCCGCCGATAAGGCCGTGAATGTCCGGTCCGAAGGCCAGCGTGTAGCCCACGAGAGGCCAGAGCAGCGCGCCTACGCCGAGAAGAACAAAACTGTGCATGGTGGTGGAAAGCACGTTGCGGGAAGCCACGAGCCCGCCGTAGAACAGAGCGAGCGCCGGTACCATGAGCATGACCAGCATGGCGCTGACAAGAACAAAACCCGTATCGGCAGCGTTCATAGATATTTCCTCCTTCATCCTGAACGTCAGATTCTGTATTCTTGTCTGCACATATCGTGCCAATTTCGCAAAAATAATCCAACATGGCGAAATCACGCGAATCTTTTTCGTTTTAGCCGGACCGTTTTTGATACGAAAATATATCGGACGGTCTGCCGCCTCCAAAGCGCATCTTCCGTCCCTTTTGCTCCTTCCCTGCAAATCATGTGTATTTTCAGCAGGACA
>CAJJMX010000366.1 GCA_905192935.1 uncultured Mailhella sp.
GTGCACGGCCAGTACAGGCATACCCAGTCGTCGGCCTCGGGATCCTCCCGGCTTGCCGACCGCGTGGGATCGGAGGCGGGAGACGGCATGCGCAGCTCTCCGGCTTTCCCCATGGCCGCATACGCCTCCTTCATGCCCGGCACCTGCACAGAGAGAAAGCCGGAAAGAATGAGGCAGCCGCCGGGCTTTACCAGCGGCATGAGCATGGGCGCCATTTCCCTGAGCGGTCCGGCCAGAATGTTGGCGATGACCACGTCGAAGACCTGCCCCTGCACGAGCTCCACGCTGCCTTCCTGAATGTCGAACTCCCCGGACACGCCGTTCATGTCGCAGTTTTCCCGGGAATTCGAGATGGACAGAGGATCGATGTCCGCGCCGAAGCCGGAGAGTCCCAGCTTGACGCAGCCTATGCCGAGTATGCCCGTGCCCGTGCCCATGTCGAGAAAGCGCTGTCCGGCCTTCAGCACTCCGGCCCTGTGCAGCAGACTTATGGCCTCAAGGCACATGGTGGTCGTGGGATGATGCCCCGTGCCGAAGGCGGACTTGGGCTCGATGATGACGGGGATGCGTCCTTCGGCGGGCTCATCCTTTATCCAGGGCGGGAGAATGAGAAAATCTCCGGCCGCAACGGGCGTGAAGTAGCTGCGCCATCCGGCGAGCCAGTCCGTGTCGGGAAGGGTCTCGCGGGAAAGCGAGGCGCCGGGAACGGCGGCCGAAACGGTGCGGGCCAGACTTTCGCGCTCCTCCTCGCTCTCTCCCGTCACGCGGAGCAGCATGTCTCCGGTGGGCAGGGATTCCTCCTCCCAGCCCGATCCGGCGCTCTGCGCGACCAGCGCCTGTGCAAGCGGAAAATCCTCTTCGGCAACAACGATGTCCAGACGATACAACTGCGGCATATTGACACTCCTGCCGTTTTATTTTCATGACAAGCGGGACGCCCCGCCCCCGTCATGTACCATCTGCGCCCCCGCTTGCCAAGGAAGCGCTTGACACTCGTCCCGCTCTGCCGCACATTCGTCGACATATCGCGGCCCTGCGGCCGACTCCCCATCAAACTTTCGGAACATAAGCATGGATCTCAACGGACTCATCGTCGGACTCGGCAACCCCGGGCCCAAATACAGAGGCACGCGCCACAACACCGGCTTCATGACCGTTCAGCTGCTTCTTGAAGAAGTTGAACGCGGCAACGGCCGCAGCCCTGAGCCGCTTTCCGGCTCCCGGTTCAACACTCTGCTCTGGCGCATACAGATCCCCGGCAGCGGCTCGTGGCTCGTGGCCATGCCCCAGACCTTCATGAACCTGAGCGGCGACGCCGTGCAGCCTCTCATGGCCTGGTATCGCCTCACGCCCGATCAGCTTCTTGTGGTCCACGACGAACTCGATCTCGAACCGGGCAGGCTCAAGCTCAAGAAGGGAGGAAGCGCGGCCGGACACAACGGCATCAAGTCCATACAGCGGCGCCTCGGCACCCCGGACTTCTATCGTCTCCGCGTGGGCGTGGGCAAGCCTGAAAATCGCGATCAGGTCATACCCTGGGTGCTCGGCCATTTTTCCGATCCGGAAAGGGACATCATGGAAAAGGCCTTTCCGAGCGCGGTGGACGCCGTCATACGCTTCGCCGTCGACGGGCCGGAGCGCGCCATCACCGTGGTCAACCCCCGCAAAAAATGACGGGTAGTTCACCGGGACTTGCCAATGCCGGAAAAAAGCTCTATGTTTTTCTTGCCGGACGGCTGTCTTCGTCGGATTTCCCTCTTTTATTCTTCTCTGTCGTCACGTCATTTTCAGGCGTGATCTTTCTTCCTCTTCCCCTTTTCCCGGTGGTATCTCT
>CAJJMX010000367.1 GCA_905192935.1 uncultured Mailhella sp.
CCCGCATTTCCTGGTGGCTTCCTCCGGTCATCTGGCCGGACGAGGAGGCTCTCTGGCAGAGGCTCGTCATCGAGGCCATGCGCGGAGGCTCCAGACACTTCGTCTGCAATTCGCCCTGGCAGGTCGGCATGTTCCCCATGGATGACGAAAAGCGCCGTCCTCATCTCATCGCCGGTCCGTTCTGCAACGTCTCCAATCCCGCGGCCGTGGCTCTTCTGGCCAGAATGGGCTTTGAAGGCGCCTTCGTAAGCCCCGAGCTCTCCGGGGAGGATTACCTCTCCCTGCCCCGTCAGAGCTGCCTGCCTCTCGGCATGGTGCTCTCCGGCTACTGGCCCGTGGGCATCTCGCGTCACGGCATGAATCAGGTCAAGGCCAACGAAGCCTTCTTCAGTCCCAAGGGAGAAGCCTTCTGGGCGCGCAACTACGGTCACAATCTGTGGATATACCCTGCCTGGCCCATGGATCTTTCCGCGCACAGGCAGGAGCTCGAAAGCGCAGGCTATGCCTTCTTCGCCAAGCTGGAGGAAAACCTGCCGCCGAACCTGCCGCCGATGCGCCGCACCAGTCAGTTCAACTGGAACGGCTCGCTTCTGTAAGCCGACATGCACGGGGAGTCCGCTCCCCGTTCCTTTTTTCTGAAGACGGACAAGAACATGCTGGATACCATCACGGCGGGACTTGGACTCTCATGTCCCGTCCTGCTTCTCGACAACGGCAGCCGGTTCACGGCAGCGATGCTGGCTCTGCCCGGCACGGATGCTTCTCTCTGGCCGAAGACCGGACTCTCCTCGGAATCTCCCGTGGAGGAAGCCCGGAATTTTCTGAAACGCTCCGGACTTCCCGAGCCCGGGCTCACGGTGATTTCAGGAATGCGGGCCGGGGCGTCGGAAACAGACCGGGCCGAAAGATGCCTGGCGCGCATGCGCCGCTGGAAGGACTTTCTTTCCGAAACGGAAGGCAGAGCCGAACACTTTCTTCAGCCTGCGATGCCCGGATGGGAAGTTGAACCGCTGCGTGAGAGGGCCGAAACGATGTTCGGCTCTGCTTTCGGGACCGACGCAGGCATGGCCGCCGTGCTGACGGCCCTGAGCATGGAACCTCTTCGCGAAAGATCCTGGCGCGAAGGCGTCACCGTGGTCTGGGCAGGCCATCGTCACCTTCAGGCCTTCATGCTCTATCAGGAAAGGCTGCTCGGTCTCTACGAGCAGCACAACTCTCTTTCCCGCGAAGCCTTCCTGAAGGATCTGGAAGAAATGCGTCTCAACTGGCTGCCCGACGAACAGGTACGGGCACAGGGCGGACACGGCTGCATCTGCGGCGACTTTCCCGCCGAAGCGGAAGGTTTTCGGCCCACATGGATTCTCGGCCCCCGCCGTGAAGAGCTGAAGGGCTGCGGCCGCCTGGCCTCCCCCTCCGGCGACGACGGATTCGACCGGCTCGTCGGCCTTCTTTACGGACTGAGTCTCAGGAAAAGCTCATGAGCGTATTTTTCACCGTGCTTTTTCTGCTGGCTCTCGGCGTCTGCGTGCTGCTCAATCTGGTCACGCTGCCCGGCAACTGGGCCATGGTGGCGCTTGTGACGGCCTGGGCTCTGCTCGTACCGGGAAACGGACTGAACACCCTCTTCTTCATCATGTTCATCGGCCTTGCCGTCGCCGGCGAAATCGTGGAATTCGGCGCACAGATATGGGGCGCGAAAAAATACGGCTCTTCCAAGATTTCCACCTGGGCGGGAATTCTCGGAGCCATCTTCGGAGCCATCTTCGGCGCGCCCTTCATGTTCGGCGTCGGCGCGGTGTTCGGCGCGCTCTTCGGCGCCTGGGCAGGG
>CAJJMX010000368.1 GCA_905192935.1 uncultured Mailhella sp.
TCTTTTCAGGGTGAGCCGTCAAAAACGCCTTGAGCGCGGCATTCCAGGCTGCGGAGCCAGGCTCCAGAACCATATCGGTCACCTCCACCCTGGCCAGGGCGAGAGCCAGCCCTGCCATGTGAAACTCCGCCCGGGTTCCGAACTGAAGCTGAGGAACATGCTGAAAGAATCCCGCAAGGAAAAAAGACAGGGGCGTTCCCGCAGGAAGCGCCCGTGCGGCCACGACGCCGGATATGCCGTTGCTCCAGATATGGGCCTGTTCTATGACGGAGGAAACCGGAAGACCTTCAAGCGCGGGATAGCCGCCCACGAAATCGGCCTTGCCCTTTCCCTGCGTCATGACGATGTGCGAATGGACGGAGATGCCTCCGCTTGACGGATAGGCCAGAAGAATGACGCTGCTGCCGTCCTTTCTGTGCATGACCGGTCCCTGTGCCGCGCTTTTTTCAAACACATCCTGCAGACCGGCGACATATTCGCGGCTTCCCTCGGGGAAGAAGGCCGACCATACGTCTCCGAGGCCTTCAAAATGTCTGCCCGGAAAGGCGGAGGAAGGGCCCTCATTGTCCGGAGCGGAATCGCTGGAAGTATTGTTTCTCACCGGCGGCTGTCTGACCGCCGTGCTGCTGTGTGTGCCCCGGCCGCCGAAAAGTTTGCCCAGAACTCCCATAGTCTCTCCTTTTTCACGCACGTTCCCCTGAACACACGAAAGCCTTCCAGGTTTTACCACGACGTCCCGCATCAAAAGAGACGCCTTATCCCTTGCTGTGCCGCATACGCACCGCCTGCCCGGGCAAAGTGCCTTTTTCCGCTCCTTTCGGAACAGAAAGCAGGACCTTCCAGCGGGCGGCTGCGGGAGTCGGCTCCGCAGGACTTCCGGCGCGCTTTTTCAACGCTGCGTATGCTACACAGGCATGCTCCTCCGGGCAAGCCCTCTAGCGGGAATGGCGCAGAGCGCGCAGACTGAGCCCGACGCCAAGGAGATTGAACAGTCCGAACAGAAGAAGCGTATAGCGCATGGCATGAAGGAACAGCCCCGAGCTTTCATGCGTCACGGCGGTATCTCCCATGAAAATGCCTATCATGCAGGCCATGGTGATATGGCTCATGAGCCCGCCCATGGTACGAAGGCAGCCGAGCAGTCCGGAAGCCACGGAAAGATGCTCCTGAGGAACGTTGCCCAGCGTCGCCGTCATGTTGGGAGCCACAAAGAACGCCGCTCCCGTGCCGAGAGCCGCCTGACTGACGACCACCTGCCACACGGAGCTGTTCTCTCCGAGCAGCATGAGGCTGAGTATGCTCACACCGCACACGGCCATGCCCGACGTGGAAACGATACCGGGATGATACCTGTCGGCCAGTTTTCCGGCCAGAGGGGAAAAGAAGGTCTGAAACAGACTCTGCATCATGAGTATCATGCCCGCATGAAAGGCATTGAGCCCCAGCACCTGCTGAAGATACAGGGAGAAGAACAGCGTGAGTCCCTGGAAGGAACCGTAATTGATGAAGGTGGCTGCCATGCCGTCGGGGAGTCCGGGAACCTTGGCAAGGATCTTCAGATCAAACATGGGATCGGAAGAGCTCCACTCTCTGCGCACGAATCCTATCAGGATGATGAAGCCCACAGGCAGCATGCCCGCCACGGCAGGATGCAGGAACGTGCAGGTGGCGCCCATGGTCACGCAGAACAGGCCGCACGCGCCGAGCAGCGCGCTGACCACGTCAAGCGAGCGCCTTGCGCCCGATCTCGGCTGCTCGGGAATGACACGCGCCAGCAGCACGAGCTCTGCCAGACCGACGGC
>CAJJMX010000369.1 GCA_905192935.1 uncultured Mailhella sp.
GTCTCCGGAGATGCGCCGCTCAGGGATGCGGAAACGATGATGACGGGATAGTCGATGTTGGGATTCTCGCTCAGCGGAAGACGCAGATAGCTCATCCAGCCGAAGACGAGAATGCCCATCATGAGCAGCGTGGTGGCGACGGGGCGCCTGATGAACGTGGAGGAAATGTTCATTCCGCTCCCCCTGCCGAGGTGATCCTGCGGTCTTCCTGCAGACGCACGGGCATGCCGTCCTTGAGTCTGACGTGTCCTTCAAGCACGACCTGTTCCCCGCTGGCAAGTCCCTTGGAGATGACGGTGATGCCGTCGTTTTCCACGTCGGTGTCGACAAGGCGCACCTTTGCCAGTCTGTCGCTGCCCACCACATAGACGAAGGGGCCGTCCGGGCCGAGCATCACCGCGCGGCTGGGAACGGTGACGGCATTTTTTCTCATGTCGAGCTGAATGCGCACACGGAGGAATTCTCCCGGCCAGAGCTCCGTCCCCTCGTTGAGAAAGCGTGCCTTCAGCGGCACGGTGCCCGTGTCGGGATCGACGTTGCCCACAAAAATGATGTCGCCGGTCAGCGGCTTGCCTTCCTTGGACGTGGCGGAAACCTTGAGCCCCGCCTCCCGGACGTTGCGGCGTATGAGAGGGAGATGCTTTTCCGGGACGCTGAAGGTGATGTCCGCGGGCTGGAAGGCGTCGACGACCACAAGAAGCGTCTGCGCCGTGATGACGTTGCCGAGATCAACGCGCACGTCGTCCGCCCTGCCGTCCATGGGGGCACGGATCTCGCAGTAGGAGAGATCAAGCTCGGCTTTTTCCAGAGCAGCGGCATCTTCCCTGACGTCGGCCTGAGCGCTGACCATGGTCACGCGGGCGGCGTCGGTTTCCGCAGCGCTGGAGAATCCTCCCTTTTTCATCTTGAGGGCTCGGGAGTAGTCGTCCTGCGCCTTGGCGAGCTTGGCCTTGTCGCTTTCCAGCCGGGCCTGCGCCTGGTGAAGTGCTATTTCATAGGGTTCCTTTTCAATGACGAACAGAAGCTGTCCTTTTTTAATCAGTTCGCCGTCATGGATGAGCACCTTTTGCAGCTCTCCGCTGGTGCGCGAGACGATGTTCACTGTGGCGGACGGCTCCACGGTGCCGACGGCATCCAGCATGTAGGGCACGTCCTTTGTCGCGGAGGTGGCAAGAGAGACCAGCGCCGTGCGGACGGCGCGGGGCTGACTTTTTTCGGATTCATCGGAACAGCCTGACATCAGCACGGCACAGACAAGGCACAGAAAAAGTCGAATGGACATGGACGCTCCTGACGGATGTTGGCAGGGAATACTTTATCAATCTTACGAAGAGGGAAAATTTACTGTCAAGAAACACGGGGAAGAGTTTTCTTTCAAAAGATTGCAGGCTGCTGCATAAAAAGAACAGGGCCATTCCCGCAGGAAACGGGAATGGCCGGAAAAAGACGCAGAAAGCGTATCAGGACCCTGACTTGTCCTCCTCGTGCACGAGATGCTCCATCTGGCGGCAGATGCCCATGAAGATGTCCATTTCGTGACGGCGCAGATCGGCCCTGTCGAAGAATCGCGCCAGGGGCAGGAAAAAGTGTTCGGGGTTGTCCCTCGGAATGGTGCCGATGTCCATGAGCGCTTGTTTCAGCGTGTGGAAGAGGAAGTCTCTTTCCTCAGCCGTGACCCGGCGTGAGAGGCTCGGGTGAGCGTCGATCCTGGCCGCATCGGGCAGGGCCAGATAACATTCATAGATCATGAGCAGCACGGCCTGGGCGAGATTCAGGGAAGAGGCGTCCGGAGCCGTGGG
>CAJJMX010000370.1 GCA_905192935.1 uncultured Mailhella sp.
GAAGACGGTTGTCCAAGTCCACATGGATGAGGTCCTTGTTGTCGGGCCGGTGCCCGGCGTTGATGCCGGACGTGCCCATGATGCTGCCGTCGGGGAAGAGAATGTTGAGAGAGGCGCCGAGAACGCCTTCCCAGGTCTGGACCACTTCGCCGTTCATGTCGATGAGAACGGCTCCCTTTCCGGAATGGACGGTGCTGCAGGGAAGAAGCGTGTAGCCGTTCCAGCATTTGTCGGGGTCATAGCGCAGCACGCCGGTGAGATTGATGGACTGGGGCATGAGGAACTCCTTGTTTCGGCAGAGGTTCTTTTGGCGAAATCCCGGAATGTTCGTGAGAAAAATTTCTCTTGAGGAAAAGCTAACAAAGTTTTTGGTTAATAACAATAATTTTTTATAGTATAACCATAAAAATTTTTAGTTATTAACTTATCCTGTTGAAAAGCAAAGGGTTTTGTCGGAAGAAGGGAGAGGTCGCCGCCGGTTTGAAAAATATCGGCATATGGTCTACGGTAAGGCATGATATGATGGACTGCCGTTGTGCATCGGCAGAGTCCGGGCATGGCCGCGCACGGCTCCGGGAGGGGACGTGGGGATGCGGGCGGCGCATGCCGCATGCGCTGTTCGGCGGGAATGCACGGAAGCGGTCGGTTTTTACAGAACGTCGGTTCGACGATATGGGGAGTGCGTATGTCTTTTGCATCGGAGCACACATTCAACAAAGAGCTGCTTGAAGAGTTTTCCGGGGCTCCGTTTTTTCTGGGAACTCCCTTTTCCGATGAGGACAGGGCCGTCATCGGCAGCGTGGTGGGACTTGTGCCCATGCTCTCGACGCTGCTGGGAAAGCACTGCGAGATCGTGGTGCACTCCCTTGAGGATCCGGCGCACGCCGTGGTGGCGGCGGCCAATGCGCGCATTTCCCGCCGCAGCGTGGGCGATCCCATACAGCGCGAAGGCCTGACCACGCTGCTTGAGAAAATGAACGATCAGAAGGCCTATTTCTGCCGCGGCAGCGAAGGACAGGCGCTGAAGGCCGGTATTTCTCCGTTGTGCAATGCCCGGGGGCGCTGTCTGGGCAGTCTCGCCGTGGCCATGAATCTTGAGGCCCCGCTTGCGGACGTGGTGGCTTCGCTTTCTCCGGGAAAGGAACATGTCCGGGAGGAAATGAGGATATTCGGCGCAGGGCCGGTCAGGCTTGAGGAAGTCATCGCGCAGACCTGCGAGAAGATGGGCGCAAAAAACGGCGTGCCTGCCAGAAACCGGGCCAAGGCCGTCATTGCGGAGCTCTATGAGAAGGGCGTGTTCAACTACCGCAACGCCGTGCCGCTCGTGAGCAGCTACACGGGCATATCTACGGTAACGGTCTACTGGCATCTGCGGGAACTCAGGAAGGAAGCCGCACCCAAGGCCTGAGCGCCGAAGGGGGCAGGGGAAGACGGCCGGGAGGAGGCATCCGGCTGCACGATGAGGCCTTCGGGACGGAAGGCCGCCTTCGGAGGCTGACCGTGCCTGCCGCATCGGTGCGCAAGGCAGGGCCGATGCGCCCGGCACGGGAGAGCGGGGCGCGGATTGTGCCGTCCCTTGCCGTCGGGAGCGCGGCTTTCCTCCGGACAGCTTTCGGGCAGCGGTCCTGCGGAGAGTCCGCCGCGAAGGCGGGGCGCGGATTGTGCCGCGGCGTCTTCCCTGCGCAGAAGGCTGGCACATCCCGGCCGACGAGGGCCGGGGAAGACGTTCGTTCCGGGCGGGCCGGCGGGCGGAGGGGCCGGGGCGCCGCCGCCGTGTTGTCTCGC
>CAJJMX010000371.1 GCA_905192935.1 uncultured Mailhella sp.
GCTTGACGATGCGGTCCTCCAGCGAGTGGACCGTGATGACGGCCAGTCTTCCGCCCGTGGAGAGGCGCGGAAGGATGGCGTCGAGAAAACGTTCAAGCTGTCCTAATTCGTCGTTCACCACCATGCGTATGGCCTGAAAGGTGCGCGTGGCGGGATGGTTGCGCGCTTCGCTGCGCCACTTCGCGGGATAGGCGTGCCATACGATGTCGGCAAGCTGTCCCGTGGTCTCTATGGGTGATTTCTGTCTCGCCTCGACGATGGCCCGGGCGATGCGCGGAGCCTGCGGGTCTTCCCCGTAGGTCTCGATGATGCGCCGGAGCGTATGGACGTCGGCCATGTTCACCACGGTGCGGGCCGAATGCGTCCACGGTTCCCTTCCGGACTCGGGAAGGCTGCCCATGTCCATGCGCATGTCGAGCGGCGCGTCCCCGTGCAGGGAGAATCCCCGCTCCGTCACGTCGAGCTGAAGCGAGGATACGCCGATGTCGAGCAGGGCGCCGTCCACGCTGTCCCAGCCGAGAGCGTCAAGCGCGTCGGCAAAGGAGGCGTATTCCAGCGCAAAAAGACGGCAGTGCTCGCCGTAGGGCGCAAGACGCTCCGCCGCGCGGGAAAGCGCCTGCGGATCCCTGTCGAGCCCGCAGAGAAAGGCCTTGCCTTCCGCCCGCTCCATGAGCGCCGAGGAGTGTCCGGCAAGACCGAGCGTGCCGTCGAGATAGCGGCCGCCCGGACGCGGCGCGAGAGCATCCAGCACTTCGTTGAGAAGCACGGAAACATGACGGGCGTTTTGGGCGGTGACGGAAGAGTGCTGCGGCGTATGACGAACCATGGCGGAAAGACTCGGCTAAAGGGAAAAGTCTATGCCGCTTGCGGCGAGTTCCTCCGTGACGCCTTCCAGATTTTCGGACGCCATGGAGGCCCGCAGAGCGGCGGGATTCCAGATTTCAAAGCGGTCCACGAGGCCGAGCAGGGTGGCTTCCCTGTCGAGGCCCGCGTAGGCCCTGTGGTCGGGGGAAAGCAGAATGCGTCCGTGGGCGTCGGGCACGTGCGTTTCCGCGCCGCCTATGACCAGACGGCGGAAGGCGCGCACCTTCGGCGACGGATTGGGAATGCGCATGAATTTTTCTTCAAGCTCTGTCCAGTCGTCCCACGAGAAGGCCACAAGACAGCCGTCGTAGGTGGTGAGCACGAAGGTCCCCGCTGCGGGCGCAGACAAAGAGGATCCATCGGCCGCCGCACGACCTGCCCCCCGGAAGGTCATGGCGTCGCGGAATTCCGGTGGAAGCGTCAGGCGTCCTTTCGTGTCCAGACTGCGCGGGTATCTGCCTCTGAAAACCATGCTGTTCCACTTTCTGCCACTTTTTCCCACTTTTTGCCCATAAAACGAAAACTGTCAAGGCCAAAGGCGGAAAAGTCCCCGGCAAGGTGTGAAAATAACACGGAAAATCAGGAGTGTTACAGCAATGTTTCAATATTTTCGGGCCGCTGCGGCCCTTGCGGAAGACAGGAAAAAAATGTGTTCCGGAAGCGGAGAAAACATGTGTTCCTGAAGCAGAGGGAAAGCGCTCTCGACTTTTTTCGAAAAAAAGGGCAGAATGCCCGCACAGCGACGGGCGTGAAGGGCGGAAAGCGGGTTTTCCTCCCCGGAGGCTGAGTCCGTCGTACGTGTTCTTTTTAAGGAAAGGAAATCATTTCATGCGTACCAAGATCGTTGCCACCGTAGGCCCCGCCAGCTCCGACAGGGAAAAGCTTGCCGCGCTCGCCGAAGCGGGCGTTTCCGTCTTTC
>CAJJMX010000372.1 GCA_905192935.1 uncultured Mailhella sp.
AAAAGTTTTCGGAAAGAGGATAGGGGTGCGTGGGAAGGGGAAAAGCCCTTTTTCAAAAGGGTTTTCCCCTTTCCACGCATATCTCATTTCCTCATCTTCCTCTTTTTCCTTCTACTCCATGGCGGAATCGAGGATGAAGCTGCGGGCGTCGACCTTCTGGCGGGCCATGCCGTTTTCCAGAAGGAATGTCATATCGTTGTTGATGCTTTGGACATCGTTTTCATTGAGGCGTTTCATGTAGTGAGACCATGCGTAGAGCTGTTCGGCATCGGCTTCGGAGATATTCTGTTCCTTGGCGCCGAGGGCTATGGCTTCCTTGTGATTGGCCATCACCCAGTCGTAGGCCTCATCCTGCACGGCTACGACGTCCTTGACGAGATCCGGGTGCTTTTCAATGAATGTCTTACTGGCACACATGGCGAGGATGGGAGTGACAAGGCCTGTGGCGGTGGCGATGACGGGCTTGCCCGCCTGTTTGGCCTTGACCAGAGCTCCTGCGGCGATAAGCGCGGCGTCCACCTTTCCGGACATGAGGGCGGAGAAGCTCTGAGGAATGCCCATCTGTACGAATTTCACGTCGTTGATGGTAAGTCCTTCTTTGGCGAGACCCGCCACGAGCAGCTGATGCAGTACGGTACCCTTGGGGCCGGCAATGGTTTTTCCGCGCAGGTCGGCAAAGGTTTTTGCGCCGTTTTCCTGACCGACGAGGGCGAATACGTCGGTAGGACGGGAGGCTCCGGCAATGATGATGACCGGATTGCCTTCGGCGTTGGCCATTTGTACGGAGGTCGTGTTGAGCACGCCGCCCACATCCAGAGCGCCGGAAGCCATGGCCGTGGCCTGCTGGGCACCGGAATCTATTTCATGCCATTTGACCGCAATGCCCTTGGGTTCGAGCTTTTTTTCCAGCAGCTTGTGTTCCTTCATGACTATCATCTGAAGGTTGAAGGGCGATTTCACGTAGCTGATGTTGAGCGTCCCTTCTTCTGCAAAAGCAGGTGCGGCAAACAGGGACAGCGCCAGGGTCAGGATGAGAGATTTCGGCATCTTCATAATAATTACAACTCCTTAGTATTCAGATGCGTAAGAATGTTGCGGCGGATGGAATCCCGCCTTTCGGGGCCTGAGGCTTCGGAAAGGTCGAAGCTCTCGGAAATGGTGCCGTGGTCCATGACGCAGAGTCGGCTGCCGACGCGAAGGGCTTCCTCCATGTCGTGGGTGACGAGCAGGCACAGTGAGTCGGCCATGAGCTTTGTCAGCATGCCCTGCAGTTTTTCCCGTGTGATGGCGTCAAGCGAGGCAAAGGGTTCGTCCATGAGCAGGATGCGCGGCGAGCGCAGAAGTGCACGCGCTACGCCCACTCGCTGGGCCATGCCTCCTGACAGCTCCCGGGGCATGGCGTCGAGGGTATCGGGAGGCAGTTCCACCATGGCAAGGGCGCGGGTCATGCGTTCTGCGGCGTCGGGGCAGGAAGACGGCAGGGCGAGACGCAGATTTTCGCCCGCCGTGAGCCACGGCAGCAGGCGGGGATCCTGAAATACCATGGCACACTCCGAGGGATGGACAAGTACCTGTCCGGAGTCGGGAACTTCCAGCCCGGCGGCGATGCGCAGAAGCGTGGATTTGCCGCATCCCGAAGCGCCGAGCAGACATGTGATGCCGCGTTCTGAAAGATGGATGTCGGTGCCCCGAAGAACTTCCCGTGCCCCGAAACTTTTGTGCACGTTCTGGAGAAGAGAAAAGGTAGAGGTCGTTTGGAGCTCATTCATGCGGCAAGCTCGGG
>CAJJMX010000373.1 GCA_905192935.1 uncultured Mailhella sp.
GTGGGAAGTCCTTGAGGGCGGTCTTTTCATGCGTTTTAGGCTGAAGGAGGGACTCGTCTGGCAGGACGGACATCCGCTCACCGCGGACGATGTGACCTTCACCTACAATCTCATGACCGATCCGAAAACGCCCACGGCCTACGCCGCGGACTTTCTCAACGTGAAGGAGTACCGCCAGACCGGTCCGCTGTCCTTCGAGGTCCGCTACGACGCTCCCTACGCCCGTGCGGCCATCACCTGGATGCATCCCATCCTGCCCAGACACATTCTGGAGCACGAGAACATAGCCTCCACCCGCTACGCGCGAAATCCCGTGGGCGCGGGACCGTTCAAGCTCAAGTCCTGGGAGCCCGGCAGCCGCATCATTCTGGAGGCCAACGACCGCTATTTCAAGGGTCGCCCGTATCTTGACGAGATCATTTACCGCATCATTCCCGACAGCACCACCATGTTCCTCGAGGCCAGGGCGGGCAGGCTGGATTTCACCGGGCTCTCTCCCCAGCAGTACCTTCGTCAGACAGAAGGCGAATGGTGGGAGAAGAACTGGCGCAAGTACAAGTATCTCGCCTCCGGCTACACGTATCTCGGTCTGAATCAGAAAAGCCCGTTCTTCAAGGATCGGAGGGTGAGACAGGCCCTTTCCTACGCCGTCGACCGCAAGGGCATCATCAAAGGTGCGCTTCTCGGCATGGGAGAGCCCGCTTTCGGCCCCTACAAGCCCGGAACATGGGTATACAACACGTCGCTCAAGGCGTATGATTATGACCCTGAGCGGGCACGCCGTCTTCTTGCCGAGGCGGGGTGGACGCCAGGAAAGGACGGAATCCTGGAAAAGGACGGTCATCCCTTCGAGTTCACCATCCTGGTGAACCAGGGCAACAACGAGCGCATCAAGGTCGCCGTCATTCTCCAGCAGATGTTCCGTGCCGTCGGCGTGAAGGTTTCCATCCGCACGGTGGAGTGGGCGGCTTTTCTCAAGGAGTTCGTCGACACGAGAAAGTTCGACGCCCTGATCCTTGCCTGGAACATCCTCGACGACCCGGACATCTTCGACGTGTGGCATTCCTCGGCCGCCGCGGGCAACGGTCTCAACTTCGTGGGCTTCTGCAACGAAGAGGTGGACAGGCTGCTGGAGAAGGGACGCGCCTCGGCGGACAGAACGGAGAGAAAGGCCATCTATGACCGCTTCCAGGAAATACTGCACGAGGAGCAGCCGTATCTTTTCCTCTATGTTCCGTATTCCCTGCCCATGGTACAGGCGAGATTCCAGGGCATTCAACCAGCTCCTGCGGGCATTACCTACAATCTGGACAGGTGGTGGGTTCCCAGAGCGCTCCAGCAATAGCAGGTTCTTATGAGTCAGACTTCCATTCTTCAGACGTCAGCGGAAGCGGGCGATTCCCGGCAGAAAGATGTTCACCCTCAGGAAAACGTTTCCATGGTGATCTCTCCCGTGACCGGGGCAAGTTCGCCGGCATCGAAGATTCCTTCGGCCGACAGCATCGTGGAGGAGCTTGTCAGGCACTGTCCCGATGCCGACGTGGCCATGGTGCGCCGTGCCTACGACTACGCTTCGGCCGCCCATGCGGGACAGCTGCGTCTGTCGGGTGATCCGTACATCCTGCATCCTGCGTCCGTGGCGCTCACGCTGGCCAAGATGGGCTTCGACGAGCACACCGTGGCCGCAGGACTCCTGCACGACACCGTGGAAGATACCGACTCCTCCATCGACGAGCTCGACGAGCTGTTCGGCGAACAGGTGGCCGACATCG
>CAJJMX010000374.1 GCA_905192935.1 uncultured Mailhella sp.
CGACACCACCGGCACCACGAAGAACAGCGCGTTCCAGATGTCGGCAGGCTCGACCTCCTCCACGGGCGCGCCCCGACGATAGAGCGTGACCACGCCGATGTCGGCGGAAAACTCCCGCGCGCAGGACTTGATCGTCCATTCATGCAGAGAAAGCGCCTGAAGAAAGAGCCGGGAACGAAGCTTCTCAAGTTCGTCGTCGTTCCACACGCTTTTGACCTGCCATTTCTCATCCTTCCAGAATTCGCGGCAGGGAAAGCGCAGCGTCTCCGCATGGTCTTTTTGGCCGTTCAGCTCCTCCTGCGCCCGGCGGGCCAGCTCCTCAAGAGCTTCCAGCCTTTCGGAGAGCTCCTGTGCGGCGCAAGACTCCCCGCCCGCGGCGGCGCGAAGGCCGCGGCTCTCCTGCATGAGCGCAAGAAAGCGCCCCAGAAGCGGACTCTGCTCTTCCCCGGCCTTCGGATCGTCCGGAATCGTCCGGCTCCCGGCCTTTTTCGCAAGGGCCTTTTTGCGCCGCTCAAGAGCGGCCTCCGTCGCCAGAAAGTCTTCCCTGGCCTTTCTCCAGCGCTCTCTTGCCTCCTGCTTGCCCTCGTAGCTGCGGTAGCGGTCGAGCACGTCCTTCATGCCGGGCAGAACGATTTTTCTTTCCTGATCGCGGAAGCCCCAGAAAAAGGCCCGGGCGAACTGTTCGCAGTTCCACGCGGAGCCGAGCACCGCGGCGACGAGGCCCCAGGAGGAGGGCAGCGGCTCGTCGGCGTCGGCGGGACGGAAGGCCGCACTCACGGCCGAGGCCACTTCGGGAAAGTAGGCGGCCTCCGGAAAGGCGTCCCTGCACACGGCCTCTTCCGAGGGCAGATACTTCGTGATGTTCTCCACGGCCGCGTTGTTGCTGCTCGCGACCACCATGCCGGTGCCGCGCATGATGTCCCGCCGAAGGACGCAGAAGTCCCCCGAGCCGTTGATGAAGACCTCGAAGGGCTGTTTCACGGCGGCGATTCTTCGGGCGCGCTGCACCACGATGTCCGCGATCACGTCGCAGAGAAGTCTCGTCTTGCCCGTGCCCGGAGGTCCGTTCACGGCCGTGAGCTCCCCGTGCAGTATCTCCGTGACCGCCGCAAGCTGCGCGGGCAGAAGATGCTGCGAAGGCGCATGAGGCCAGCGTCCGGACGGAAGACGCGAAAGCGAGAGGGCCTTTTCCCGCGCAAGACGGCTCTCCTCGCCCGGGGCCAGCACGTCGCAGCGCTCCGCGCTTCTGCTCTCGCCTTCCAGATAGCGCGCGAACACGCCCTTGAAGGGCTTCTTCGCAAGACGCAGCAGATGGTCGAGGTCGGAGAGATAAAAGGAGTTCAGAAGATCGTTCTGCACGTCGTCGATGCGCCGACCCCTGGGATCGGGACGGAAGTACACGGAACGCACCACGATGCGCGCATCCTCCTCTTCCGCCTGCATCATGGCCAGAAGCCGTCCTATCTCCTCCCGTATCCACGGCAGGCGGAAGGGCTCGTCGAGGGAGTCCCTGCGCCGGTCGAAGTCGGACTGCATCTTCAGCATGTCGAGGGGAAGCTGATCGAGGCTCTTTTTCGCAAGGCAGCGCGCAAGGCCGGGCACGAAGGAGGCCGGAACAAAGCTCTCCGGCACGGGCGCGCCGGTCATGTCCAGCACCACGGCGGCCAGGCATCCTTCGCCGGAGCCGGGTTCCTCCGGCGTGTCGGGCGCGCTTCCCGTCTTTTCCAGCATGAGGTCGGAAATGCGCTGCCTCGGCATGACGCCGAGATAG
>CAJJMX010000375.1 GCA_905192935.1 uncultured Mailhella sp.
GCCCCACCAAGCTCGGCGTGCAGCGCGGCACCAACGAGCATGAACTGCTGGAAACCAAGAAGGTCGAGGAAAAGCTCAGCTACGAACTGCGCTTCTATGATTCCGCTCCTCTTGCCGTGGAAGACCTGCTCAACGGCCGCATAGAAGCCATCGCTCTCGACAGCGCTCCTGCCAACGACGCCATCAACAAGGGCAAGCCCGTCAAGATCGTGGGCACCTTCGCTCCGGACGACAACTTCGCCGTGGCCATCCGCAAGGACGACAAGGAACTGCTCAACCTCGTGAACGAAGGCTACCGCAAGCTGAAGGCCGATCCCTACTGGAAGGAACTTCAGGCCAAGTACCTCGCCAAGTAATACGCCAGGACCGGGGAGACCGGTTTTCCGGTCTCCTTTTTTATTGCCCCTTCCGCGCCTGTCCGCCTCCGGCCGGGCGCGCGCTCATCCGGGCGCTTTTTTTTGCGGCGTCTTCTTCCGCATGCGCCTTCTCCGAGCCTTCCATCAACACCGGGTTCAACAGTGCACATTCTTTCCACCATCATCGAAGCCTTCCCCTACATTCTCGAAGGGACGCTGGTCACCGTCGTTCTCGTCATAGGCGCGCTTTCTCTGGGTTTCTGTCTCGGCGTGCCCATGGCCGTCACGCAGGTCTACGGGCCGAGACCGGCCGCCTTTCTGGTCAGCTTCTATGTGTGGTTCTTCCGCGGCGTTCCCGTCCTGCTTCTGCTTTTCCTCTTCTACTACGGTCTGTTCGGTCTCATGGGCCTGGACGTGGGCACCATTGGCGCCTCATGCATCGTGCTCGGCATGACGAGCGCGGCCTATCAGTCCCAGATATTCCGCGGCTCCATCATGTCGCTTCCGGCAGGTCAGCTCAAGGCGGGCCGGGCCCTCGGCATGACCGACTTCCAGACCATACGGCACGTCATTCTTCCCCAGGCTCTCAGGCTGTCCATTCCCGGATGGTCCAACGAATATTCCATCCTGCTCAAGGACTCGGCCATGTGCTTCGCCCTCGGCACTCCCGAGATCATGGCGCGCACCCACTTCGTGGCCTCGCGCACCTATGAGCATCTGCCCCTCTACATCACCGCCGGACTCATCTATTTCGCCATCACCATGGCGGGCGTGACCCTGCTCCGCCGCCTTGAACGAAAAGCCCGCATTCCCGGCTACAGCAACGCCGGCATGTGATGCCGGGAGAAATCATGAACGCTCACAAGAACGATACCCCCATCCTTCGCGCGGAACACTTCACCAAGTACCTCACCGGCCGCAAGATCCTCGACGACTGCTCCATCAGCATGCGCCCGGGCGACGTCAAGGTGCTCATCGGCCCGTCCGGCGCGGGTAAGAGCACGTTTCTGCAGTGCATCAACTGCCTGCTTGAACCCGACCAGGGCGAGATCTGGCTCGGCGAGCGCAAGGTGGACTTCAAGAACACCAAGGAACTCTACGACCTGCGTCAGCACGTCGGCATGATCTTTCAGGAGTTCAATCTTTTCGACCATCTTTCCGCGGAACGCAACGTGGCGCTTGCCCTGCGCAAGGTGCGCGGCATGAGCCGCGCCGACGCGCTCGAGCGCGCCCATGCGGAACTTGCCCGCGTGGGTCTTGCGGACAAGGCGAAGCTCTATCCCGCCCAGCTCTCCGGCGGTCAGAAGCAGCGCGTGGCCATCGCCCGCGCCCTGGCCATGGATCCCACCGTCCTGCTGCTCGACGAGCCCACCTCCGCCCTCGATCCCGAACTCGTGGGCGAAGTGCTCACCG
>CAJJMX010000376.1 GCA_905192935.1 uncultured Mailhella sp.
GCTTGAAGAATGCAACGCTCTCCGCAAGGACGCCGCCTCGCGCTTCTGCTCCGCTCTGGAAAAGGAACTTGCCGGACTCGGCTTTTCCGACCGCGTGCATGTGGAACCGGAATGTACGCCTCATGAGCTGTGGCCGCAGGTGGAAGACAAGGTCAAGGTCATCTGTCCCGCCTGCATGGAAGACCGCTACCGTCTGCTCTGGGCGCCGAATCCCGGCCAGCGACCGCAGCCTCTCGACAAGATCGCCTCGGGCGGCGAACTGTCCCGCTTTCTTCTCGCCGTGGTGGGGATACAGTCGACAAGTGAGGACGCCACGCTCATTTTCGACGAAGTGGACGCCGGCGTGGGCGGCATCACGCTGAACAGGGTCTCCGACCGCCTGCACGATCTTGCCTCACGCCGTCAGCTTCTCATCATCACGCACTGGCCGCAGCTTGCGGCCCGGGCGGCCCAGCATTTTCAGGTGTCCAAGGAAGTGCGCGGCGACGAGACCTTCACGCTCTGCCGTCCGCTGGATGCGAAATCAAGAGAAGCGGAACTGCGGAGAATGGCGGGCGAGGAAGGCTGAAACGGCAGCGGGCTTTCGGCAGGACATCCTCCCGCAGACCGGAAACGAAAGAACGCGTCCTCCGCGGCATCGGCAGTCTTCTGCGAAAAAACAGTCTGCCCGCCTCCCGTGCGTATGCCGTCTCATCCCTCGGGCGTCCCCGCATCGGCAGGCGGTCTGCCCTGCTCCTTTGAGGAAGTAAAGGCTTGCGTCGAGCGCGGCTCAAATTTCCGGCGACGCCCGGTCAGTCGTGATGGTAGGGCATGTTGCGGACAAGCGTTTCCGCCCGGTAGAGCTGCTCGAGAAGCACCACGCGGGCCAGCTCGTGCGGCAGTGTCTGCGGACCGAAGGCTATGAGATGTCTCGCCTTCTGACGCACGCTTTCGTGCAGGCCGAAGGGGCCTCCGACAATGAAGCACGGCCTGCGCGTGGCGTCAAAGGACATTCCCTCAAGAAAACGTGAAAATTCCCGGGACGTCATGGAACGCCCCTTCTCGTCGAGACAGACCACGATATCCTGCGGCGCAATGGCGGCAAGGATCCGTTTGCCTTCCTCCTCGACGCGTCTTCCGACCGGAAGGGACGGATCGGAATCGCGGATGATGGTGTCCGTCACCTGCCTGAAGCGGGCAAGTCTTTCCAGATAATGCGCCGCCGCATCCTTCCAGAAAGGCGCGTGCGGTCTGCCGACGGTCATGATGCGCAAAGGTTTCAAGCTCATGACGCCCTTATAGACTGCCCCCGCGCAGGACGCAAGCCGAAGACGAAGACCTTCCGGGAAAGAGCTCTTCTCCGAAGCGGCTCCGACTGTCCGCATGGAGGCCATGACGGGCCTCCTTTCTGCATCATAAAAAGACAACTATGTGATTTTCATCGCAATTATGCAAATATTCCGTAAAAAAACGAGCCGTCTCTTGACAGGGGCGTCCCATCCTGAATAAAAAAATTGTCCGTAGGCCGTGCTCTTTGCCCCGGTCTTTCTTTCCCATACGTTCCGTGCTTCAGCCATGATGATGTCCATGTACCAGCTTCCCTTCACCTGACTCT
Source organism: uncultured Mailhella sp. (assembly GCA_905192935.1). Lineage (GTDB taxonomy): Bacteria > Desulfobacterota > Desulfovibrionia > Desulfovibrionales > Desulfovibrionaceae > Mailhella. The sequence goes on from CAJJMX010000376.1 coordinate 1,595, forward strand.
CCCGACTCTGTGACGGGAAGAGTTTCTTTCTTGGACATCCACGGCTCCAGCATCATTAAATCCGTTTAATTTTGCCGGTCCAACGCTCTTTCTGGTCACTTTCCAGAAGGAGCGTTTTTTTGTTTCGGAGCCGGAGAAACTTTCGCGTTTCTCCCTGAGATCACTCT
>CAJJMX010000377.1 GCA_905192935.1 uncultured Mailhella sp.
TTGAAAACGGCAGGGAAGTCGGCTTCGCCCTGTTCTTCCATAATTTTTCCACGTTTCTCGGCAGGGCGGGCATCTATCTGGAAGATCTGTACGTCCGGCCGGAATGCCGCGGCAGAGGCTGCGGAAAGGCGTTGCTGAAGAAGCTCGCCGCCCTGGCCGTGGAACGCGGCTGCGGCCGTCTGGAATGGTGGTGTCTCGACTGGAACAGGCCGGGCATCGACTTTTATCTTTCCCTCGGCGCGGAGCCCATGAAGGACTGGACGGTGTACAGAATAGCCGGAGACACGCTGCAAGATCTTGCCCGCTAGAGGCGGAGTTTCCGGGCAGGGAAGGCCGACTTCACCGACGCGGCAGCGCTGAAAACTGCGGGCAGGGAAGGCCTGCGCCTGCGTTTCCGGGCGTCTGCCAAAAAGCCGCGCGGCAGCGGCGATGACACAAAAACGTATCGCCCGAAGCGCGGAACCGGCCTCAGGAGGGTGGAACTTCCCTTTGTCGTGAGAAATGAGGCATGCCGAAAAGGCGGCAAAAAAAAATAAAAAAGCCCGGCGCGCGGGAGTATGTCTTCGCGCGCCGGGGCTTTTTCGCGTTTTTCAGCGTCTTCCGGGAGCGGGGCGGCGCTTCCGGAAGCGCGGATGGTTCATGCCGGTTCAGGCCGACTGATCGGTGAGCGTGAGCTTCTTCTTGGTGGCGGAGATGCTCTCGGTCTGCACCTTGCTGCGGTCGGAGTAGTGGGTGTGCAGCAGGTCGTGGGCCTTGTGGGAATTGGGCTCGCCGAGGTACTCGTCATAGAGCCTGATGAGCTGCGGGTTGTTGTGGGACTGACGGCGGGGCATGTGGCTGTCGATGGCGTAGAGGCCCTTCTGCCGGTCTCTTGCGTGGGGCTGATAGTCCTTCTTGACGCGGCAGGTGCCGCCGCCCGCCACGCAGCCGCCGGGGCAGGCCATGACTTCGATGAAGGTGTAGGGCGAGGTTCCGTTCACGGCCTGCTCGGCAAGTTTGCGGGCATTGGCGAGTCCGTGCACCACGGCCACCTTGATGACGCCGTGTTCCTTGCCGAGGTCCACGTCGGCCTCGCGCAGGCCTTCCATGCCGCGCACGGGCATGACGTCGACGCCGGGCAGCTCCCTGTGGTTGAGCACGGCGTACACGGTGCGCACCGCGGCTTCCATGACGCCGCCGGTGGTGCCGAAGATGACGGCCGCGCCGGTGGAATCGCTCATGTAGGGATTGTCGAAGGGCTCGGGATCGAGGCGGGCGAGGTCGATGCCGCTGCGGCGCAGCAGCCGGGTGAGTTCGCGCACGGTGATGACCACGTCGGTGTCGGGCTGACCGCCCGTGTAGAGCTGGGCGCGGGCGGCCTCATCCTTCTTGGCCGTGCAGGGCATGACGGAGATGTTGCGTATCCTTCTCGGGGAGATGCCGGTCTTTTCGGCCAGATAGCTCTTGACGAGAGCGCTGCTCACGCCCTGCGGGGAGCGCGTGGTGGACACGTGGGGCAGCACTTCCGGGCAGTGCTTTTCGGCGTAGTTGACCCAGCCCGGGCAGCAGGAGGTGAACATGGGGAGCTTGCCGCCGTTTCTGATGCGGCCGAGCAGTTCCGTGCCTTCCTCCATGATGACCACGTCGGCGGCGAAGTCGGTGTCGATGACGATGTCCGCGCCGAGGCGGCGCAGGGCGGCGACGACTCTGCCTTCCACGTTTTCGCCGGGAGCGAGGCCGAATTCCTCGCCGATGACCACGCGCACCGAGG
>CAJJMX010000378.1 GCA_905192935.1 uncultured Mailhella sp.
GCCCGATACCGGGCTTCACATTCTCATTCTGGGCTGCATGAGCTCGGGCAAGTCCACGGTGCTCAACGCGCTGCTTGGCCGGGGCATGTTTCCGGCGGGCAACCGGGCCACTACGGCGCAGATATTCCGCATCGTCCACGACCCGTGGTGCGAAGAAAACGTATGCCGCAATCCTTCGGAAAGCGATGAATGGCATCCGCTCACGCTCGAGCGGCTGACCTCGTACAACGGCACCATGCGCGAAAACGTGCCTGCCGACATACGTCTGCGGCTGCCGCATCTGGAGAAGAAGCGCACCATCGTGTTCTACGACACTCCCGGCCCCAACACCAGCAAGTACGACGAGCACCGCGGCGAGACCTATTTTGCGCTGGAAAAGCTGCCGCTCACGCACATCTTTCTTGTGCTCGACATGGCGCAGCTGCACACCCGCGACGAAGAAGCCCTGCTCCAGGACATGGGGCGCGTCGCCGCGCTGCGCGGAGGCGTTCCGGTGCTGGTCATCCTGAACAAGGCCGATGTCATCGACGTGGAGAAGGAATCCGTGGACGACATCATCAAGGAAGTGCAGGACACCGTGGCCCGATATCTTCCCGAGGGCTCCGGCGTGGATGTCATTCCCGTCATGGCCAAGGGCGCGGAAGTGTGGCGGCGCATGATCGACCGCGACAGCCTGACCGTCTTTGAAGTGGAATTCGGTCAGTACATCGACTGGCGACTGTGCCGCGCCATGCTTGAAGCCTCCGTCATGCCCGAAGAGATACGCGTGAGCGTGGCCGAACAGATGGAAGAATGGCGTCGACTCCAGAAATTTTCCCAGGCCTTCCGCTCCTCTCTGGAATACCTGGCCCGTCGCGTGCATCCCGAAAGCGCGGAACTCATCAACAAGAACGTGAGCAAGATACTCGACTACGCCGACTGCCGGCGCGCCATCACCGGATCGGGCATGGTGGCGCTCGAAGAGTACATAGACCGCCTCACCGTCAAAAACTACGCCGCCCCGCTCGAAGACGACGTGCTCAACAAAAGAGACTGACATGAAAACCAGCACCATAACGAGAGAACAAGCCCTCGCCCTTCTGAGATCCTGGAACAGCGAACCCTTCCATATCCTGCACGCCCTCACCGTGGAAGGCGTGATGCGCTATTTCGCCCGTACCCGCGGATTCGCCGATGAAGAGGACTTCTGGGGACTCTGCGGCCTTCTGCACGACATCGACTTTGAACGCTTCCCCGAAGAACACTGCCGCAAGGCTCCCGAACTGCTCCGTGAGGCGGGCGTGGGCGACGACATGATACACGCCGTGTGCAGCCACGGCTACGGCCTGTGCTGCGACGTGGAACCCGAACACGAGATGGAAAAAATCCTCTTCGCCGTGGACGAACTCACGGGCCTCATCGGCGCGGCCGTGAAAATGCGTCCCTCCGGCAGCGTCATGGACATGGAAGTCTCCAGCCTCAAAAAGAAGTTCAAGGACAAACGTTTCGCCGCCGGCTGCTCCCGTGATGTCATCCGCTCCGGCGCGGAGCGCCTCGGCTGGACCCTTGACGAACTCTTTGCCCAGACCCTCGACGCCATGCGCTCCTGCGAGGAGAGCGTGAACGCCCAGATGGCCGCCCTGTAATCTCAAGCCCGGCAACTCCATGCGACGCGCCTTCCCCCACCCGGAAGCGCGTCGCTTTTTTGCCTCGCCCTTCGCTCCTTTTCCCCCCCCCACACCCCCACCCCCCCCCCCCCCCCCCCCCCC
>CAJJMX010000379.1 GCA_905192935.1 uncultured Mailhella sp.
ATTTCGACAACGATCACGACGTGGCCATGGAGCTCATACGCGAGGAGAAGCTGAATCTCTTTGCCACGCGCGGCTATCCCGTGCACGTGCTGCGCCGCCGGCTTTCCATTCCCATTCTCTCCTTCGGATACTCCGCGGAGAATTTTCTTGAGACGCTGCTGCCGTATCAGAATACGGGCATGCGCATAGGGCATCTGTGCTTTCCCGACCAGGGCGAGAAGTTCCTGCGCGTGGCGCGCATACTGGGGATTCAGGGATACCGTCTTGAAGTGGAGGACCGCTACGATCTCGACAAGGCTCTGGAGAAGGCGCGCGAAAAGAAGATAGATCTTCTTACCGGCGGATACTCCATCATGATGAACGCCAGGGACAAGGGCTTTGCCACGCTTCCCGTCGTTTCCGAGTACCGCGACGAGGTATTCAGCACCATGGCCGAGGCCAGGCACATCATTTCCATGAACAACATGCATGCCAGGCGGCACGTCTTCATAGATTCGGTGCTGAACATCAACCCGAACATCATCATCGTGGTGGACAAGGACTATGTCATCCGCTACGCCAACGACAGTGCCATACGCACGTTTTCCAACATCCGCCGAGAGCTGAGCGGCATCTCCCTCAAGGAAATCTTTCTGGAGGACAGGCTGGAACAGATTTTCGTGGAAGATCTGGGCTCCCGTGCCCGTCACCTGACGCTCATGGACGTGACGGGCCGGAAGTTCTCCATGAAGGCCGTGAAGCTGACCGTGACCGCCGACTTCGAGGGATATGTGCTTTCGCTCGATGACGAGGTCGAGAGCGGTCGGGGAGAGCGCAGGGGCAAAGCTGCGGAACACGGCAGAAACAGGAGTTCGCTGTACCGCTTTGAGGACATTGTGGGAGAGAGCGGCGCCATGCGCAGGGTCAAGGAGCTCGGCCGCTGCTTTGCCCACAGCGAGGAGCCGGTACTGCTTACGGGCGATTCCGGAACGGGCAAGGAAATGTTTGCGCAGGCCATTCATCTGGAAAGCGGAAGACGCGCGTTTCCCTTCATGTCCATAAACTGTGCGTCCATTCCCGAGAATCTTCTGGAAAGCGAGCTGTTCGGCTATGAGGAGGGCGCGTTCACCGGCACGCGGCGGGGCGGCAGACGAGGCATATTCGAGCTGGCCCAGGGAGGCACGCTTTTCCTCGACGAGATCGGGGACATGCCTCTGTACCTGCAGGCCAAGATGCTGCGCGTGCTTCAGGAGAAGATCATCATGCGTCTGGGAGGCTCCAGCGAAATTCCCGTGGACGTGCGCATCATCTGCGCCACGAACAGGGACGTCATGGGCATGGTGCGCGCAGGCTCCTTCCGCAAGGACCTTTTTTACCGCATCAACACGCTTATTCTGAAGATTCCCTCACTGGAGGAGCGTCGGGAGGACATCGTGCCCATCAGTCGCGCCTATCTGGAAGGACTCAACAAAAAGCACAAGACCTCGACCCGTTTTGAACCCGGCGTGCTGCAGAAGCTTCAGCGCAACGACTGGAGCGGAAACGTGAGGGAACTTCTGCATGTGCTGGACCGCGCCTATGTGCTGTGCGGCGGCGGAGACATCCGTGAGGAGCACATCGTTTATGACGACGAGATCCTCAGCAACGGATTTCCCGGCGCTCCGGTGTCGGAAGAGGACGAGGCAGGATGGATAAGAGAGGTGCTGGCCCGGCATCAGTACAACAAGAGCAGCGCGGCGGGAGAACTCGGGATGTCGCGT
>CAJJMX010000380.1 GCA_905192935.1 uncultured Mailhella sp.
CATGACGGTGCTGGCAATGCTGGCGTTGGAACCGGCTTCGGTGGGGAAGCGGTCCTGGAGCATGTCGGCGATCATGGAAAGCGCCATGAGGGCGCCGCCCACGGGCAGACACATGTAGGGGTATATCATGGGAAGCTGGAGTGCGGGGGAAACCTGCATGGCTCCGCGCATGGCGAAAGCCCAGCCCTTGACCGTGACGAGCAGGAAGAAGGCCAGCATGACGAGCTGGATGATCGGGGCGAGATACTTGTCGTACACGCCGGAGGGCAGATGCTCCACCAGAATGCGTACGCCGAGATGCCGGCCCTGGCGGAGGGCGGCGGCGCTGCCGAGCATGGCCATCCAGCACATGCTGAAGCGCGCGATCTCTTCGCTGGTTTCAAAGGTGAACAGATGGGTGAAGCGGCAGAAAACCTGCCCCAGCGTGGCCACGACCATGACAATGCAGAGGGCGATGCCCAGCCACAGACTGACTTTCATGAGAACATTGGTCAGCCTGTTGACCTGAAGGGAAATCAACGTCATGACATTTTTCATTAGGGTAAACCTCAAATGGAAAGAAAGCGCGTACCTTGCGCTTCTGTTAAGGCCCGCACAGGAAAAAGTCGGGGACGATGCCACCGTCAAAAGACCGTGCGGATGTTACGGGACAAAACAAACGGGAAAGGCTCATTCCGCAGAAAAAGCCTTTCCCGGGAACACATGAAAGCCGTGAGCCGTTTTACTTGCCGCGGGCTATCTTCACCATTTCCTGCGCTTCACGGATGCATTCGTCCATGAGCTGCTTTTCGTTGCCGGCCACCTTGGCTTCGGCGTCGTCGGCAGCCTTCACGGCCTCGTCCACCCACTGCTGACCGATGCGGTCGGCAATGATCTTGAGGGCGGCGGGCTGGGCGGCGTCGCGGAACATCTTCTGTTCTTCGGGCGTGGGCTGATGAATCTTCATGCCCTTGTCGGCCATGTCCTTGAGGGCGGCGGCGTCGCTTGCGGCGGTAATGCCCGCGTGCACGATGCAGAAGGCTTCCGCGCCCTTGTACAGGGCTTCCTGCTGGGCGGGGGTCAGGCTCTGGAACTTGTCTTCGTTGATGAAGATGAGCAGAGGTCCGTAGAGATGACCGTCGAGCACGAGGCTGTCCTGCACTTCATAGAACTTGGAGTCGTGAATGTTGGCGATGGGACATTCCATGCCGTCCACCACGCCCTGCTGCAGGGCCATGTACAGTTCGCTGTAGGAAATGGGGGTGGGAGACGCGCCGAGACCGCGGGTCATGGCCATGTGGGCCGGGTTTTCCATCACGCGGATCTTGAGGCCCTTCATGTCGGCAGGGCTTTTAAGTTCCACGCCCTTGGCCGTAAAGTGACGGAAGCCGTGTTCGGCCACGGCAAGAATGCGCACGCCGGTTTTCTTGAGAAATTCGTCGGAGAGCTTCTTCACGAAGTCGGACTTCAGAAATTCCCAGCCCGCGGGGCTGCTCTGGACGAGATAGGGAATGTCGAAGGCCATGGTCTGCGGCACGAAGTTGGCGGCGGGACCGCTCGTGAGCGTGCCCATGTCGATGGTGCCCATCTGAATGCCTTCCAGAGCCTCAGCTTCTCCGCCGAGCTTGCTGGCATGATAGAACACGAGCTCGACTTCACCGTTTGTGGCCTTGCGCACCATGTCGGTGTACACATCGGCCGCGCACACGGTGCGGTTTTCCGGAGTGTCGGGGCCGGAGTTGGCTACCTTGAGGGTT
>CAJJMX010000381.1 GCA_905192935.1 uncultured Mailhella sp.
CGCTTCTAACGCCTTTTTGATCAGCAGAAGTTTAGGACTGTCTGAAGAGGTTTTAACCAGGGCAAAAGGCCATATGAACGACGAGAGACTGAAATACGATTATCTCATCAAGGAAGCGGAAAAGGCGGCCGCCGAAGGAAAGGAGAGAGCGCTGTGCATAGGCACGGAGTTCCATCTGGTCCGTCGTCTCATGGAGCGCTATGCCGACCGCATCAACATCATTCCGCTGGCGCAGGCGACCTGTCCCGACATGGAAAAGGTGACCGCCGAAAGGCTGCTGGCCACACTGGAAGGGCTGGAGGACGGAAAGGGCGAGGTCCATGTGGACGAGGCCCTCAAGGCTCCCGCCCGCGAGTCTCTGGTGCGCATGCTCGAAAACTGCCGTTAGTTTCCTCCGGCGGCCCGTGCGTGCGCCTTGTGCACGCCGTCCGGGGCACGGCTCCGGGAGCCGCCGGTTTCGGGTATGAAAGGGGTGCGTTTCTGCCGTGCCGCAACGCGGCCGGCCTGAGCCCGGAATCCTGCTCCGTCTCCGAAGGAGAGCGCCCTTGAAACAGGATACGTCTTCGTGTCCATTCGCTGCTGCGGGCTTGCCGCAGTTCAGGCGTCGCTTTATGAATTCATTACGCTATCGTTCTCAGGTTCTTGTCATAGGCTCCGGCCTTGCCGGCTGCGCGGCCGCGCTCACCATGGCCGACAAGGGGTTCGACGTCCATCTTCTCATGCCCACCGAAGAGCTGGACGGCGGCAACTCCATCATGGCTCAGGGCGGCATCGTCTTCACCACCGATCCTGAAGATGAGAAGTCCCTTCAGCACGACATGTTCGTGGCCGGTCACGACTACAACTACGATGAAGCCGTGCGCTTTCTTGCCGAACACGGCGGCGAGGCCGTGCAGTCCATGCTCATCGACAAGCTGCACGTGCCCTTCGACCGCAACGCGTCGGGCAAGTGGGACATGACCCTCGAAGGCGGTCATGCCGTGCCCCGCATCGCGCACTGCGCGGACTACACGGGCCGCAGCATCATCGAGCACATCCATGCGGCCGTGGCCGCGCATCCGAACATCACCGTGCTCGGCGGCCGCTCCGCCGTGGACCTCGTGACGTCCGAACACCATGCCCGTTCCACGGCCTGGCATTATCAGCTCACCAACCAGTGCCTCGGCGTGTACGCCTTCAACGACGCCACCCAGGAAGTGGAGCTGCATCTTGCCGAGCACACCGTGCTGGCCACGGGCGGCGTGGGACAGGTATATCTGTATTCCACGAACAATCCGTGGGCCACGGGCTCCGGCATCAGCATGGCGCATCGTGCGGGCGTGCGTCTCGCCAACATGGAATTCATGCAGTTCCATCCCACGGGACTTTTCAACCATGCCCAGCAGATACCGCTGCTCACCGAAGCGTTGCGCGGCGAAGGCGCCCATGTGGTCAACAGCCACGGCGAGCGCTTCGTGAGCCGCTACGATCCCAGAGGCGACCTCGCGCCCCGCGACATCGTGTCGCAGGCCATCGTGAGCGAGATGCTGGCCACCGGGGAAAATCATATGCTGCTCGACTGCTCCACGCTGGAGTGCGACGTCACCCGCCGTTTCCCCACCGTGTTCGAGAGCTGTCAGAAGATCGGCATAGACATGCGCACGCAGCCTCTGCCCATCGTGCCCGTGGCGCATTATTTCTGCGGCGGCATTCTCGTGGATCTGCGCGGCAGGACCACGCTCGAC
>CAJJMX010000382.1 GCA_905192935.1 uncultured Mailhella sp.
GGCAGCGGCGATGAAGTCCTTGAAGAGCGGATGGGCATGCATGGGACGGGACTTGAATTCGGGATGGAACTGGCAGCCTACGAACCAGGGATGATCGGGCAGTTCCACGATTTCCACGAGGGTGCCGTCGGGAGACGTGCCGCTGAACACCATGCCGTGCTGGCTGAGGGTTTCGCGGAAGGCGTTGTTGAACTCGTAGCGATGACGATGACGCTCGGAGATGTTTTCCTGCTTGTAGGCTTCGGCGGCCTTGGTGCCGGGAAGAAGAGTGCAGGGGTAGGCGCCGAGGCGCAGGGTGCCGCCCTTGTTGCTGTCTTCATCACGCACTTCCACGGCGTTCTTGCGGAAGTCGTACCATTCGGTCATGAGGTAGATGACCTTCTCGTCGGTGAGCGGGTCGAACTCTTCGGAATTGGCCTTGGAAAGACCGGCGACGTGGCGGGCGAATTCGATGACGGCGCACTGCATGCCGAGGCAGATGCCGAAGAAGGGCACCTTGTTTTCACGGGCGTAGCGGATGGCTTCGATCTTGCCTTCCACTCCGCGATACCCGAAGCCGCCGGGCACGAGGATGCCGTCGCAGCCCTTGAAGGTGGCGGCGGCATTGTCGGCGGTGACTTCCTCGGAATTGACGTACTTCAGGTTGACGGACACATGATTGGCCACGCCGGCGTGCACGAGGGCTTCGTGCAGGCTCTTGTAGGCTTCCTTGAGGTCGACGTACTTGCCCACGATGGCGATGGTCACGTTGCTCTTGGCGGCTTCGTCGAAGTCGTTCATGAGCTTGATCCAGCCGGAGAGATCGGCGTTGCGCGCAGGCAGGCGCATCATGATGGCCACCTTCTGGTCGAAGCCTTCCTCATAGAACTTGAGCGGCACGCCGTACACGTTCTTCACGTCCACGGAGGTGAAGACGGCGTCCTCGTCCACGTTGCAGAACAGGGCGATCTTCTTCTTGAGCTCGGAAGGAATGGTCTGTTCGCAGCGGCAGAGGATGATGTCGGGCTGGATGCCGATGGAGAGCAGTTCCTTCACGCTGTGCTGTGTGGGCTTGGTCTTGTACTCGCCTGCGGCGTGCAGATAGGGCACGAGGGTGAGATGGATGTTCAGGCAGTTGTTGCGGCCGATGTCGGAACGCAGCTGGCGGATGGCTTCGAGGAAGGGCAGACCTTCGATGTCGCCTACCGTGCCGCCGATTTCGATGATGGCCACGTCGGGAGCGTTGTCGCCTTCGGTGAGGCTCAGAATGGTGCGCTTGATCTCATCGGTGATGTGAGGGATCACCTGGACGGTGCCGCCGAGGTAGTCGCCGCGGCGTTCCTTGTTGATGACGTTGTAGTAGATGCGTCCAGAGGTGGTGTTGTTGCGCTGGGAAAGGGAAACATCGAGATAGCGTTCATAGTGGCCGAGATCGAGGTCGGTTTCCGCGCCGTCGTCGGTCACATAGACTTCGCCGTGCTGGAAGGGGTTCATGGTGCCGGGGTCGACGTTGATGTAGGGGTCGAGCTTCTGGATGGTCACGGAAAGGCCGCGGGCCTTCAGCAGAGCGCCGAGTGAAGCTGAGGCCAGTCCTTTTCCGAGAGAGGAAAGCACACCGCCGGTAACAAAAATGAATTTGGTTTTCATGAATGAGCCCTTCTATGGAAAATTGATGGGAAGTTTAAATAATAAACGTACCTTTCTGCCCTGTTTTCAGCGGCAAGGCACAC
>CAJJMX010000383.1 GCA_905192935.1 uncultured Mailhella sp.
TCGGCGTGCACTCTCGGGATATTGAAGGACGGGGGCATGAAGTCATCCATTTTGCCGTCGCTTCTGTGGACGTATATTTTCTCTGCGGCGGCGAGGGGTGTGAAGACCTTGCTGTATTCGCTGGCGGTCTCGCTTCTGCCGAGAAAGAGGAATCCGCCGTTTTTGAGCGCGCTGTGGAAGATGGAGAAAAGGCCCTTCTGGAGCACGGGCTGGAAGTAGATGAGCACGTTGCGGCAGCTTATGAGGGAGAGTCTGCCGAAGGGGGGATCGGAGAGCATGTTGTGGGGGGCAAAGATAATCATCTTCCTGACATCCTTGCAGACCTGATACCGGTCATTGCGCCGCACAAAGAATCTGGCCAGGCGTTCCGGGGAAACGTCGTCGGCGATGCTCTCGGGGAAGAGGCCCTTTCCGGCCTGTTCGATGGCGCGGGTATCGACATCGGTGGCGAAGATCTTGATGTCTCGGCGCAGATGTCTTTCCTCGAGCACCTCGCGGAAGAGGATGGCGAGGGAATAGGCTTCCTCGCCGGTGGAGCATCCTGCGCTCCAGACGCGCACGGGGGAATCCTCGCTGCTCTGCTCCACGATGGCGGTTATGGCGGTCTCCTTGAGCTTTTCGAAGAACTCGGCGTCGCGGAAGAAGCGCGTGACGCCTATGAGGATATCCTTGACGAGCTGCGAGGCCTCGGCGGGATTTTCCTCAAGGAGCCTTACGAAATCGGCGGGCGAGGAGCTGTGGGTGACGACCATGCGCCTTTCGATGCGGCGCAGCACGGTATTTCTCTTGTAGTGGGTGAAATCTATGCCGCTTGCCCGTTTGAGCAGCATGTAGATGCGGGCAAGAGTATCTTCGTCGTCGGAGAGGAAGACGTCGTTTCCGGCACTCTCGGTTATGACGGGATAATGCGAGAAATTGAGCAGTTCTGCGGCGATGTCGGCAGGGGGCAGGATGAAGTCGGCAAGACCCGTGCCGATGGCGCTTTTGGGCATGCCGTCGAAGCGCGCGCTCTGCGGATCCTGGACGAAGACGAGTCCGCCGTGCTCCTTGATGGCCTTGATGCCTCCCGTGCCGTCGGAGCCGGTACCGGAAAAGACCACGGCAAGAGCCAGTTCCCGCCTGTCCTCGGCGAGGGAGGTGAAGAAGACGTCTATGGGATGATTGACCGCGCCGTGCACCTGTTCGACGAGCAGGAGCCTGCCGTTTCTGATGGTCATGTTCTTGCCCGGGGGGATGAGGAACACGACATTGGGCTGCGCGGGCATGTCGTTTTCGGCCTGGATGACCTTCATGCCGGTATGCTTGCCGAGGATCTCGGCCATGAGGCTCTTGTAGTCCGGCGAGAGATGCTGAATGACGACAAAGGCCAGACCGCTGTTTTCGGGCATTCTGCCGAAAAACTCCTGAAGCGCCTCCAGACCGCCGGCGGAAGCTCCCATGCCCACGATGAGCAGGGGCGCGCCTGCTTCTTCCTTTCCTGCAACGCTGATATCTTCATCCGTCATGAGGCATCTCCCTGCCGTTCTGCGTCCGTGGCGAGGCATCGACGTTCAAAGTCCTCCACGGACACGGGACGACCGTAATAAAATCCCTGACCGAGCACGCATCCTTCCTTGAGCAGCGCGTTTATCTGGGTCTGATTTTCCACGCCTTCGGCCACGCAGGCCATGTTCCTGGCCTTGCACAGACGCACGATGT
>CAJJMX010000384.1 GCA_905192935.1 uncultured Mailhella sp.
GATTCCAGCGAGTTCATCGATCACACCGAGATTATGGAGTCTCTGGAGGAAGGAAGAAGACTTGCTTCCGACAGGGCCGAAGTCGGACGGATTCTGAGCAAGGCCCGCGAGTGCCGCGGGCTTTCCCACCGGGAAGCGGCGGTGCTGCTCTTTGCGGACGATGAAGAAACGCTGAGAAGCATGTACGCTCTGGCCCGGGACATCAAGGAACGCATCTACGGACGCAGAATCGTGATGTTTGCGCCCCTCTACCTTTCCGACTACTGCGTGAACAACTGCCGCTACTGCGGCTTCCACGCCAGCAACAGGACGGTGCGTCGCAAGCTTTCCCAGGAGGAGCTTCGTGAGGAGGTTCTGGCGCTGGAAGCGCTCGGGCACAAGCGTCTTCTGCTGGAAGCGGGCGAGGACGACCGCAACTGTCCCATAGACTACATCCTTGAATGCATGCATACCATCTATTCCACGAAGCTGCGCAACGGTTCCATACGCCGCGTGAACGTGGATATCGCCGCCACAACGGCGGAGAATTATCGCAGGCTCAAGGAGGCCGGACTCGGCACGTACATTCTTTTTCAGGAAACCTATCATAAGCCCACGTACGAATTCATGCACATGGGCGGCCCCAAGGCCGACTATGCCTGGCACACCGAGGCCATGGACCGCGGCATGCTCGAGGGCGGACTGGACGACGTGGGCATAGGCGCGCTTTTCGGTCTGTACGACTGGCATTATGAAGTGATGGGGCTGCTCATGCATGCGGAGCATCTTGAGGCCGTGGCCGGAGTCGGTCCCCACACCATATCCTTCCCCCGGCTGCTGCCTGCCGAAGGCGTGGATTATTCCGCCTACAGTCTGGTGAACGACAGAGATTTCAAGCATCTTATTGCCGTGACCCGTCTGGCCGTACCTTATACAGGCATGATACTCACCACCAGAGAGTCCGCCGAATTTCGTCGGGAGCTGCTCGACATAGGCATGTCGCAGATGAGCGCCGGATCCTGTGTGGGCGTGGGCGGCTATGCCCATCCGGGCCGGATCGTGCCCGGGGAGACTCCGCAGTTTCATCTTGCCGACGAGCGCAGGCCCGAGGATGTGCTCAAGGGGCTCGTGCGGGACGGCTATCTGCCGAGCTTCTGCACGGCGTGCTATCGTTCCGGCCGCACGGGAGACCGTTTCATGCCGCTGGCAAAAAGCGGGGAGATAAGCAACTGCTGTCAGCCCAACGCCATGCTGACCTTCAAGGAATATCTGCTCGATTACGCCGACGATGAACTGCGCGCGCTCGGCAACAGGATGATAGACGACGAACTTGCCGCCATCAGCCGGGAAAGCCGCAGAGAGCAGACGGCTCTTTATCTCAGAAGACTGGAGGCAGGGGAGCGCGATCTGCGCTTTTAGGATTTTTTCCGTCGGGGAGAGGCACGGCGCTGTTTTTCATGAGGCGGCCTGCTTCGGCAGGTGCTGCCCGGAGTCGCGGAACAGCGGACGGATATCGACAGAGCCAGCGTCCCGGTCGGAAAGCCAAGGAAACGGGCGGGCAGTTCTTTTTCTGGCAGGAGAAGAACGCTCCGATGAAGGGAGAACAGGTCCTTCTTTCATCGGGCCCGCCCGGCTCACCGGGTACGGTGTTTCTGAAGATCGTGCCGTTTCCCAGGAAACGGCATACAAAAAAGCTCCCGGCATCGGGAGCTTTTTT
>CAJJMX010000385.1 GCA_905192935.1 uncultured Mailhella sp.
CCCAAGTTTTCGGCACGCTCTCGACATCCGCCATGATCGCGGGAACCGTGTGCTTTCTGCTTTCCATCGGCATGGGACTCCGGCTCTCGCGCATGACGGCCTATCTGCGGGAATCCGCCGTCATCTCCCTCATCAAATTTGCGCTCGTGCCCGTCATCGTCACGACTCTGGCCGTCCTGGCCGGTCTCAGCGAGGTGGAGAACGGTCTGCCCCTCAAAGTCGTGGCCGTTCTCTCCGCCATGCCCGTGGCCATGAACGCTCTCATCCCCCCGTCCCTGTTCGATCTGGACCTGGATCTGGCCAATGCCTGCTGGGTATTCACCACGCTTGAACTCGTGGTCGTTCTGCCCATCCTCATTATTATCCTGCCGCTGCTTTAAGCGGCCAAAACCTGCTTCCGCCCCGTACCCCGGGCGGGAGTACTCTCCCTTCATACCGGGTACAACGTGGCTTACCGCCACAAAGAACATAGAGGAGAAACGTATGAACCGACTTTTCCGTACCGCCCTCATGGCCGCCGTCTGCGTGGGCCTTCTTTCCGGTCCGGCGCTCGCCGCCTACAAGAAGGAGTACAAGCTGAGCGTGGTGCCCTCCGCCACCTCCGGCTGGGGTCTTTCCGCGACCTACTTCGCCGACCTCGTCAAGGAGCGCACGAACGGCCGCATCAACATCAAGGTGTATCCCGGCGCGCAGCTCATGGCCGGCAAGCAGACCTCCGAACTTCTGCTCGTGCGCAGAGGCGCCATCGACTTTGCCCTGGCCTCCACCATCAACTGGTCTCCCCAGGTGCAGGAACTCAACCTTACCGCCCTGCCCTTCTTCGTGGCCAACAATCCCGACCGCTACAAGGCCATGGACGCCATTGAAGCCGGCAAATCCGGCAAAATGATCGTGGATGCCGTGGAAAAGACCGGCGTCAAGTTCATCGGCTGGGGCGAAAACGGCTTCCGTGAACTCACCACCAGCAAGGGCCCCATCAATCATCCTTCCGACATGAAGGGCATGAAGCTGCGCGTGTGCGGCACCCCCATCTTTGCCGACATCTTCACCGCTCTCGGCGCCAACCCCCAGGCCATCAACTGGTCCGAAGCCGTGACCGGCTTCCAGCAGGGCATCGTGGACGGCCAGGAAAACCCCACCAACGGCATCAACATCACCCTTCAGATCTGGACCTGGCACAAGTACCACACCGACTGGCACTACATGATCGACCCGCTGCTTCTCACCGCCAACTCCAAGGTGTGGAAGTCCTTCTCCGCCGAGGATCAGGCCATCCTCATGGACTGCGCCAAGGAAATGGAAAAGTACAGCAAGGCCCTCTCCCGCCTCGGCTTTGACGACGGCTCCTCCCTGGCCTTCCTTCAGAGCATAGACAAGGTGCCCGCCGTGACCGATCCCTTCAAGACCATGGAAGAAAAGGGCATGACCATCGTGAAGTTCACGCCCGAACAGGTCAAGGAATTCTACGACGCCACCCAGAGCGTGCGCGACAAGTGGACCAAGGAAATCGGCCCCGAACTCGTGAAGGCCGCCGAAGCCGACATGAAGGCCGCCCAGTAAACCGTGTCCCGGGAGCGGTTCCGCCGGGCCGCTCCCGTCTTTCTCATCATCGGGGATTCTCATCATGTGGAACTTTCTGAACGCACGCTTCGAAGAACTGCTCGGAGCCATTCTGCTTGCCGTGATGGCG
>CAJJMX010000386.1 GCA_905192935.1 uncultured Mailhella sp.
CTGCTTGCGGCCGTCGGCCGGGCTCCTCTCGTCGCCCGGGGCCCCCGAGCGCTGATAAGAAGCTGAAAGAACCAAGGGGGCGCGGGGGAAATTATTTCCCCCGCCGGGGTTCGGGGCGGAGCCCCGCCTGCCTTTCCTGCCTTTCCTGCCTTTTCTGGATTTTCTGGATTTATGAGAGGACGAGGGCGAGGAGGGGGTAAGCGATGAAGACGGAGGAGAGGACGTTGAAGAGCCAGAACCAGAGGGAGAAGCGGAAGAGTTTTTTCTGGCTGACCCAGAGGGTATCGCCGTAGAGGATGGCGGAGGTAGTGGCGGAGGTTGGAGTAGTGATGCCGCAGGCGCAGGCGAGGATGACGCAGGAGAGCAGGGCCTGGGGGTTGACGGAGCCGTTGGCGACGGCGAGGGTATAGGCGAGGGGAGCGAAGATGGCGGCGCTGGCGTTGTTGTTGGCGAGCTGGGTGAAGGTAGCGGCGCAGAAGATGATGAAGAAGACGAGGAAGAAGCCGTTGACGTTCTGGAGCATGGGGCCGCACAGGTTGGCGATGAAGGTTGTGACGCCTGCGGAGGAGAAGGCGCCGGTCATTCTGAGGACGGCGGCGACGAGGAAGAGTGCGGGCCATGCCACGGAGGTCTGCATGACGTCGCGCAGGGGGATGCCTTCCTTGAAGTTGAGCAGCAGATACAGGCCCATGTAGACAAGGAGCATGCCGTTGGTGCCGAGGTCGTTGAGGAGTTGTGCGAGGGGCCAGTTTTTGGGCAGCAGTCCCGGGAGCAGGAGCAGGACGATGAGTCCGAGGAAGGACCAGAGCACGGTTTTCTGGTAGGGAGAAAGGGAGTCTCCGGCGTCGTCGTGGCCGCGTGTTGAGCGCATGAGGGTCATGTCCCGGCGCAGGACGACGCGGAAAAGCAGGAGTATGAAGCCCATGGAAAGCAGGAACATGACGAGCATGACGGCCATGTAGGGGAGAAGTTCAATGCTGTCACCGCCGCTCATCTGGGCATAGACGCCGAACACGATGGCGGGCATGCTTTTGAAGGGCAGGATCAGGTAGGCGATGTCGGCGACATAGAGCATGGCCATGAGCAGGACCATGGGCAGGATCGAGCCTGGCTTGTAGCCGTACTGGCGGCAGACCTCCTTGATGAGGGGGAAGGCCACGAGCACGGCGGCGGTCATGGTGAGCATGCAGGCGAGGGCGCACATGGCAAGGCAGAGCATGACCAGCATGAGATACGGTCTGCCGTCCACGAAGGGGGCGTTCATGATGCGGCGCGCGAGATATTCGGCCACGCCTGCGGAGTTGATGATGCTGGCCGCCATGCAGAAGAAGAGCAGCAGAAGAAAGGTGCTGTTGCCGAAGGTCTGGGCGAGGACGGCGTCCATGGGGTCGGGGAGGGTGAGGCCGAGCGCCGCCAGACCGATGAAGGACGGCCATACCATGTCGATGAAGAGCCATCCGAAGAGCACGCCGAAGAACACGCCCACCATGGCAAGGCCGTCGGCGGAAAGTCCGGAAGGCGGAGGCAGCAGACGAAAAAGCGCCATGATGCCGACCATGATGAGAACTTTGATGTAATATTTCGGTGTGTTGCGGCTCAATGAAAGAAACATGTTCCCCTCCGGGCAGAAAACGTCCGGGCAGGCAGGAGAGAAGCGCTCCTCCAAAAGCTCGGCA
>CAJJMX010000387.1 GCA_905192935.1 uncultured Mailhella sp.
ACCACTTCCTCCTGATAATGGACGAAGGGGTCGTTGAAATCCAGTTCGTCGCGCAGCTTCCACATGCGCGCCACGAGCTCTTCGAGCCCGATGCTCTCGCGGGCGGAAATGAACACGATGTCGCGGCCGTCGGCCTTCGCTCTGGCCTTCACGGCCTCAAGCTCCTCGGGCGTGCGCAGATCTATCTTGTTCACGACCTCTATCTGACGGCGCAGCGCAAGTTCCGGATCGAAGCGGGACAGCTCCTCGTTGATGAGATCGAAGCCTTCCCAGGGATTCTCCGACTCGAGATTCACGTCCTCGATGCTGAGGATGTGCACGAGAAAACGCGTGCGCTCCACATGACGCAGGAAACGGTCGCCGAGGCCCTGACCTGTGTGCGCTCCCTCGATGAGGCCGGGAATGTCGGCAATGACCATGCGTCTGTCGGGATCGCACTCGTCGATGAGCACGCCGAGATTGGGGGTCAGCGTGGTGAAGGGATAGTCCGCGATCTTGGGACGGGCCGCGGACACCCGCGAAAGGAAGGTAGACTTGCCCGCATTGGGCAGCCCGAGAAGTCCGGCGTCGGCCAGGATCTTGAGTTCGAGGCGGAAGGTGCGCTCCTCGCCGGGTTCGCCCTTCTGCGCAAAGCGCGGCGCGCGCATGGTGGAGGACTTGAAATGCTCGTTGCCCTTGCCGCCGCGGCCGCCCGCCGCAAGCAGCACCAGCTTGTCGGGATCGGAGATGTCGGCAAAGAGCTCTTCGCCCTCGCCGGTGCGCTCATAAAGCTGGGTACCGGCGGGAAGCTCGATGATGAGATCCTCGCCCTTGTGGCCGTCGCACTGGCTGCCCATGCCGCCCTGCCCGTTCTCGGCCTCGTAAATGCGCTTCAGACGGAAGTCGTACAGACTGTAGAGACGGGTGGAGGCGCGGGCGTACACGTTGCCGCCGTCGCCGCCGTTGCCGCCGTCGGGGCCGCCCTTGGCCACGAACTTTTCGCGGCGGAAGGACACGCAGCCGTTGCCGCCCTTTCCGGCCTTTACCTGTATGGTGGCTTCATCCACAAATTTCATATGCTTTCCTCACGAATGGACGCGCCGCCCCATGACGGCCGCAGAAAGGTTCTCCACGATGCAAAAAACGCCCCCGCTCAAGGGGCAGAAGCCGAGGGCAGAAACGCTTCGCCTCGACATCCGGCAGCACGGCATGCGCCGGTTGCGGGAAAAAGCCGCCCTGCCGAAGTCATGCCGGGTCATGCCGCGACGACGCGGCAGACTTCCCCGAAAAAAATGCAAAGGGCGAGAAGAGCCATGGCCCTTCTCGCCCCAACAAATCATGCCGTACGCGCAGTTACGCCGCGGCTTCCGCGGGAACGATGCTCACGCGCTTGTGCACGCGACGCTTGCGGAGGAACTTTTCAAACTTCACCACGCCGTCGCACTTGGCGAAAAGGGTGTAGTCGCGGCCCATGCCGACGTTGGCGCCGGGATAGACCACGGTGCCGAGCTGACGAACAATGATGTTGCCGGCAAGAACATGCTGGCCGCCGAAGCGCTTCACGCCTCTGCGCTGACCTTCACTGTCACGACCGTTGCGGGAGCTGCCGCCTGCTTTTTTATGTGCCATGATGAAACTCCTGGGAAAATAGCGGTCCGCCCGTTAGTCGACGATACCGGTAACAGCAAGAACGGT
>CAJJMX010000388.1 GCA_905192935.1 uncultured Mailhella sp.
GCTTGAGAGCGTGACGGAAAGCATGCCGTCCGCATTGCGGTGAAGCGTTATTTCCGTATCGGGCAGGGCGTGACTTCCCAGAGATATCCGTACTTCGTGTCCGCCTTCTTCAGGCGTGGACACGAGAATGCGCTCCACGAGCTTTTCAAGTTCCGCCTGATCCGGCATCTGCGAAACGGGCGCGGCCGGAGCGGTTTCCTCCATGCGTCCGGCAAAAAGACTTTCCAGAGGATTTGTCATGCCGGAGAGGGGCGACGGGACGTCGGCATCGGGGGCACTGTCTTCATGCTTCGTTCCGCCGCTTTCCAGATCGTGTCGGCTGTTTTTTCCTTCTTCCAGAGTCTTCATGAAAAGATCGGCGGCTTCCTTGTCACAGGGCGGAGGGGAGGTCTCGCCGCGCTCCGGGCGCGGACTTTTTTCCGCAGAGACCGGCTCGGAAAAACGAATGTTCATGCTGCTCATGATGCTGATCTCCTTCATGCTCAGGCATCTTCGCCTTCGGCTTCGGCGCCCTTGCGTGATATGGGACGAAATTCCTCAAGCTCCAGGTCTTCCCTGCGCTCTTCTTCCTTTTTCGCGTCTTCCTTCCAGATGTCTCTGTGGGCCTCGATCTTTGACGTGTTCTTGCTGGCGGTTTTTGCGGCCTTTTTGGCGGTCTCAAGTTCCATGCGGCGCCGTTCCGCTTCCTTCTGCGCCTCGAGCACGGCCAGAGCCCTGTTGTTTTCCTCCTCGGCAAGCCCCGCAAGTCCCGCCTTGAACCGGTCCAGAGCTTCAAGACTCATGGGCACGTTCATGATGGCTTCGTAGCGGCGGTCTTCCTCTTCCTTCCTCCAGATGCGGAACTCTTCCAGCTCCCGTCGCTTCTTCTCCACGTTTTCTTCGGCTTCCCGGATGGCGATTTCCGCATTCCGCACGCGTCTTTTGGCACTCTCTTCCCGGTAGCGTCGCACGGTGAGCAGCGCGGCAAGAGGATACGCTTCCACGATCAGCGTACCGCCTCGAACAGGCCTTCCAGCGTCTGTTCAAACGTGCTTTTTTCACCGAGGCCCTGCTTGAGAAAGGCGTTCACCTTGTCTATGTGCGCGAGAGCGTCGTCGGCTTCCTTGTCTGCTCCCTTCTTGTATTCGCCTATCTGGACGAGAAGCTCCACTTCCGCGTATTTTGCCAGGATCTGCCTGAGTCTCTGGGCGGCCTTCTTGTGCTCCTTGCTCACTATGGAGTTCATCACACGGCTGACGCTTGCCTGGACGTCTATGGCCGGATAATGGTTGCGCGCGGCAAGCTTGCGCGACAGCACGATGTGACCGTCGAGAATGGAACGGGTTTCGTCGGCGATGGGTTCGGTCATGTCGTCGCCTTCCACCAGCACGGTATAAAGCGCCGTGATGGACCCCTTGTCGGAGTTGCCCGCACGCTCCATGAGCTTGGGCAGCTCGGAAAACACCGACGGCGGAAAGCCGCGTCTTGTGGGCGGCTCGCCTGCGGCAAGGCCGATCTCGCGCTGGGCTCGGCCGAAACGGGTGACGGAGTCCATCATGAGCAGGACGCTTCGGCCCTGATCCCGGAAATATTCGGCAATGGCCGTGGACGTGTAGGCCGCCTTGAGACGTTCCATGGAGGAACGGTCCGAGGTCGAGACCACGAGAACGGCCTTTTTGCGTCCTTCTTCT
>CAJJMX010000389.1 GCA_905192935.1 uncultured Mailhella sp.
GCCGGAAACTCTGGTTTCCGGCGCCCTTTCTCCGTATTTCTCCGGCAGGAATCGCCCTGCCGAAAAAGCCTCACTCCGTCCACGGAGCCAGCGTTCCCTGCATGGTCCTGTTGAGCGTCTCGTACACGTCCTTCACGGGAATGTCGCGCACGTCGTCGTTTACTTCCGACACGGCGGAAAAATTGAGCGGACCGCGCGGCGTCCAGAGCGTTTCCGACCACGGGTAGGTGATGGACACCGTAGGCACCTTCATGGCCCCGGCCAGATGCTGCGGCGACGAGGTGCAGGTGACGAAGGCATCGCACGTCTTTAAAAAGGCCGCCGTGTGCTGCAGCGATTTCTGCCCGATGAACTGGTGAAGTCTCGGGTCCTTCATATCCCTGTAGGCCTCAAGCAGCGGCACGTCGCTCTCTCCGGCCACTATCCATACGTCAAGGTCGGCATTTTTCTCCAGAAGCGCCTTCGTCAGCGCCACGAACTTTTCGATGGGCCAGCGCAGTCCGATTTTCTTGATGTTGCCGATGAATATGCCCACGCGGCGAAGACCGGGAACTTTCGGATATCTGGCCTGAACGGCCTTCTCCACCTCTTCGGGCACGGTGAAGCGTATGCTGATGTCGGGATGCTCATCGTGCGGAAGATCGAATTCCGCCTCCAGTTCCCTCAGCATGACGCCGGAATAATGACTGCCGTCCTCGGGCCTTCCGCTCCACGGCGCAAGCCTTCCCGTATTGAGCGCGCCTTTCTTCACGCCCCTTGCCAGAGCGCAGAGCAGACGAAGCGTTTTCGATCTGCCGTTGAAGCTCACCACAAGATCATGCGGCGCAAGCAGCTTCGGCAGAAGATGAAACCAGGAGCGGACGGACTTCTTGTCGTAAACGAACACCCGGTTCACGTCGGGATTATCTTCCAGAGCCACGGCTCCCAGAGGACTTGCCACCACGTCCAGCTCGGCGTCGGGATAAAGTTCGCGAAGCCGATGAATGACGGGCGTGCTCACCAGCATGTCGCCGATACGGTCGCTTCTCAGACAGAGAATGCGCGTCTTCTTCAAGAATATGCCTCCCCCGTAAGGCATGTCGGCATGCCGGAGAACGTCACTCGCCCTTTTTCATTTTCAAAAGACGCACCGTCTCCCCTACGAAGCGGACAACCGCTTCCCTCTCGTCCGGACTCAGGGGACTGAGCATCTCGGTAAGACTTTGCGCCTGTGCCTGAACATCGGCGGAGCCGTCCTCGATAAGATCGGACACCGTACAGCCGTAGATGTCGGCAAACTGCTGAAGTCTTTCAAGATTGAGTGCCATTCTCCCGCTTTCCATACGGGAGATGCTTTCCTTCTCAACGGAGAGGCGTTCCGCGACCTGAGCCTGCGTAAGACCTGCGGCCTTTCTTCGACGCGCAATATTTTCCGCTGCTACCTTGGCTATGCTCCGCCTCGTCATGCTATCTCGCCTTACTGATGAAAAAATAGGAAAGGTAAAGGATAACAGACTTTTCCGTATTAAAAATTAACATTGTATGTCATATTTTAATGATATATAACGAAACATCATGCTGACCTTTTCTGCTTTCCGATTCTCATCCCCGCCTAAGGAAAACCTATGATTTTTAATAAAATCAGTAAGTTGAACTGGAAATTTCCCGGTCTTTTCCTGCT
>CAJJMX010000390.1 GCA_905192935.1 uncultured Mailhella sp.
CTCAATAATGACGGCCGTGCCGATGCGCTCCATGAGCCTGCCGACAAGAAAACTGTCGTAGACCCACCGCTCCGCATCGTAGTGGCCCGCCGACGCTATGCGTCCGGCCCGGTACATGATGCCGGCAAGGGACAGATAGAAGCGAAGGGAGGGAAAGGCTCCCGCAGGATGCCCCGATGACCGGTAATTGCAAGAAAAGTGCTGTTCCATGGTTCTTCCGTTGGTTATTTCTTTTCAAAGGGGGTGCCGCGGCGATGGCGCCGGTGCCAGGCGTTGAGACGGGGCTCGTCGCCCTGATCCTTGCTCTGATAATAGCGGCGGGCGACGACGGTTTCCGGCAGATATTCCTGATCCACCCAGGCGCCGGGAAAATTGTGCGGATATTGATAGTCCTTGCCGTATCCCCACTGCTTCTGCATCTTGGTCACGGCGTTGCGCAGATGAAGAGGCACCGGCTGCATACCGTTGTTTTTTATTTCGCGCGTCACGTTGTGGTAGGCGGCATAGGTGGAGTTGCTCTTCGGGGCGAGAGCCAGATACACGGCCGTTTCCGCCAGAGGAATATAGCCTTCCGGCATGCCGACGAACTCCACGGCCTGCTGGCAGGCAACGGCCATGGGCAGGGCATGCGGATCAGCCAGTCCCACGTCCTCGGATGCGGAAAGAATGAGACGGCGGCAGATGAACCGGGGGTCTTCGCCGCCTTCCAGCAGACAGGCGAGGTAATAGAGCGCGGCATCCGGATCACTGCCCCGGATGGATTTTATCATGGCCGAGGCCAGCTCGTAATGACTGTCGCCGTCCTTGTCGTGACGGGCCACGATGTCCGGCATGACCTTCTGAACGTCGGCAAGGGTCCGCCGGTCCTCCGGCAGACTGGAGACATATTCGATGAGGTTGAGCATGGAGCGGGCATCGCCGTTGGAAAGCGCGGCCAGAAATTCCAGGACATCGTCGGGAAAGGTCGCGCCGGTCTTTTCCATGCCCCGGCGGGCAAGCGTGAGCAGATCATCGCGGCCGAGAGGCTTGAGTCTGAGCACGTGAAGCCGGGAAAGCAGCTGTCTCGTCACGCTGAAGGAAGGATTTTCCGTCGTGGTGGCAAGCATGGTCATTTCGCCGCTTTCAAGTATGGGAAGAAAAAAATCCTGCTGAGCCTTGGAAAAGCGGTGAAGCTCGTCGAGCACCAGTATTTCCACGCCGGCAAGCTGTCGGCGCAGCTGCTGGATACCGGCCTCAGGAGCGGAAAGACGCAGCATTTTTTTGCCCGTTGCACGCGCAAGAAGAAGGGCGAGCGTGGACTTGCCGCATCCCGGAGGGCCGAAAAGCAGCAGACTCGGCAGATGAGGGGCGTCGAGCAGCGCCTGTATCTGTGCACGCAGATGGGGCTGCCCCACAAAATGTTCCAGGTCGACGGGCCGCAGGCTTTCCGGCAGTGGACGGTTCATAGTTCGCCTCCCGGGTGCTGACGTTTCCACCAGTGCAGGCCGAGGGCCATCATGGCGGCAGTTTCCCAGCGAAGGACGCGCTCTCCCATGCTCAGGGCCTGAAATCCGGCCTGAATGAGTCTGTCCGCCTCCTCCGGCGTGAATCCGCCTTCGGGACCTATGACGCAGAGCGTTCTTCCCGGCTGTCCGAGAAAGCGTTCCGACATGAAGCTC
>CAJJMX010000391.1 GCA_905192935.1 uncultured Mailhella sp.
TGCCGAAAAAAGTCGCGCCGCGCTGGAACAGCGCATGTTCCTCGGTATTCAGGAGCGTCTGGACACGCTGGAGCTGAGCCGGGGGGCCTCCATCTCCGTCATTGCTTCAGACGGCCGCGTGCTTGCCGGCAAGGGAACGCATATGTCGTTGTCCTCCATCCCGTCGGATGTTCTGGAAAGAGTTCGCGGGGGCGAGGCGCTGGAGGGAGATACGGGGGACTCGGAAAATGGCGTGCTGTATCGTCTGGCCTATTTCAAGGCCATGGACTGGTATGTGGTCGCTTCCATACCGCTGAGTTCCATCACCGGTCCTGCGGAAGAGCTGACGCGGCATCTTTTCGTCGTGGCTGCCGTGCTTCTTGGGGCCAGTCTTCTCATCATGCTGATGCTCACCATGCGTATCATGGCTCCTTTGCGTATTCTTACCCGCAGAGCCCGGGAGATAGCAGCGGAGGATTTCAGTTCCGAGCGGGGCGTCGGCTTTGCGGACGATATTCTCGATGATCTGCCCGTGGACAGGAGCGACGAAGTGGGGCAGCTTGCGGGAGCGTTTGCCCACATGGTCAAGGCTCTGGATGAAAATATTCGTCGCCTCGTGGATACGCTGGCCGTCCGGCAGAGGATGCAGGGAGAGCTGAATGCCGCAAGGGATATCCAGATGGGGATATTGCCTCCTCCCGACGGCGCCCCGAAAAGTCTCGGCTATTCTGCGGCGGCATTTCTGGAACCGGCCAAGGAAGTCGGCGGAGATCTGTATGATTTCTTCACGGCCCCGGACGGGCGGCAGGCGGTGGTCATCGGCGACGTCTCCGACAAGGGCGTTTCCGCGGCTCTGTTCATGTCCATGACGGTCACTCTGGTCCGCTATGCTCTTGCCGAAGGACTTTCCTGTTCGGAAGCCATGCTCCGCATCAATGAACGCCTTGCAGAGAATAATCCCAGCTGCATGTTCGTCACGCTGTTCATCGGTCTTTTCGATCCGGCAACGGGGCGTCTTGATTATGCGAGCGGCGCGCATTGTCCTCCCTTCGTGGTGAACCCGGACAAGAACATCCCGATACGCATGCTGACGGAAACCAGCGGACCGCTGGTCGGAGCCATGCAGGGCATGGACTATGAAGCACGTCATGCCGAACTTGCGCCGGGCGAATACTGCCTGCTGTATACCGACGGCGTATCCGAGGCCATGAACGACAAGCTTGAGCTTTTCGGCGAAGAGCGCATAGCCGCCGTTCTGGAGGACCTGCGGGAGGCCTCTCCCGACGAAGTGCTGCACGGTGTCATGCAGGCCGTCAAGGCGTACAGAAAATCTGCGCCTCAGTCCGACGACATTACCATGCTTTGTTTTCGCCGCTCTCCTGCCTGAGACGACATGAGCCTGAAAGAACGCGTCAGAAGGAGGGCATGGACTTTGCCGGGATTCTGTTCCGTGCTTCCCCTGGGTAAAGAGAGGTCGGCATAAAAGCGGGAACGCTGCTTTTACGGGATGGAGGGGCGTGACTTTTCCCTTGCCGAAGCTTGTGCAGAGCTCCGGCGAGGGGCGGAAATGTCCGTCGTTTCTGCCCGCGTGTGGGCAGCGGAATTTCGTGCAGGACGAGCGAGCGGCGTCTGCGCGCGTCACGCAGAGAAGCGGTTGCCCCGGAAAGGAACATC
>CAJJMX010000392.1 GCA_905192935.1 uncultured Mailhella sp.
AACATCCAGACGAGCCTGCGGGAGGAGGATCTCGCCTCCTATCTGCGCATCCCGCTCTTCACCGTGGGCGAGGCGACCTTCCAGCTCATCTTCTGCTCCAACATCGCCAATACCTTTTCCCGGGAACTCGTGGACAAGCTGCTCCAGCTCACCGCACCGCTCGGGGAAAGCCTGCGCGAAGAGTTCATGAACAAGGGCGACATCAGACCTGCCGAGCGCATAGGCAATCCCGGGGGCAGCGCCTCCGACAGACTGCGCGCCACCAAGGGCATGCACGACCTCTACACGCAGATCGCACAGGCCGCCTCCACCGACTGCACCGTGCTCATCCTCGGCGAGACCGGCACCGGCAAGGAGCTCGTGGCAAACGCCGTGCAGGAGCTTTCGCTGCGCTCCAGCCGTCCCTTCGTCAAGGTGAACTGCGGAGCCATCAACGAACAGCTTGTGGACAGCGAGATGTTCGGACACGAAAGAGGCGCCTTCACCGGAGCCTACGGCACGCATACCGGCTATTTCGAGGCCGCCAACGGCGGCACCATCTTTCTGGACGAAATAGGCGATCTGCCCCTTTCCATGCAGGCACGGCTTCTGCGCGTGCTGGACCAGAGAGAAATACGCAAGGTCGGCAGCGCCCACGCCGTGCCCCTGGACATACGCGTCATTGCCGCCACGCACCGTGATCTCATGAGCATGGTGCGTCAGGGAAAGTTTCGCGAGGATCTCTGGTACCGGCTCAACGTCTGCGTGCTCAACGTGCCTCCGCTCAGAGCCCACCGCAGCGACATCCCGGCGCTTGCCAGACTCTTTCTCATCGAAAAGGCCACAAGCATGGGCCTCAACTTCCCCAGCCTCACGCCGGAGCAGCTCGAAAAGCTCTGTCAGCACGACTGGCCGGGAAACGTGAGGGAGCTTGAACACCTCATGGAAAGACTGCTGGTCAGACTCAAGGGAAGCAGCTTCAAGTTCGACGACATCCTGAGCAGCGAGCTCGAACACATCCACAGGCTGGACAAGGTCCTGGCAACAGGCGTCACTGCCACGCCATCCTGCGACGCCTCCGGCCGCTTCGTCTGTCCTCTGGCCGCAAACGCCGCTTCCGCCGCCGCTCTCCCGGCAGCGGCGGAAGAAAACCTGAACGGCCCCGTGGCTCTGCGCAATCTTCTCCGCAGCTCTCCGTGGCCTTCGCTCAAGGCGCTCACGGAAAGCTACATCGACGACGCCCTCCGATATACCGGCGGACGCATCGGCGGCGACGACGGAGCCGCAGCCCTGCTCAACGTCCATCCCAACACCCTGCGGGTAAGACGCCAGAAGAAAAAGAACGCCGGATAGCAGAACTGCTTCCGACGCCGAAAGACTTGTCCTCCCGTACCTGCCGCAATCTTTTCCGCCGTCCCCCATCTCCTCGCAGGCGCTCTTCTGCCTGAAAAAACGTCGGCAATATCCGTATCCCGGACCATCCTTCCGGATTCCCGAATCCGAAACGGATCGGCCCGCCCTTCTCCGGCGTCCACGCCACGACGGCATGTCCCGACGCTCCGTTCATCAGGAGGGCATATTCCCATCTTCCTGAACGCCGTACCTGTTCAGAAGATGTTCTCCTCCTCTCCCCATGTGCCGGCTCATCCGGTGTCCGTCCCTCCCG
>CAJJMX010000393.1 GCA_905192935.1 uncultured Mailhella sp.
ACCGCAAGAAGCGGCGCTTCCGTCGTCTTCGGCAAGAACTCGCTCCTTGTGGTGGACGGTCTTGCGGCCAAGGACGGCGCCATGCTCACGGGCGAAGGCGGCCTTGCCGTGGAAGAAGGTTCCAGACTCTACATCGCCAACGCTCAGGCCGGGGAAGAATATACCGTGACCTCCGGCCTTGCCGTGGCCGACGGCGACTACTGGAAGAGCGCCAATCTCCTGGCCGGACGCCTCATTGAGGCCGAGATCTCCGCGGACGGCGGCAAGGTGACGGTCCATGCCGAGGCGCAGGAGGCGGCAAGAACCCTGCCCGGCGTGATCCCGGCCAACGGTCTCGACGCCATGATGCGCGCGAACAAGAACGATACCGAGTCCCGTTCCGCGGGCCTGCGCTTCTTGAGCCGCGCCATGGATCAGGGCATGTACATGCCGAATGACGCCACGGCCGTGGCCATGGTGAACGAAGTCTCCCGCGCGTCCGTGACCGCGGGCGTGCAGAACACGGCCCTGCGTCTGGCCGACGCCTCCGTGGATCACATCGCCCGTCATCTGTCCCTGAGCTTTGCCGGAAAGGACGGCGTCATGGACGAGAGCGGCATTTCCGTGTGGGCCGCTCCCCTGTACGGCAACACCTTCACCCACGGCATGACGAGCTCCGGCACGTCCGTGCGCGGCAACTACGGCGGCCTTGCTCTCGGCATCGACAAGAAGGTCGGCGAAGTGCTCGGCGGCGCCGTGCGCGCGGGCCTTGCCGTGAACGGCGGCGGCGGCAGATCCGAGACCCGCGGAACGGCCACGGGCACGAGCAATTCCTACGGCTTCGGCGGCGCGAGCCTGTACGCGGGCTGGAATCCGGGCAACCTGAACCTCACGGCCAGCGCCGGATGGTCCATAGGCACCCACGATCTGCGTCTGAGCCTGCCCTCTTCCATGCACACGGGCCCGCTCAGCTCCGAAGTGGACACCACGGCCTTCATCGCCGATTTGCGCGGCGAATGGCTCATTTCCACGGACGTGGCGGACATCGTGCCTCATGCGGGCGTGCGCTACACCTCGCTCGAGACCGACAGCCACAAGGTCAGGACCGGCGGCTCCACCGTCAATTCCGTGGCCTCGGACAGGCAGGACATCGTGCAGTTCCCCGTGGGCGTGACCTTGTCCAAGGACATCGACGTGAGCGGCTGGAACGTGACTCCCCTGCTCGACGTGTCCGTCATCCCCACGGCCGGAGACAGGAAAAATACGACGAAGGTCTCCTATGCCGGGACCCATGCCGTCGACAGCGTGAACACCCGCATCATGGACTCCACGAGCTGGGCGGGCGTCGTCGGCGTGCAGGCCGAGAAGGGAAATCTCTCCCTCGGTCTCAACTACGGCATGCAGGCCTCGAAGCATGAGAGCGACCAGAGCGTCAATCTCGGCATAAGCTGGAAGTTCTAGCCATGGCATCGTGCGGGGCGGGGGCCCCGCACCGCCCGGGGGGAGCCGCAAGACTCCCCCCTTTTTTCATGCCTCAGCCCGGAAGTGCCGGGCGGCGGTCTCCCCTCCCTTCCCGCGGACGCTTTTCCCCGCCCTTTTTTCGTCAGGCTTCACGCCGAGGAGGCCAAAGCCTGCGGAGGACGGCGCGGAAAACGATATGGGCTCT
>CAJJMX010000394.1 GCA_905192935.1 uncultured Mailhella sp.
GGCCGCCTTCTTCTGCGCGGCCGAAGGCTCGGGACATTCTCCCGTGTCCGCCAGCGCCAGAAACGACGCCGCCATGCGGCGCACGCCGTGATGTCTGAACTGCACCATCACCTTGCCGTCGGAAACGGCGATGACTTCGCCTTCTCCCCACTGGGGCACGGAGGGATTGATGACCCTGTCTCCCACATGAAATTCCATGACTTATCCTCGCTCCAGCGCTTTTTTGGTCTTCTTCGTGGGAACGGCGGAAATGGGATCCTCCGGCCAGGGGTGCTTGGGATAGCGGCCGCGCATCTCTGCGCGCACGGCGGCATAGGAGCCTTTCCAGAAGCCCGCAAGGTCCTGCGTGACCTGAAGCGGACGCCCCGCAGGCGAGAGAAGATGCACGGTGAGAGGACATCTGCCGCCGCAGATGACGGGCGTGTCCTTCAGGCCGAACATTTCCTGAAGCTTCACGGCCATGACCGGCCCGCCCTCGGGCAGATAGTCGATGCGCACAAAAGAGCCGGAAGGCGCTTCGATGGCGGCGGGAGCCTCCTTCTCAAGACGCCGGGAAAGCGCGTAGGGAAGAGCGGCATGCAGCGCCCTGTCCAGAGGGACGGAGGAGAGCTGGGAGAGCTTCGTCATGCCGGAAAGCCACGGGCTCAGCCAGTTGTCGAGAGGCGAGAGCCTGAGAGCCTCGAAAAGGGCCCTGTCGCTCACATCCGGCCATTCGCCGTCCTTGTCCATGCGCCGCATGAGGGAGACTCTCGCCTGCCATTCTCTGAGCTCCTTCGTCCAGGGCAGGCAGGAGGGCCCGAGTCTCACGAGGGCCTGCGTGAACGTTTCGAGCACCTTGTCTGCGGGCAGGTCCCGGCCGCGCAGGGGCGTGTCGTCGAGCACGAGGCTTCCGAGCACGGTGCGCCTTCGCGCAAGCACCGAGGAGGTCTGATCGTCCCATATCACCACGTCCTCTTCCTTCAGAAGATCGCCGTGCAGACGCCTGATATCGCGCTCGTCCAGCGGCGCGGCAAGATGGATGCGTCCCGTGCCCTGCACGCCGCCGTCGAGAGCCGCCACGGCCAGAAAGGGTGCGTCGGCAAGAGCGTCCTCGCGGGCAAGCTCCGCGCCGCGTCCCGAGGCCAGACGAAAACTGCCCCTCTCGCGTCTCTGGGCCATGCGCTCGGGCCACGCCAGAGACAGCAGGGCGCCCGCGGCGTCTTCGTCTTCCATGACCTCGTTCAGGGAAAGCGTCGACTTCGGCTTCACGAGGGCGACGATCTGTTCCGCGCTGCGGCGAAGACGCGCGGAGCGGCGAAGCTCTCCGAGACGCAGGCGGATGTCGCAGCCCGTTCCCGGAGCGCGCTCCTCCGCCACGGCGCAGAGCGCGGCGGCAAGAGGCAGATGCCCGCCTGAGGAAAGCGCCATGTGCGCAAGGCGCGGATGCAGGGGCAGCCGGGCAAGCTCCCTGCCGTGGGGAGTGAGAAGAAGCCGTCCGTCCTTTTCACGGACCGCGCCCAGAAGCTTCAGCGTCTCTGCCGCCCGGGCCAGGGAGGCTTCGGGCGCGGGGGTGAGCAGCGGAAGATCCTGCGGCATGCTGCCCCAGGCCAGACAGTCGAGAAGGAAGGGCGCAAGATCGGCGTCCAGGATCTCC
>CAJJMX010000395.1 GCA_905192935.1 uncultured Mailhella sp.
ATATGACGTTCATGCCCACGGTAAGGGGCAGGCGTTCCATGATTTTTTCCATGACGGGACGGGCGTCGCTGGAAAGCGATATGCCGAAGTCGAGTCTGATGAGATGACTCAGCCAGTCCACATACTGTTCCCAGAGCGGTCTGTCCAGGCCGTAGAGGGCGTTGAGTCTTTCGCGTACCATGTCGCCGGCCAGAGGATTGAGACTGGTCTGCATGTCGGTGGGTGTTCCCGGCGCAAGGTGTATGACGAAAAAGCTTACCAGCGTGATTCCCCAGAGTACCAGCAGCATCCAGAGCGTCTTGCGCAGGGCCCGGATGGCCAGAGCCCGCCATCGGGAGGCGGCAGAGCCGCCGCAATTGGAAGCGTCTTTCATAGTCCTCCGTTCCCGGAAGAGAGGGATTTGTTGTATGGGGAGAACCTGGACCGGAGGGACTTCTGGCATGCCCCGCGTCCGAGGATATACTCAGGAAGGCCGCGGCATGAGCTGAAGCCCCGGTCCGTCTTTTCCCCATGCCGTTGTCAGGCTCCGGGCTGCATGGTCCCCTGGCTGATGTCGTGCTTCATCCATTCGGCCACGGCGGAAGCCTCCTTCTGCCATGCCGCCGGAACGAGGCGGAGCGAGAGAAACTGTCGGAACATTTCATCCAGCATGTCGAGCGCCTGGTCGATCAGATACATTTTTTCAAGAAAGAGGGCGTCCGGATCTTCGGAAGCGTCTTCCTTCGCGATGGGGGGAGTGCGCAGGGAGTTTATGCTGAAGTCTTCGGCCTTCAGGGTGACCTGCCAGTCCATGCCGTCCTTTTCCAGTCTCACGAGAGCGCGTACCACCTGCTTGCCGGTGAGCAGGCCGAGTCTTGCCTCGCGCAGAGGCGAAAACGAACCCACGACGGTGGCGGTTTCCTGATTTTCGCCTTCGCCGCCGCGGACCACGATGCGCTGCTCCATGGCCACGGTGAAAGGTTCTCCGGCATGTTCGGACGATTCCATGCGGAAAACGTTGCCGGTTTCGCTGCGGAACCACAGCCAGGTAAGAAATTCCTGTCCCAGAATGAGGTCGGTGTTTTCTCCGATGTAACCGATATCTGCCATGTTCGATGCCTTTTGTTAAATGAAGTGCGTGGATTCCACGGCGTCGAGCTTGTCGGCGCACTGTTCACCGAGCATGGAGAGCGCCAGCGCACAGGGAACAAGCTGTTCCAGACGCAGATCAAAGCTGCGGGTGAAGAGTTCAAGGAACAGTTCGATCATCTTCGTCTGCGTGGAGGCGAAGTACACGCGTCCGGTGCGGGTGTTCCAGATGACCTGGAATTCCGCGGGAATGGGCAGAAAACGCCCCATGAGGCGCAGCTTCACCTGTTCGCCTATTTCCTTCTTGCGGTCGCGGGGAATGAACTTCTTGCCGAGTTCCTTGATGCGGGCTTCTTCCTCGCGCAGGGCGATGCGCGTGTGCTTGCGCAGCACGGCCGGAGGTATGCGGCGGGTGTCGAGCCGCAGGGAGAAGGTCAGATAGTCGGCCTTTTCCGGCGGACTCAGTTTCCATTCCGTGTCGAGCATGTCGTCGAAATTGGTCCATCCGTAGGCCCGCTCCTCGGCAATGTCGTCAATGTCCATGAAGGCGAACTG
>CAJJMX010000396.1 GCA_905192935.1 uncultured Mailhella sp.
GCAGAACTTCCGCCACGGGCCCTATGAGATCCTGCGGAATATAGGCGTTTTCCGTCCCGTCCCGGAACAGGGCCCGGGCCAGAGGAACATTGCGCATGATGGGAATGCCTTCCTGTTCTGCCACTTCCATCATGCGTTTTGCAAGCAGTCCCTCGCCCTTGGCGAGAATGACGGGCAGCGGGGTCCGGCCCTTTTCATAGTCCAGGGCCACGGCATAATGCGTAGGATTGGTCACGAGCACCTTCGCCTTTCTTACATTGTCAAGAGAGTTCTGAGCGATCATTTCCTTGTGCAGCTGCTTGCGCTTGCTCTTGATGTGCGGGTCTCCCTCGCTTTCCTTGTACTCCCGCTTCACCTCGTCCTTGCTCATCATGTGATTCTGATTGTACTTATACCGCTGGTACAGATAATCCAGCGCAGCAATGACGCAGAAGGCCCCGGCGGCGGTGACGACAAGATCCTTCACGGCTTCTCCCGTCACGGTCCACATGGCTCCTATGCCGCTTTGCGGCACGCCGAAGAGCATGGGAAGATACGTCCTGAGAATGAAGAAGACCACGCCGCCGAGCACGCCCACCTTGA
The DNA here is from genome assembly GCA_905192935.1 of uncultured Mailhella sp. Lineage (GTDB taxonomy): Bacteria > Desulfobacterota > Desulfovibrionia > Desulfovibrionales > Desulfovibrionaceae > Mailhella. The sequence goes on from CAJJMX010000396.1 coordinate 583, forward strand.
TGAGATTCTTGACGAGCTCAAACAGGTTCTTCATGGAAAACACTTTCTGAAACCACTTCTTCGGGTCCAGGTTCTCCAGCTTGGGCATGGCCGCCTTCACGGCAAAGAGCACGCCCGTCTGCGCAAGCGTTCCCAGAAAGGCCACGCCCATGACCAGCCCGACCACCGGAGCGACCAGCATGACCGAGGAGCGGATGACGAGCGGCACGACCCTGGCCATGGCTTCCTCAAAGGGCAGCGTCATGAAATCCATGGGCAGGGACACCATGTCCCTGAGCAGTGCAAAAATGTTCTGCGCATTGGCGGCAAAATACACACCCACGGCCAGCGTGGTGAGAGCCGGGGCTATGTCCTGACTGCGGCAGACATCCCCTTTTTCTCTGGCCTCGCGCAGTCGTTTCGGTGTGGGCTGTTCCGTCTTTTCGTCGCTCATGGCAGAAGCACCTTCAGATAGCGCAGATCCGAGCCGAAGGAATCAAACATGCTCACCGCTCCGGTCATGAGCATGCTGAAATAGAAAATAAGCAGAAGGGACGCAAGACCGCTCTTCACGGGCATGGCCAGAACATACACGTTGAGCTGCGAGGCAAAGCGGTTGATGAGACCGAGGGAGGTATCCCAGAGCGGGCAGGCGACCACCTCGGGGGCGGACAGGAGCATCATGTCCAGCGCCAGATCGCTCACCTTCTCTGCAAAGAAGAGCGGCAGCGAGGGATTTTTGAAGAACGCCGCAGGCAGGACGCTCGTCACGGGCCAGAACTCGTATCCGGCATAGACGACGCCGAGAAAGGTGAGAAAGGCTCCTGTGGAAAAAAATACGTACACGGCGCTCTGGAAAAAGAAGGAGCCCGTGGGAGAAGTCTGCTCTCCGGCCAGAGGATCAGTTTCCGTGGCCTGTCCCGCGCCGCGCTGGTTGTCGATGAAGAAGCCCGCGCACTGAAGCGTCCAGAACATCATGCCGGCAAGAAAACCCATGAGCATGCCGATAAAGACTTCCTTGGCGATGAGCACGCCGACGTGCAGGCCGGAGGCGAGGGTAAG
>CAJJMX010000397.1 GCA_905192935.1 uncultured Mailhella sp.
TGGAAGGCGCGCTCGGCCACCCTCTCCTCATATCGCAGCAGCGCCTTCTCGAAAACGGTAGCCGGTCGCTCGTGTAGCTTGCGCCCCATCCCGACAGACGCCGCCACACGCGCGTGCATCCTCTGGCCGTTCTCGACGCGGCCCTCCTTGCCCGGAGCCTCGGCCTCACGGCACACGGCTGGACGGGCACGCCGCCCGAGACCGTGACCCTCGCCGGATGCACCATTTTAAAAGGCGCGCGCCATCAGATACGCGCGCACTGCTCCGCGCTCGGGCATCCTCTTCTCGGCGACAGGCGCTACGGAGCCTCCTTCCGCCCCGGCGACGACGGGAACGAGGCCTTCTTCCTGCACCACGCAAGATTCCTCATGCCCTCCTTCGACGCCCTCGCCCTGCCCGTCTGGCTCGACGCTCTGGGAGAAGACGCCGCACGGGCCGCCGTGCGCTGGCTCAGGGCCTGACGACGGACTCCCGGCTCTTCGACGCCGCGGCAGACCGGAACGTCCCGGGCCTGCCGCGCTCTCCGTTTCCGCCCGCACGACGGCGGCTTCGCTGCGCCTGAAAATACGACGACGGCCCGTCTCGAGCGTGAACGGGCCGCCTTGGCATAAAACAGCCGCCGTCCCCGAAGAGACGGCGGCATCATGTTCCGAAGGAAAGGCGCGTTACTGGCGTTCCTTCTCCCATTCCTCCTGGCAGGCAAGGCAGAGTCCCACACCGGGAATGGCCTTGAGTCTCGCCTCGGGGATGGGCTCGCCGCATTCACGACAGCAGGGCTTCCCGTCTATCCATTCCGGGCCTTCCTGATAGCCGACGTTTGCGGCCTGACGCAGTGCGGATTCACGTTCAATTCTTTCCAGTTCCGTAGCCTGATCAAAAACATCCATAATCTGCTCCTGAAAAACTCCTTTCTCCGGCCGCGCCGGAAAAAGAACGTAAGGCAATGGGGCTGAACGCACGGCCGGAGAAGCCGGGCGCTCCGGATTCACGGAAAAGCCTCGCTTTTCCCAAAAATACAGGTTACATGCCGCGCGGCGAAGAGAGCCTGTCCGCCGGTATCTTGACCACAAGCTTCTTCACGCTGTTTCCGCAGGCCTTCTGACAGGGCATGTGCGCCTCGCCGGGAAAGACGAGAGCGAACATTCCCGGAACCAGGTGCACGCGACAGGCCGCCGCGGGCTTTTCGGCGTAAAAGACAAGATCGCGCGCATCGTCGCGCAGACTTTCCTCTTCTCCCCCGCGCAGGGGAAACATATCAAGGTATTCGTCGCCCGAAAGCACGGCCTGAATGTCGGCCATGAGAGCGTGTCCCTCATAGCGGGACTCTTCCGCCGTGCGCGGCGCATAGCTTTCCACAGAGGCCGTGACGCCGCCGTTTTCGGGTCCGCCCGCCAGCGGATACCGGCCGTCGGGCAGCGACTCTCCCTGTTCGATGAGCTTCATGAGATCGGGGTACAGCTCGCGCCAGAGAGGACCGAGCTCGTACCGTGAACCACGTTCAAAGGTGTCGATAATCATGCTTGGTGAAACTCCACAGTACACCTCGTGCCGGAGCAGCCGTCCACGGGTGAACGATGGGGGAGAATGACTTGTGCGTCAGGCAATGTCAAGAGTCCGC
>CAJJMX010000398.1 GCA_905192935.1 uncultured Mailhella sp.
CTTCATGGCGTCCTTCATGGCGGCTTCGCAAACGAAATCGGGCGTGTCGAAGTCGGGTTCGCCTATGCTGAGGGAAATGACGTTTTCATAGGCCGAAGCCCTTTCGAGCATACTGCGTATGACGCTGAAGCGCAGAGGCGTGACGTGGGAGCTGAGTTTCGTGTTCATAACGGAATACCGTTTTGCAGAAAAGCGGACTTGTCGCCGCTTGGCTGAGGGTGGGAACGCCCGCGCACGGAAAAGTGCGGGACTTTTTCGTGTGCGGGCGGCGCGTGATGAAATGCCGTTTTTGTGGAGCCACGCGGGCGTGGCCGAAAAGGTGCGCCGCCCGGAAGCAGTGCCGGAGGGAAGGGAGCATTCCCTGCCCTCCGGTACGGTCAGACCTTTTACAGATACCCGAGCATTCTGGGAATGGTGAGACAGAAAGCGGGCACGTAGGTAACGAGAAGAAGCACGGTGAGTTCCACGGCAATGAAGGGCAGAACCGAGCGTATGACGTACGACAGATCGAGCTTTGTGACGCCGCATATGACGAACAGGCACACGCCGAGCGGCGGCGTGAGCAGTCCCACGGCCATGTTGAGCACCATGATCATGCCGAAGTGCAGAGGTTCTATACCCACCTGAGTGGCCACGTTGAGCAGCGTGGGCGCAAGAATGATGATGGCCGCTCCGCCTTCCATGAACATGCCCACGAAGAGCAGCAGCACGTTGATCAGCAGCAGAATGATGAGCTTGTTGCTGGTGACGGACTGGATGAGGGCGGCGAGCTGATTGGGAATCTGTTCGGCGGCAAGCAGCCAGGCAAAGGCGTTGGCGGTGCCGATGATGAGCAGAAGCACGGCTGTGGTGAGTACGCTTGAGCCGAGCACCTCGATGAGATCCTTGAGGTGAAGGGTACGGTGGCATATGCCGAGCAGCAGCGCGTAGAGCACGGCCACGGCCGCGGCCTCAGTGGAGGTGAAGATGCCGAACATGATGCCGCCCATGATGATGGTGGGGGCCATGAGCGCGGGCAGGGCCTTCCAGAACTCGCGGCAGAAACGCTTTATGGTGAGGGGATTGGGATCGCGGGGGTAGTTTTCGCGTATGGCCACGAAGTAGCTGTAGGCCATCATGCCGAGGCCCAGCATGAGACCGGGCACTATGCCCGCCATGAACAGACCGCCTATGCTCATGCCGGTGGTGACGCCCATGATGACCATGAGAATGGAAGGCGGAATGATGGGGCCCATGGTGGAAGCGGCGGCGGTGACGGCCGCGCTGAAGCCGGGATTGTAGCCGTTCTTGATCATGCCGGGCACCATGATGGAGCCGATGGCCGCGGCATCGGCCACTGCGGAACCGCTGATGCCGCCGAGGAACATGGAGGCCGCAATGTTGGAGTGAGCGAGACCGCCGGGGATGCGGCCCACCAGCATGTAGGAGAAGTCGATGAGCCGCTGGGTGATGCCGCACTTGTTCATGAGGTCGCCTGCGAGCACGAAGAAGGGCACGGCGAGCAGGGAGAAGGAGTTGAAGCCCTGAAACATGCGCTGCACCACCACGAGCAGGGAGGTGTCGTGCAGCATGAGTCCGGCCACGGTGGTGAAGGCGAGGCACAGGGCTACCGGCAC
>CAJJMX010000399.1 GCA_905192935.1 uncultured Mailhella sp.
GCTATTTCTCCCGCTCATCGCTCCGCATCCGGACACGGTCCCGGCAGCCTTCGCCGGAGCACTCCGTCACGGAAACTCTGAAAACACCGTCCTTCCGTCCACAGGACACGGCCCGACGGCCGCGCCTTTTTCCTCTTCACCCAGCAACATCATTCCTGGAGGTCCCATGTCCGTTTCTCTCGACTGCAGGGGTCTGGCCTGTCCGGAACCCGTCATCCGTACCCGCGACGCTCTGAAAAGCTCTCCCGACGCCATTGAAGTCTGCGTGGACAACGTGCCCGCCACGGAAAACGTCAGCCGTTTTCTCGGCCGTTCCGGCTACGTCACGGACATCAGAAAAACCGGCGAATCGGAATGGAAGGTCTGCGGCCGCAAGGCCGGCATCAACTGTGCCGAAGCCGAGGACATCATCGCCGACGCCGGAACCGCGCGCTCCGGCAAGACGCTGGTGCTGCTCACTTCCGACGTCATCGGCTCCGGCAGCGACGAGCTCGGCGCCAAGCTCATGGGCAACTTTCTCTCCACGCTGCCCGAAATGAACGAGCTCTGGCGCATCGTCATGGTGAACGGCGGCGTGCGTCTCGCCTCCACCCCCGGCAAGGCGCTGGACGCCCTGAAGAAGCTGGAAGAATCCGGCGTGAGCATTCTCGTGTGCGGCACCTGCCTTGAATTCTTCCATCTCACCGAACAGAAGCAGGTCGGCGAGACCACCAACATGCTGGACATCGTCACAAGTCTCGATCTGGCCGACAAGGTCATCCGTCCGTAATTCACGAGTGCCGCGCCCCGTCCCCGGGGCGCGGCGAAAAAACAGGAGAAACGTATGCCGGTGGCAGGCGTCGACGTAGGTTCCGTGGCCGCAAAAGCGGTCATTCTGGATGAACTCACCAAAAAAGTGCTGGCCCATGCCGTCGTGCCCACGGGATGGAATCCCAGGCAGGCCGGAGAAGACGCCCTTGACAGGGCATGCGCACAGGCCGGGTCGGACCGCTCGTCTCTTACGCGCATCATAGGAACAGGCTACGGACGCATAGCCCTGCCCTTTGCCGACAAGAGCGTCACGGAAATCACCTGTCATGCCCTGGGGGCCGTGCATCTCTTTCCGGGAACCGGCGTGGTTCTGGACATCGGCGGACAGGACAGCAAGGCCATTGCCGTGGATTCCGACGGCACGGTGCAGGACTTCGTCATGAACGACAAATGCGCCGCCGGAACAGGCCGTTTTCTGCAGGTGCTTTCCGGCATTCTGGGCATGGATGTGCAGGCGCTGGACGAGGCCGCAGGCCGGGGAAAGCCTGTGGAGATTTCCAGCATGTGCGCCGTGTTCGCCGAAACGGAAATCGTCGGACTGCTGGCGCAGGGCGTGAGTCCCGAAGACGTGGCCGCAGGCGTGTTCCGCTCTCTGGCAAGGCGCATGGTCTCGCTGTCGCGCCGCATCGCCTGCCGCGGCGAATACACGTTCACAGGCGGCCTTGCCACGCTTCCGGCCTTTGCGCGCTGCCTCTCATCGGAGCTCGGAGCGAAGGTCAATGTCGCAGAAGATCCTCAAAACACCGGAGCCCTCGGCGCGGCGCTCATTGCCGCACGCTGATGCGGAGGAAAAATCATGA
>CAJJMX010000400.1 GCA_905192935.1 uncultured Mailhella sp.
GCCCGACGACCGCCTGAACCTCGACTTCATGCATGCGGCCTTCTTCGGCTATCTGAACGGCAGGAAAAACAGGGATGTCATGGACGCAAGACGAGGCATGACAAAGCTGCTGATCCTCTGCTGCGAGGCGCCGCTTCACCGGTCGGAGTCCACCATCGAGCTCATACGCAGCCATGTGGAAGGCAACGCCAGAGTGCTGTGCCTCATCGCCGACGACGCCTCCGTGCCGGACGAAGGCACCTCCATCTACCTCGACATCGACTTCAGCCGCTTCGAACTGCAATTCATCGACGACTTCCGCCTCGAAGAATTCATGACCTGCTACGGACGGAAAACGCTGCGCTACGACATGGAGATCCGCGTCGATCCGGACAACTCCGGTCCCCGCTCAGAACAGTTCGCCGAACAGCTTCGCCGTCAACTTCTTGTCCTGTAAGGGAAAGGACTCCGCATGGGCAAACTCAAGCATACCGTACGCACGATAAAATGGGCGCTCTATTATTACCTGGCCAACCATGTCATTGCCTCCATACCCTGCGAAAAAATACGCCGTGCCTACTATAAAAAGGTTCTCGGCATAAGGATCGGCAGACATACCCACGTCTCCATGAACCACTTCGTGACGGGCAACGTCAAATCCTGCAACATTGCCATAGGAGACAACTGCGTCATCAACAGACGCTGCTATCTCGACGGAAGAGTGGGCATCAGCATAGGCAACAACGTCAATGTGTCCTTTGGGACCACCATACTCACCCTGAGTCACGACGCGCACTCCGAAGACTTCCGGTGCGTCATGGGAGAAGTCGTCATCAACGACCATGCATGGATCGGCGCCAACGCCACCATCCTTCCCGGCGTGACCATCGGAGAAGGCGCCGTGATCGCGGCCGGCGCGGTCGTGACCCGCAACGTGCCGCCCTACACCGTGGTCGGCGGCGTTCCCGCCCGTCCCCTGGGGACCCGGACACGGGAACTTTCCTACCGGACGGACTGGAGTCCCCTCTTCGATACGGACATCAGCCTGTCGTAAGCGTATCCGAAGACAGGGAAAAGACAGCGGAAAGGACGAAAAACGCCGACAGCATCCGTCCCGCCGCCGCGACGCGCCTGCAATCGACGCATCCGTCCCGCGCGCGGATCCCGCCGCGACGGACCCGACGTCCGGACGGGACGCCGAAGGGCCGGAGCAACGCAGACAAGACGCGCGGCGTTCCCGGACGACCCCCGCAAACCCGGCGACACATGCCGCGACATGCGCAACCGGCAGAAGCTCCGCGGAGGCGTCTTCTGACAACGTTTCTCTCTCCCCGGCCCCGACGCCGTTTTCGACGCCGGGGCTTTTTCACAGCCTCCGCCGTCCCTCCGTCGTTCGCTCCCCTGCTCCTCTTCCCGTCCTCTCCTCCCTCCATTTTCCCGTCGCCCTGCTCCTCTTCCCGTTCCTGCCTTCCCGGCGTTTTTCCCCGCCTCTCCGCCCGTGCCTTTTCCCCCGCCTCTCCTCCTTCCCCCGGCCCTCCGCCTCCGCCCTCGCCCGGGCCCTCTCCCCTCCGGGTGCTCCTTTTTCCCCCCGCCCCACGCCTCGCGCCCGCTGCCCCGCCCCCCGGCCCC
>CAJJMX010000401.1 GCA_905192935.1 uncultured Mailhella sp.
CCCCTGTGACTTCCTTCCATTCTGTTCCAGCCGGAGGGCTGCCCTGTCAAAAGATCCTGTATCCGGTCCCGTTCAGGTCGGGAGCTTCGGCCTCCGGTCTTTTTACGCGTCCGTGACCGTGCTCCCGCCCGGCCGTTCCCCCTGTACAGAGGACGGAATCACGGCTTCTGAGCACCGTCTGTCCGCTGACTCTCATTCGCTGCTCATGCAGGAACAGGCACGTTCCCTGAAAACTCTTTCCTTGCTGAAATATGGCCGCCTGTGCCGTACGCACAAAAGGGCCCCGCTCCCAGATGGGAACGGGGCCCTTCGTGTATCCTTGGCTGGATGATGTTTACTTCACTTCGGTGAAGTCGGCGTCAACCACGTCATCGTCCTTCTTGCCGGAGCTCTGCTGGGTCTGCTGACCGGCCTGAGCGCCCTGCTGCTGAGCCTGAGCGTTCTTGTAGAGCATTTCGGCCAGCTTGTGGGAAGCCTGGGAAAGGTCGTCGGAAGCCTTCTTGATGGCTTCGGTGTCGGTGCCTTCCATGGCCTTCTTCAGCACTTCGGTCTTGCTTTCCACATCGGCCTTCACCGCGGGGTCGACCTTGTCGCCGAGGTCCTTGAGGGACTTTTCGGTAGCGTAGATGAGGGCGTCGGCCTGGTTGCGGGCTTCGATGGTTTCCTGCTTCTTCTTGTCTTCGGCAGCGTTGGCTTCAGCTTCGCGCACCAGCTTGTTGATCTCTTCTTCGGACAGGCCGGAAGAGGACTTGATCTGGATGGACTGTTCCTTGCCGGTGCCGAGGTCCTTGGCGGACACGTTCACGATGCCGTTGGCGTCGATGTCGAAGGTGACTTCGATCTGCGGCACGCCGCGGGGAGCGGCAGGAATGCCGGTGAGCTGGAAGTTGCCCAGAGTCATGTTGTCGGCCGCCATGGGACGCTCGCCCTGCAGGACATGGATGTCAACGGCAGGCTGGTTGTCCGCGGCGGTGGAGAAGGTCTGGCTCTTGCGGGTAGGAATGGTGGTGTTGCGGTCGATGAGCTTGGTGAACACGCCGCCCATGGTCTCGATGCCGAGGGACAGCGGGGTCACGTCGAGCAGCAGCACGTCCTTCACGTCGCCGGTCAGGATGGCGCCCTGGATGGAAGCACCCATGGCCACGACTTCATCGGGGTTCACGGAACGGTTGGGATCCTTGCCGAAGAACTCGCCGACCTTCTTCTGCACGAGAGGCATACGGGTCATGCCGCCCACGAGAACCACTTCGTCGATCTGGGAAGCGGTGAGACCGGCATCGGCGAGAGCCTTGCGGCAGGGCTCGATGGAGCGCTCGACCAGATCCATGACCATCTGTTCCAGCTTTGCGCGGGTCAGGGTCATCATGAGATGCTTGGGGCCGGTGGCGTCGGCGGTGATGAAGGGCAGGTTGATCTGCGTTTCCAGAGAGTTGGAAAGTTCCTTCTTGGCGTTTTCGGCCGCTTCCTTCAGACGCTGCAGAGCCATGCGGTCCTGCGAGAGGTCGATGCCGTACTGTCCCTTGAATTCATCCACCATGTAGCGGATGATGCGCTGGTCGAAGTCTTCGCCGCCGAGGAAGGTATCGCCGTTGGTGGCGCGCACT
>CAJJMX010000402.1 GCA_905192935.1 uncultured Mailhella sp.
CAGCGCACGACACGAGGGCATGATGAACATCATGCCGATCTCTGCCGTGCTGCGGCCGGAACTCCCGAAAGAGGTTTTTTCCTGCCCGTCGCCTTCATGAGGCAGAACGGGCCCTGCGGGACGGAACGTTATTTTTCGTCGGCGTCCTGCTTTTTCTTGCCGAAGTGGAGGATGTGTCCCATTTTTTCCTGCTTGGTGCGCATGTAGTGTTCGTTGATGGCGCACAGGCCGATTTCCAGGGGCACCCGCTCCGTGATTTCTATGCCGTAGCCTTCCAGACCCACGATCTTGCGGGGATTGTTGGTCATGAGACGAAGACGGCTGATGCCCAGATCCCGGAGGATCTGCGCACCCGCGCCGTAGTCGCGCAGATCCGGGGCGAAGCCGAGCTTGATGTTGGCTTCCACGGTGTCGTAACCCTGCTCCTGCAGAGCGTAGGCGCGTATCTTGTTGGCAAGTCCTATGCCGCGGCCTTCCTGACGCATGTACAGAAGCGCGCCGCGACCTTCCTTTTCTATCTGCATGAGCGCCGCGGCCAGCTGATTGCCGCAGTCGCAGCGCAGAGAACCGAAGGCGTCGCCGGTCAGACATTCGCTGTGCACGCGCACCAGCACCGGCGCGGGATTCACGCGCTCGTCCACGTCGCCCTTCACGAGCGCCACATGCGTGTCGGAAGAGGCGTCGCTTTCGTAGGCGATGATGCGGAACGTGCCGTATTTCGTGGGCATTTTGGCTTCGGCCACGCGCCGCACGGCAAGCTTGCCGTAGCGGATGTGATAGCGGATGATGTCGCGTATGGCCGCAATGTGCAGACCGTGGGCCTCGGCAAAGGCTTCCAGATCGTCCATGCGGGCCACGGAACCGTCTTCCTTCAGGATCTCGCACAGCACCGCCGCAGGACGCAGACCGGCAAATCCGGAAAGATCGGTTCCGGCTTCGGCAATGCCCACGCGGGTGAGCACGCCGCCTTTTCTCGCGCGCAGCGGAAAGACGTGTCCGGGGGTCACGATGTCGTCGGGACCGGCGTTTTCGGCCACGGCCGCCTGTATGGTCGTGGCGCGGTCAGCCGCGGAAATGCCCGTGGTCACGCCCTCGCGGGCCTCGATGGATACGGTGAACGCCGGTTCCCTGCCCGTGCCGTTGGACGGCATGAGCGGAAGTTTGAGCCTGTCCGCCATGTCCGGAGACAGGGCCAGACACACGAGACCGCACGCATGACGGGCCATGAAATTGACGGCATCGGCGTCCACCTTTTCGGCCGCCATGACCAGATGACCGCTGCATTCGCGGTCGTCATCATCCACAACAACAATCATCCGGCCGTTGCGGATGTCGTCGACAGCCTGTTCGATGGAGCAAAGAGAAGATAGCTGACGCATGACAAACTCCCTGAGATGTCTACATCAGGGCCGCAAAAGGCGCTAGGAGAGAGGAGAGGCTTCAGTAAAACTGAGGCGAGAGATCCGTTCTCTTTCTTCCGGACTGTTACCGTCGGCCCCGGACTTGCACCGGATCTGCGCTTTTCCCTTGAAAACGCGCCCGCGGGCTGCCCCCTTGCATGGGGGTTCACCGCCGGTGGGGACTTGCACCCCGCCCTGAGAGT
>CAJJMX010000403.1 GCA_905192935.1 uncultured Mailhella sp.
CTCTGCCGTCAAGCGTTTTCTTGAGAAATTCCAAAATTTTTCTCGTTGCAGGAAAACGCCCTGCGGCAGATGCCGTCCCATGTCCCTGCGCAGACAGCCGCGCGTTCATGCCGAAAATCATGGAGGAATGCCGTCATCCTCTTCCTGCCCCACCCTTTCGACTGAGGGATGCACTTTCAAAAAGTGCAGTCGAAAAGATCGGAATCATGCTCCGGTGCATGATAATGCATGGTCATGAGGGAAGCGCACGGACCGCCCGTACGCAATGACCACACGCTCATGCCTGTGCCGCCCGCTCCATTCCGTCTGAGGGATTTCCTCCGGACCGTCCGAAAGAAAAAACAGGATGAAGAAAACAGCCGAACTTCCCGGATTGAGGGATCGTTCCGGACCGCCCGGAATCGAAATCAAGGAAGCTATGAAAAGAGCGTCAGGAGAAGCAAGCCGTCGGCATTCCCCCTGAATGACTATTTCAGCACGGCGCCGGTGTTGGCGCTGCTCACAAGACGTGCATAACGGCCGAGCCAGCCGGTCTTGATGTTGGGTTCACGGGGAACGAATGCCGCCTTTCTGCGGGCGAGTTCTTCTTCGCTCACTTCCACATTGATGCTGGCATTGGGGATATCAATACTGATGATGTCGCCTTCCTGAATGATCCCGATGGGACCGCCGTCGGCGGCTTCAGGAGAAACATGTCCGATGGATGCGCCGCGGCTTGCGCCGCTGAAACGTCCGTCGGTGATGAGAGCGACGGTGGTGTCGAGCTTCATGCCGGCAAGGGCGCTGGTGGGATTGAGCATTTCGCGCATGCCCGGGCCGCCCTTGGGGCCCTCGTAGCGAATGACGACCACGTCGCCTTCATGGATTCTGCCGTTGTAGATGGCGTCGATGGCTTCGTCCTCGCTGTCGAACACGCGGGCAGGACCGCTGTGCTTCAGCATTTCGGGAGCCACGGCGCTGCGCTTCACCACGCAGCCGTCGGGCGCGATGTTGCCCCAGAGGATCTGAAGACCGCCCGTGGGGCTGTAGGGGTTGGAAAGAGGACGAACCGCGCCGGTATCCTTGATGACCGCGCCCTTGATGTTTTCGGCCACGGACTTGCCCGTGGCGGTGATGAGGCTGGTGTCGATGAAGCCGCCCTTGGCAAGCTCGGCCTGCACGGCGGCAATGCCGCCCGCGGCGTACAGGTCCTGCATATGGGTAGGCCCGGCAGGAGCAAGATGGCAGAGATTCGGCACCTGAGCGCTCACTTCGTTGAACAGAGACAGATTGAAGTCCACTCCGGCCTCGTGGGCGATGGCGAGCAGGTGAAGCACGGTGTTGGTGCTGCAGCCGAGGGCCATGTCGCAGGCAAGGGCGTTGCGGAGCGATTTTTCATTCACGATGTCGCGGGGCTTGATGTCGCGCTTCAGAAGTTCCATCACGGCCATGCCGGAGTGCTTGGCAAGCTGCATTCTGCGGGCATGCACGGCAGGAATGGTGCCGTTGCCGGGCAGGGCTATGCCCACAGCCTCACACAGGCAGTTCATGGAGTTGGCGGTGTACATGCCTGCGCAGCTTCCGCAGCCGGGGCAGACGCCGGTTTCACATTCTTCGAGC
>CAJJMX010000404.1 GCA_905192935.1 uncultured Mailhella sp.
CCCTCACCGGACATGAAGAGCTGTCTGCCGGGGCATCCGCCGGCAAGCGCGAAGGCCAGACCGGCGGTGACCATGCCGAGGAAGTTCCACACACCGTCGGTATGCGCCACGGGCTGACCGGCAAAACCGGCATGGAAGCCGCCGGTGAGCAGGTTGGCCACGAGTGCCGCAACAAACATGGCCAGCACGCCGAAGAACAGATGGCCGTAACGGAAGAGAATGAGATCACGGAACGCGCCCATGGTGCAGAAGCGGCTGCGCTGGGCCAGCGCGCCGATGATGAGCGCCACGCCGAAGGACAGCAGGAAGGGAGCGTGGGAAGCGCCGGGACCGCTTACGGAATAGAAAAGAGGACCGCTCTGCGCCTGTCCCTGCACCTGCGGGAAGGCCAGATAGAGCCCCAGAAGGCCCACCATGAGCAGCGGGAAGAACCAGCCTGCGGCGGCGTTCTGCCTGACGCTGCTGCCGAGAGAGTAGCCGCGCCTGAAGAACAGCGTGCCCAGGGCTATGCCGCAGACGAGTCCGGCAAGGCCGAACAGCGCGTTTCCGTCGCCTCCGGCAAGACGAAGAATGGTGCGCCAGGGGCAGCCGAGGAAGACCAGAGCGCCCACGGCCGCGACCATGCCGAGTATGAAGCGCACGATGGGCGCGGAACCGCCGCGGGGACGGAACTCTCCGGCCATGAGCGCCATGGCCATGGAACCGAGCACGAAGCCTATGATTTCAGGACGGATATACTGGACGATGGCGGCGCGGTGCAGGCCGAGACCTCCCGCGATGTCGCGCTCGAAACAGGCCACGCAAATGCCCATGTTGGCGGGATTGCCGAATTTCTGCAGCAGAATGGCTGCAACGCCGATGATTGCGCCGACGACGATGATGCCCATCGTTCCGGCAAAGGGATTCTTGCCCTTCATAAAAGCTCCTCCATAGGAAAGTGTCACCATGACCATGCCGCAGTTCAGAAGCGAACCTGCGTGAAGACCGTGTACCCTGCACGGTCAGGCGGAAGGAAGAGCCCGGATTTCAGACAGAAAAAGCCGTCGCACGTCCGAAGACGATCAGGGGAACTTCCAGTTCCGCTGACCTCGGGCGTCAGGTACCGCCGAAGAACTGACGTTCCCCGGAAAAAACGGCCGTCACCGGCCCGATGTACCTGACTGCGGACATGGCATCCCCTGACATGATTTTTCTGAGATATACTCTCCGGACACTCTGCTGGCAAGAAAAATGTCCCGAAAAGCAGGCAGCTCGGGACCTGCGGGAACACGCTGCCGCCAGGACCGGATGACTTCCCTCAAGAGACAGGACTATTCCGGGCCTCGACCGGCATCGGCAAACCGTCAGGAAACGGAACGATCGTCAGCCTCCCCGTGCATCAGCGTGCCGTGTCCGCCAGACGCAGAGCTCCGGTCTGCGGAACGCTACGCCTTCGCCCGTCGGCCAGGCGCGTCTTGCACGACACCGTCCCGCATGATACGGAAAAACATTCCTCCCGAGGTTTCCATGACCGATCATCCTGTGCTTTCTTCTGCCAAAGCCGCCTTCCGCACGACTCTTCCCATCCTCATAGGCTTCGGCTTCTG
>CAJJMX010000405.1 GCA_905192935.1 uncultured Mailhella sp.
ACGGACTTTCGTTTGCAGCGGGATGACGGTTTTTCAACGCTCTGGGGCCCCGGGCCGCTTTCGAGCGGCCCGGCCGACGACCGCAAGCAGGCGGAATTCACTTCCGCCGTCAAGCGCGGCGGGCGTCGTGCAAGCCCCGCGTCCGTACAGTGTGTCTGGAGCAGCCGGGCGTGCGTGGTACTCGGGCATCGAAAAATGTCGCCCGGCCGGTGGTCATGAATAGCCGGAATTCACTTCCGGCGTTAAATGAAATGACCACCGTGCAAATTATGCGTCCGTACAGCGTGTCCGGGGCAGACGGGATGTTGTGTCACGCGGGCATCGGAAAATGCGGCCCGGCCGACGGCCGCAAGCAGGCGGAATTCACTTCCGCCGTCAAGCGCGGCGGGCGTCGTGCAAGTTTTGCAGTCAGTACAGTATGGCCGGGGCAGACGGAAAATGGCGTCACTCCGGCGCCGGAAAAAGGAAAGCATCATGGGAAAGATATTGCAGATCCGCGTAGGGGCATGGACGTACAACGAGGATGAAGTGACGGCCGCCTGGCCGAAGCTTTCGGCGCTGGTGTGGCCGGAGCTCGACCGCTGGGGGCCTTCCGGCATGAAGCGCGGCGTGACGGAGCTGGCCGAGTATCTGCCGGACTCCCTGCGTTTTGCCGACATTCCCGAGGAGACGAGAAAGCTTCTCATGCCCGGCGCGAAGAAGGTGGAAGAGAAATTGAACGCGATGCGTGCCGCCCTGGCCGACTGGGAACCGCGTCGTGCCAACACCTTGAGCAACGAGCTGGAAGAGGCGCTCAGCGAGCTGGAAAAGGAGGCTCCCGAGGATCTTCTTGAGCGGAAGAAGTGAGACTGTTTTTCAGGACAAGGAAGGCCCGGCCGGGGAGCGTTTTCCCGGTCGGGCCTGTTTTTTTGTGCGGAAGGGGAGGCTACACGAAGAACCGCATGGTGAGCATGGCAAGGGCGGCGTTGAGCAGTCCTATGCCGTAGAGCACGGGATAATGGCGGGAGTGCACGCCCGCCACGCCGAGGATGCGGCCCGCGTACTGTATCTGCGCGCCCATGAGGAAGATGGCTGGCATGAGGATGCTTATGTGCGTGGCGTTCAGGATGCCGTGGCTGTAGAGTCCTGCCGCTGCGCCCACGCCGCCGCCTGCCGAGAACCATGTGGATATGAGCACGGTGACGGCCTCTCCGGGCAGGCCGAAAAGCCCCATGACCGGAGCGCACACCCGGCCGAGACCGTCGAGCAGGCCGCTGGTCTGGAGCATGGCGATGAGCGTGAAGGCAATGACCACGTTGGGAAGCATGTTCTGTGTGGCGACTTTCCAGCCCTTGACCGTGCCTTCGGCGAAGGCGGAATAGAGGTTGTTGTCCATCAGACGGCCTCCCTGTTTCGTTCCGCGAGGCGCAGATACAGTCTCATGAGGTTGGTTCCCGCGACCTTGTAGAAGAGTATGACGCCGAGGGGCAGAAGATGCGGCACGGCAAGGAACGGAAAAAGGGCGACGCCCATGCTGAGGTACACCGTGACGGACGAGGCCGAGGAAAACTGGAAGGCCGCGAACACGGTTTTTTCCTTTTCCGT
>CAJJMX010000406.1 GCA_905192935.1 uncultured Mailhella sp.
TGTACGTTGTCGACGGTTTTCAGAGCGTCGCTGGGGCCGTGGAATCCGGCAAGTGCGGGAGTCGACATCAGAAGAACTGCGGACAGGGAGAGTGCGGCGGTGAGGGAACGGTTCATGAGTCCTCCGTAATGAAGATTGCAGGCTTGTTTTCTGACGCATGCTGTCGGGTGCCGTCGACGGCATTGTACGGGGCGGAATCCGAAGGCTTCCGTGTGTTATCGGAAGCCTTTTCATCATAGAACGTTTTTCCCATGGCGGCAATGTTGCCAAACGTCCGGCTCCGGAGCAGCTTCCGCAGAAGCAGCCGAAGGTTTCCTGTGACCAGAACGAGTACGGCGTTTTTCCTCATTGAGGAAAAACGCCGTATCCGAGTGCCGTAAAAAACTGTTTCAGACTTCGGCGCCCACGCGCATGAGCTCGAAGGTGACACCTTGCGGCCCGGCGACGAAGGAGCAGTTGTCGCTGGCCTTGTTGATGAGCGTGCCTCCGAATTCGTTCACGATTCTTTCCTCCATGACGTTGGGATCATCCACGCGGATGCCTATGTGGTTGATGCCGCAGGCGGAACCGTCGGGCAGGGGAGCGCCGTCGGGGATCTTCTTGAGGAAAATCTGAACGCCGGAGAGCGTAATGACGGCGCCGTCGGCTCCGCCGAACTTGCGGTAACGCACGAATTCGGCACCGAAGGCCTGTTTCCAGAACGCTATCATGGATTCAAGATCGGTGCAGCAGAGATGAACATGGTCGAAGGATGTCATGGATGTCTCTTTTGTTAGAGCGTTGGTGCAACGTCCGCCGGGCAAGGGAGAGCGGGCTTTGCCGGAAAAGAACATATTCTGTTTTCCCAGAAGACGCCGCGATCTTTTGAGAAGGCGGAGTCTTCGGAAAGCTAGGCGCCGTCCGCCTCGTCGCTGCTCGAGGCAAGGATGCGGAAGCATGTGGCGGGCACGAGCAGCGTGCCGTCCTCATGCAGGATGCGCGTGGCCTTCTTGATGGCGCGGCCGGTGGTATCATGCGTCATGAGCACGAGCGAGACGCAGTCGTCCCTTGTGGCGGCCTTCTGGATGAGCTGGGCGAAGCTTATGCCTTCCTTGGCGAATACGGTGGCGATGTCGCGCAGAACGCCGGGCGTGTCGCGCACGGTGGCGCGCACATACCAGGGGCTTTCCGCTTCGTCGGAAGGCAGGATCTCGGCATCGGGCAGAGCCTGCACGAATCCGGTATTCGCGTCGGCGCTGTTGACGCTGTCGCGCCGGGCGAGAGCCAGCAGATCGCCGAGCACGGCGCTTGCCGTGGGACGGCTTCCCGCGCCGAGTCCGTGCAGGAACAGGGAGCCTACGGCGTTGCCTTCGATGCGCACGGCGTTGTACGCGCCGTTCACTCTGGCAAGCAGCATGGAGTGGTGCACGAGGGCGGGGAATACGCCGGCCTCGATCTTGCCGTTTTCGTCGCGGGCCTGTCCGATGAGTTTGATGCGGTAGCCGAATTCGCGGGCGAACTGGAGGTCCAGAGGATTGAGTCCGCGGATGCCTTCGATGGAGCGCTGCGAGAAGTCGTAATGCACGCCCCAGGCCAGACGGA
>CAJJMX010000407.1 GCA_905192935.1 uncultured Mailhella sp.
CAGAGATTCTTTTCGGAGTTTTCCGGCGGCGGAAGAAAATCCGTCTTTTCGGAAAACGCCGGGACTACAGCGCTGCGGGACCGGTGATGACGCCGGTGACGGCGGAAGCGGCCGCCACGCAGGGGCTTGCGAGATAGAGTTCCGATTCCAGGCTGCCCATGCGGCCGCGGAAATTGCGGTTCGAGGTGGAGATGCAGCGCTCGCCGTCGCCGAGCACGCCCATGTATCCGCCGAGGCAGGGGCCGCAGGTAGGCGTGCTGATGACGCATCCCGCGTCGGAGAACACCTCGAAAAGTCCTTCGTCCATGGCCTGACGCCATACGGAAGGCGTGGCGGGAATGACGATGCAGCGCACGCCCTTTGCCACCTTGCGTCCGCGCAGAATTTCGGCGGCGTCGCGCATGTCGGAAATACGGCCGTTGGTGCAGGAGCCGATGACCACCTGATCCACGGCGACGTCGGACAGCTCGGAGACGGGACGGGTATTCTCCGGCAGATGCGGGCAGGCCACGACAGGTTCCATGCCGGTCACGTCCATGGTAACCACGCGCTCATATTCCGCCCCCTCGTCGGCGGCAAGACGCATGGGATCGGGCGTGCCGTGGGCGCGGCAGTATTCGGCGGTCAGATCGTCGGAGGGGAAGAGACCGCTCTTGCCGCCCGCCTCGATGGCCATGTTGGCCATGCACAGACGTCCTTCGATATCCACGTCCTTCAGAGCGGAACCGCCGAATTCCAGAGCGCGGTACAGGGCTCCGTCCACGCCTATCTCGCCGATGAGACGCAGAATGAGATCCTTGCCTCGAATCCAGCGGGGCATGGTTCCCTCGATGTTCACGCGGATGGTGGCGGGCACCTTGAACCACAGCCTGCCGAGCACCATGCCGCAAGCGATGTCGGTGGAGCCGAGACCGGTGGAGAACGCGCCTATGCCGCCGTAGGTGCAGGTGTGGCTGTCGGCGCCGATGACGAGATCGCCGGGCTTGACGAGGCCCTTTTCGGGCAGAAGCGCGTGCTCCACGCCCGCGCAGCCGCCTTCGTAATAATGGGTGATGCCCATTTCCCCGGCAAAGCGCCGCGATATGATGACCTGATTGGCCGAAGCGATATCCTTCTGCGGGGTGTAGTGATCCATGACGAGAAACACACGATCCTTGTCGAAGACCTTTTTGGCTCCCATGGCGTGGAAGGACTTGATGGCGAGCGGTCCGGTGATGTCGTTGGCGAGCACGCCGGAAAGGGAACATTCCACGATCTGTCCGGGTTCCCGGATCTCCTCGTCGGTGTGCATCTGAAGTATTTTCTGGGCAAGCGTCATTGCCATGGTTCCATCTCCAGGAAAACTTGAACGGTTCTTAGTCGTTGATGTCTTGTAAGACAACGGCCGGGGAAAAGCTGCTCCTTGTGATACCGGCGTGCAGGCCGTAATCCCTGCATTTCAGCAACGGGCGCTGTGTCGCCCGGCTCCCTTTTCTTCCGGCAGCGCCGCGTCGGACAGAAAATACCGGTCATGAGCAAGGGAAGAAGAAGGCCGGGCCTGAGGCCCGGCCTTCCGGAAAAGCTAGTCT
>CAJJMX010000408.1 GCA_905192935.1 uncultured Mailhella sp.
CCGAAAAGCCGTTTTTTTCACCCTCAACAACCGGGGAGCCGCATCATGACGCTTACCGAACTTCTTTCCCACGCCAGGCACGCCGTCGTTCTTACCGGCGCAGGCATATCCACCCTTTCCGGCATTCCCGACTTCCGCGGCGCAGGCGGCCTCTATACCCGCACCGACATCGACGCGAACAAGCTTTTCGACCTCGACTACTTCATGAAGGATCCGAGCTACTATTACGAGCACTCCAAAGACTTTCTCTACAACCTCGACGAGAAGGAACCCAACATCGTGCACAAGACCCTCGCGCGACTGGAAGAGAAAGGCATCATCCACGCCGTGATCACGCAGAACATCGATCTTCTGCATCAGAAGGCCGGTTCCCGCAAAGTGCTCGAGCTGCACGGCTCTCCGCTGCTGCACCACTGCCTGCGCTGCGGCAAGAGCTGGACCTTCGAGGAGATCGCCCCCCGCGTGCGCGCCGGTGAAGTACCCGTGTGCGACAAGTGCGGCGGCATCGTCAAGCCGGACATCGTGTTCTTCGGTGAAGGTCTGCCCGAATACGCCCTCACCGAGGCGGAACGCGAAGCCCGTGCCGCCGACCTCATGCTCGTGCTCGGCACCAGCCTCACCGTGTACCCGGCCGCGGCCGTGCCGGAGATCACGCTTCAAAGCGGCGGCAACATCGCCATCATCAACCGCGATCCCACCCATCTCGACCGCTACGCCGTCTGGACGGCCCGCGACCTGAAAAAGGAAATGGAAGAACTCGAGATCTGACGACGCGGCAAGGCCGGGTACACGGCCCTGTGCCGTCCGGAGCGCAACGCCCGGACCTCCTCCGGTTCCCGCCCCGGCCTTTCCCGCCCGGCCTTCCGCGCCTGCCGGGACCCTCTCTTCACGAAGGACAAGACGCAGATGCGGCACCCCCGTCCTCCGCGCCTCTCCGTGCCATACCCCGGCATCTTTGATTCATGACCGGCATCACCGTTTCATCGCTGAGAAGGCCGGGCGCGCAGAGGCCATGCCCCCGCCTTGTCGCTCATCGCATGGCAGGGCCTGACCGCAGGGGGAGCAAGGGCCCCTCTGCCTGTCCGAAAAACCTTCGAAGAGCCGGGCTCCGGCCCCGCTTTCTGCCGCCCCGGCCTCTCTTCCGCTCTCTTTGCTCCGGCCCGACCGGTCTCTGCCCGGCCTTCCCGGAGGCTGAACCGTCCGCACGCCGGGAACGCGCCCGTCTTCGGACATGAGAAAGGGCGGCGGATCGCTCCGCCGCCCTGAACATCGAACCGGCCTGAGGTGCGGGGATCATGCCCCCGGCTTCCGTCAGTTCTTCGGCAGATAGTCCTTCAGGGACTTTTCGCCCGGCTTCGCGCTGAAGGACACGGGCAGCGCGTCGGGATTCACCGAGGCAAGCATGAGGGCCTCCATGAAGCTCATGGGGCGTTCCGGAGCAATGCTCATGACGAACTCGCCGGGATGAGCGAAAAGCACAAGAAGCGCCGAGCCGAGCTCCCTGACGGGCCTTTCCTTTTCCTGCGCCATTTTATGCAGCAGCACCGAAAGCTCGTTCAGTTCA
>CAJJMX010000409.1 GCA_905192935.1 uncultured Mailhella sp.
AAATGGCCACCGTGCAAGTCCCGCGACCGTACAGTGTGTCCAGCGCAAATGGGCTTTCGCGTCACCCGGGCTTCAGAAAATGTCGCCCGGCCGACGGCGGCCAGTAGCCGGAATTTACTTCCGGCGTTAAACGCAGCCGCCGTCGTGCAAGTCCCGCGACCGTACAGTGTGTCCAGCGCAAACGGGCTTTTGCGTTACTCAAAAGCAGATAACAGATAAAAGGAAGGTAGTATGAAAGGTGAGGCACGGCTGTGTGTGGAAAGGCTTGTGGAGAGGCATCCGGAGCTTGCGTGCTGCCGTCGGGACATGATGGAGGCGCTGGAATGTCTGATACGGGTGTTCCGATTCGGGGGCAGGCTCTTTGTCTGCGGCAACGGCGGGAGCTGTGCCGATGCCTTTCATGTGACGGGGGAACTCATGAAGAGTTTCGTGCGTCCGCGTCCGCTGCCGGAAGAGCTGGCGGAGCGTCTGCGGAGCATGTGGCCGCAGGATGCGGACATGTTTTTGAAGCATCTTCAGGCGGCGCTGCCCGTGCAGTCGCTCTGCGGAGAGGCGGCGCTCATGACGGCCTTTGCCAACGACGAGTCGGCGGAGCTGGTTTTTGCCCAGCAGGTCATGGGACTCGGCAGGGCTGGGGATGCGCTTCTTGTCGTTTCCACGTCGGGGAATTCGCACAACGTGGTGCAGGCGGCGAAGGTGGCCCGGGCCGCGGGTCTTGCCGTGATCGCGCTTTCCGGGAAGGGCGGCGGAACGCTTGCCCGCGTGGCCGATGTTTCCGTGGTGGTTCCCGGTTCGGAGACCTGGGAGATTCAGGAACGGCATCTGCCGGTGTATCATGCGCTGTGTCTGGCGCTGGAAGAGGAATTTTTCGGAGGGGAGCAGTGATGGAAGCCGTGATTCTTGCCGGAGGATTCGGCACGAGGCTGCGCAGCGTGGTTTCCGACGTGCCCAAGCCCATGGCTCCGGTGGGCGGCAGGCCCTTTCTGCGCTACGTTCTGGACGCGCTCACGGCGCGCGGCGTGGATCGCGTGGTGCTGGCCGTGGGCTACAGAAAGGAGTGCATCATGGAGGCCTTCGGGGACTTCTATCGCGGGGCGCGTCTTCTGTACTCCGTGGAGGAGGAGCCGCTTCTCACCGGCGGCGCGGTGAAGAAGGCCCTGACGCTCTGCCGTGACGACGCCGTGTTCGTGGTGAACGGCGACACGCTCTTCGAGGTGGATCTTGAGGCCATGGCGGCCTTCAAAAAGGAAAAGGGGACAAGACTTGTTCTGGCGGTGCGTCCCATGCACGACGCGGGACGCTACGGACTCATCCGCACGGGGGAGGGCGGACGCATCGAGGCGTTCATGGAAAAAAGACCGGGCTCGGCGGGACTCGTCAACGGCGGCTGCGCCCTCATGGACAGGGATCTGCTTGAGGAGGTGCCGGAGAAGGTCTTTTCCCTGGAGACCGGGGTCTTCGAGCCCTTCGTGCAGGACAGGGACGCCTATGCCTTCGTGTCCGAAGGATACTTTGTGGACATGGGCGTGCCCGAGGATTATGCCGGGGCCT
>CAJJMX010000410.1 GCA_905192935.1 uncultured Mailhella sp.
CGGCAGCATATGATATTGATGAGAAAGAGCTTTGCGACAAGCTTGCACAGATTGCTGGAAGCGGAGATCGAGATCACGCTGGAAGAGGCCCGCAGGGGCGGAACCAAGCAGGTCACGCTTTCCGGCGCCGGAGAGTCGAGCAATCTTCAGATAACCATTCCCGCCGGCATACGCGACGGAGGCAAGCTCCGTCTGCGGGGCAAGGGCAATCCCGGCAGTCCCGCCGGGGATCTCTATCTGACCGTGCGCTACGCGAAGCACCCCGTGTTCCGTGTGGACGGGCAGGATGTGACCTGCGACGTGACCCTGCAGCCCTGGGAAGCCGTGTTCGGAGCGAAGAAGAGAGTGCCCACGCTGGACGGCGAGGTGGAATTGAACATTCCTGCCGGCAGTTCCAGCGGACGGCGTCTGCGTCTTCGCGGACGCGGGCTTGGTCCGACCACGGGACGCGGCGACGAGTATGTGACCGTCGCGATCAGCGTGCCGAAGCCGGAAGAATTGAATGACGAGCAGCTGAAGCTGTGGAAGGCTCTGGCCGGACAGAAGTAAGCTGCCGAAGCGATGGAAGAGGTGGGATATGGCGATTAAACCTGTAACCGCGTGTTCTCCCGCAGCCTCTGCGCTTGTTGCCTGGACCGAATTTCTGGAACAGACGGGCACGCCCGTGGAACGTGTCCGGGAGCTCATGGAACTCGGCTGGCTGGAACCGGCGAGCCGGGCCACCCATGCCGTGTTTTTCCGCCGTTCCGATATTTATCGTACCAGAAAGCTGACGCGACTGTGTGAGGACTTCGAGATGCCCTGCGTGGCAGGGACCATCATCGTGGACCTTCTGGACCGCATAGCGGATCTGGAAACGCGCCTGAGAGAGCTGGAAGGCCGGTAAGGCCGACCCCTCGAGGGCGGACACGTTCAGGGAGCTCTTCCCTGAACGGATGATTTTCGAGCAAATCAACGGTTCCGGCCGGGCCGGGACCGATTTCTGAAGTGCGGAGGGCAGAGGCCGAAGCCCCGGAAGGGCAGAGCATCGGCCGCCCGAGCGTCACGTCGTCAGGCGTGACGGCTGCACTCCGCAGGGAGGATTTTTTATGGATATGAACAGACTGACCGTGAAGGCGCAGGAAGCTCTGGGCGAAGCTCAGAACATCGCTCTCATGCGCAATCACCAGGAAGTGGACGTCGAGCACCTCGCCCTTGCCCTCATCAGGCAGAAGGACGGGCTCGTGCCCGGCATACTCGGCCGCATGAACGCGAAGCCCGAGGTCATCGCCGCCGAACTGGAACAGGCTCTCGACAAGAGGCCGTCCGTGACCGGTTCCGGCGTGGATCAGCAGACCATACGCATCACGCAGCGTCTGGCCCGTGCGCTGGCCCAGTCCGAAGAGCTGGCCCGTCGTCTGAAGGATGAATACATCAGCGTGGAGCACATCTTCGCCCAGCTCATCGAGGCGGGCGGAGCCATGGGCGACATCTGCCGCAGGAACGGCATAGATCAGGAGAAGTTCCTGCGGGCCACCGCCGAAGTGCGCGGCGGCCAGCGCGTGACCTCC
>CAJJMX010000411.1 GCA_905192935.1 uncultured Mailhella sp.
CCACGTCGGGGGCGTGGACGAGCAGCACGTCGGCGTCGCAGTTCTTGGAGATCTCAAGGGCCTTGCCGGTGCCCACGGCCACCCACTTGAGGTCGATGCCGGTTTCCTTCTTGAACACGGGCGCGACGTATTCCAGCAGACCGGAATCCTGGGTGCTGGTGGTCGTGGCCATCATGAGGGTGTCGGCGGCCTGCGCGGGAAGGGCGCAGGAGATCGAGAGCAGGGCTCCGAAAAGGAATTTGCCGAAATGGTTCATGGATATGCTCCTTGTTATGGTTGCGGTCCTTCGAGAATGAAGGACCGGCGTTGTCAGTCCGTGGAAAGGGTCACGGCCCTTTCAGGAAAGCTCAGGTACACCCGGCTCCCCTGCCGTACCCGAAGACGCGCAAGATGCGCGCTCTCCTGCACGGCGTTCATCCTCGCGCCGTCGGCAAGCTCCAGCACGAGAAAGGATTCCACCGCGTCCTCATGCACGGCGGCCACCGTGGCGCGCACCGGCCCCTGAAGCGCAAGAGGCGTCTTTTCCGAAGAGAGCACTATCTGCTCCGGATCGACGCGCACCGTGGCCACCTGATTGAGATGCAGCTCCGAGTTCAGAAACTGCTTCACGTCGCATTTTGCCGTGATGACGAGATCGGAGAACGTGGTCACTTCCACGCTCGCCGCCCGCATGCCCGTGCGTATGTCCGTGATGATGCCTATGAAGGAATTGTCTTCTGCCTCCTGCGTCTGTCTGGCCGCCGGGCCCTGCTGCATGATGCGCTTGGCCTCGCCTCCGGCAAAGGACAGGAATTCCGAAATCTGCGTCTTCTGCTGCCCGAGATAGGCCTGCACCACGTTGAAGGGCACATGCAGCTCGAGAAGCTCGAGACCGCGCGCGTAGCGTATGGCCCGCGGGCCCGCCATGCCGGGCGCAAGACCCATGCCTTCGGCCACGGCGTAGAACTTCCGGCGCACGAAGCCCTGATCGAAGTGCAGGAAGGAGCCGCTCTCCGCCTCGGGAAGACTCAGTATGCGCCGGATGTGCTTCATGCACGACATGGGCAGAAGCACGTCGCGGCCGCCGGGATCGGGCACATGCACCATGCCCGTCACGGTGTCCACGGCTTTGCGCACGTCCATGTTCAGGGCCTCGCCGAGCCTGAGCCCGCCGTAGCGGATCAGAAGGAAAAGAAGATGAAGCCGCGCACGGGCTATCTTTCTGGCCGTGGTCGTGGCTTCCTTTTCCCATGCTTCCCAGCGCAGCGTGAGCTGCTCGAGCATGGCTCTCGTCAGATGTTCCTGAGACAAGGTGCACTTCGTCGTTTATCCGTTCCGCCCCATGGAAATCACGGGTCGGGGGCAGGTATGAAATCATGCCGTTTCATAAGTGACATAAAACGGTCATGGTGTATACGCTGTGAAAAAATGTCCGTTGCTCAATTATGAAATGAGCTCATGGGACGGATACGCATTTCAATATAACGCAAAATTCTTCCATGAGCAATACTGAAATGGGGAAATCGCCACTGAACGTTTTTTTATTTCAAAACTATCATATTTCTTTT
>CAJJMX010000412.1 GCA_905192935.1 uncultured Mailhella sp.
GGGTAGAAGAAGAACACCACCGTGATCACGAGCTGGGGCAGCAGGAAGAGGATGGGCAGCAGCAGATGCCTTTTCCCCCGGAACGCGTAGCGCTCATCCTGCATGAGAACTCCTTTGTCGGCTGTGGTTGAAAAAAGGGGAGAGGGAAGCCCTCTCCCCTTTCAGGTGAGCGTATCAGCTGTTGGCCCTTTCAAAGCGGCGCAGTTCCACGTTGCCGCGCTTGACGGCGGAGTCGAGGGCGTCCTTGGCGGTCTTCTTGCCCGCCCAGACGGCTTCGAGTTCTTCGTCTATGATGTTGCGGATCTGGACGAAGTTGCCGAGGCGCAGGCCGAGGGTGTTGATGGTGGGCTTCTTGTCGGAGAGAGCCTTCACGGCCACGTCGGTGCCGGGGTTCTTTTCATAGAAGCCCTGCTGCTTGGTGAGTTCGTAGCCGGCGAGGGTGACGGGTACGTAGCCGGTGGCCTGATGGAAGGCGGCCTGAACTTCGGGCTGGAGCACGTAGTTCAGGAAGGCGGCCACGCCGTTTTCGGACTCCTTGGAATGACCGGCCATGGCCCACACGGCGGCGCCGCCGATCACGGTATTCTGGGGAGCGCCCTTCACGTCGGGCCAGTAGGGCAGAACCATGACGCCCCAGTTGAACTTTGCGCCGGCCTTCACGGCGGCGTAGGAACCGGAGGAGTTCATGAGAATGCCGGCTTCACCGGCGGTGAAGGTATTGATGGCTTCGGACTTGCGGCCCACGTAGACGGAAACGCCTTCCTTGTTGAGCTTGGAAAGGAAGTCGATGTGTCTGACCTGCAGGGGACCGTTGAACAGCAGCTCGGTGTCGAGGCCGTCGAAGCCGTTGTGGTTGGAGGCAAAGGGAACGTTGTGCCAGGCGGAGAAGCTTTCAAGCTGCACCCAGGACTGCCAGCCGCTCGTCATGCCGTACTTGCACGCGCCGGATTCCTTGATCTTGCGGGCAAGGTCCGCCACTTCGGGCCAGGTCCTGGGGAAGTTCTCGGGATCGCCGCCGGCCTTTTTCACGGCGTCCTTGTTGTAGTAGAGAACCGTGGTGGAGGCGTTGAAGGGCATGGCGATGAGCTTGCCGTCGCTCGTGGAGTAGTAGCTCGTCACGGAAGGCAGGAACTTGGACATGTCGAGAGGCGTGCCCGCGGCTTCCATGATCTCCCAGATGGGACGGATGGCGCCCTTGGCGGCCATCATGCTGGCGGTGCCCACTTCGAAGATCTGAATGATGTTCGGATGCTGCTTGGCGCGGAAGGCGGCAATGGCGGCGGTCATGGCTTCGTCGTAGTTGCCCTTGTACACGCCCTTGACTTCGTACTTGTCCTGGGAGGCGTTGAAGTCCTTGATGATGTTGTCGGTGATCTCACCGAGCTCACCGCCCATGCCGTGCCAGAAGGTAATGGTGGTCTTGGCCTGCACGGGAGCAGCAAGAAGCATCAGAGAGACGGCCAGAAGGGCCACGGATCGGAGTGAACGCATAAGTTCTCCTGCCTTTGCGGACTTTCGTCCGGTTGGAGTCTCCGGG
>CAJJMX010000413.1 GCA_905192935.1 uncultured Mailhella sp.
GGCAGGAGCGGGAGGCCAGACTGGGCAGGCCCGAAACCGTGGAAGCTCTGCGCGAGGCTCATATGCGTTCCTGTCTGCGCAGGGCGAAGAAGGAAGGCTTTTCCCGTATCGCCGTGGTGTGCGGGGCATGGCATGTGCCCGCACTGGAAGCAAAAGTGGCCGCCAAAGACGACAATGCCCTGTTGAAGGGACTGCCGAAAATGAAGGTGTCCGCCACATGGGCGCCGTGGACCTATGCGGGACTCAGCGTGCGGAGCGGCTACGGCGCGGGTGTGGAGTCTCCGGCGTGGTACGAGCATCTCTGGCGTGCACAAGGCGCGGAATCCCGTGCCGTGGGCTGGCTCACCTCGGCGGCGCGTCTGTTCCGGGAAGAAGATCTGGACTGCTCTCCTGCGCACATCATTGAAGCGGTCAGGCTTGCCGAGGCTCTTGCGGCGCTTCGTCAGCGTCCGGCGGCAGGCCTGCCGGAGCTTTGCGAGGCGCTCAGGACCGTGGTGTGCATGGGGGAAGAGGCTCCCATGCGTCTTGTTGCGCGTCGTCTCATCACCGGCGAAAAGCTGGGAGAGGTGCCTGAAGGCGTTCCCGCCGTGCCTCTGCAGAGGGACATCGAGAGACTTCAGAAAAAGCTGAGGCTCAAACCGGAAGCCTCGCAGAAAACGCTGGATCTCGATCTGCGAAGAGAGATCGATCTTGCGCGAAGCCGTATGCTGCACCGCATGAACATTCTGGACATTCCCTGGGGAACCGACAGAAAAGAGGGCGGCGGCAAGGGCACGTTCCACGAGGTATGGCTTCTTCAGTGGGAGCCGAAGCTTGTCGTCGACATCATCAACGCAGGATTATGGGGCAGCACGCTGCCGGATGCCGCCGTGCGCCGTGTGCTGGATCTGGCCTCCCGGGCCGAGCTTCCTGAACTGGCGAAACTTATGGATGCGGCGCTGCTGGCCGATCTTGGTCCGGCCGTGGACGGTCTTGTGCGCACGCTTGCGGACAAGGCCGCCGTCACTGCGGATACGCTTCAGCTTGTGCGTACGCTGCCCGAGCTCGTGCGCGTAGCCAGATACGGCGATGTGCGCGGCACGGATACGGGCATGGTGCTCGTTCTGGTGGAGGGCATGGTTCCGCGCGTGGCCGTGGGACTGCATGCGGCCTGCTCCGGACTCAATGAAGAAGGGTCTTCGGAACTTCTTGCGCCTCTGCGTGCGGCCAATGAGTCCATGCGGCTTGTCGGACGCGAGAATCTTACGCTCATGTGGCGTCAGGCTCTCTCCCGACTGCTTTCTGAAGAGAGCGGCGTGCATGCCCTCATCCGCGGACTCTGCGTACGGCTTCTTTTCGACGACGAGGCGCTTTCCGAGGAGCAGGTGGCCGCGCTCATGAGTCTGGCCCTTTCTCCGGCGTCCGAACCCGAACATGCCGCCGCCTGGCTTTCTTCCTTCCTTGGAGAGAGCGCCATGGTGCTTCTGCATGACGACACCCTGTGGAGACTTGTGGATGAATGGCTGCTTTCGCTTTCCCCGGAGCGCTTCGTC
>CAJJMX010000414.1 GCA_905192935.1 uncultured Mailhella sp.
GCCTATCTGTTCTTCTCCAGGCTGTGGCACGATCACAGGCTCGAGACCACCATCCGCACCCTTGCCGCCGTATTCCCCAACGCCGCCTTCTTCGGCCTGCCCTTCATCTTCATGGTCTTTCCTGACAACGAGGAAGCCGCCACGGCAGGCATGCTCGGCGCCCTGCTCTACTCCGGCGTGTTTCTCATCGCAGACGCCTCGCTCGACATTCTCTCGTCCTCGGGAGCCGGAGAACGCCGCAACATCGGCAAGAAGCTCATAGGCGAGCTCATCCACAACCCCATGATCGTCGCCGCCATCATCGGCGCGTGCGCGGGATTCTCCGGCGTGCCCCTGCCCCGGGCCGTCACCAGCATCACCCAGATGCTCGGCTCGACCGCCGCTCCCTGCGCCCTCTTCGGCATGGGCATGGTGCTCTCGGCACAGCTCTCCGGCACCTCCGGCATGGGCGGAAACTTCAGCCGCAAGAACCTCCTCTTCGTGTGCCTCGCCAAGCTTCTTCTGCAGCCGCTCTTCACCTTCCTCGTGCTCTTCGCCGCAGGATGCTCGGGCACGGCCCTTGCCGTGGGCACCGTGGTGTCCGCCATGCCCACGGGCACCATGGTCTACATTCTCGGTGAACGCTATCAGGCATGCCCCACGGAATCCTCCATGACCGTCATCGCCACCACCATTCTGTCGCTGGCGTCGCTGCCGCTCGTCATGCTGGCGCTCCAGACCGCAGGCATCGTCTAATTTACGCGCGTCCGGCTTCCCTCCCGGCAGCCGGACGCCCCACAGCTCCCGCCCTTGCATATCGCTGCCGGGAGCGTTATCATCTGCCCCGCCCAAGTATTCGCGTCACGCCAAGCCCGGTGGAACGTCCGCCGCATTCCAGCACGAAGGAGGTCTTCATGTCGGAGCCTTACCTGCCAACCATTCTTCCCTGCTCCTCCTGCGGGAGCCGTGAGCAGAAGCTGGAATCGTGTCTGCCCGCCGGTCACAGGAGCGAAGTGTGGAGAGTCGTGTGTCCGTGCGGATGCGCGCTCACGCAGTGGGCCGTTTCCCAGGGCGCAGCCATCCGCCTGTGGAACCGCTTTCTCGGCGAAGGACACGGGGACTGACTCTCCCCGGATCGCGCCTCAGGAGCATGACGAGCCTTTCCCCCTTCGCCGTCCTTACGGGGCGACGCTGAGCGGCCTTTCGTTCTCTCCGTCTCCCCGGCTGTGAAATGAGCTTCTCTTTCTCATGAACATGCCGCCTTCCCCGCTTTTCTGCCGTGCCTGACATCGGCCGCAACTCAACCATCATCAGGGCGCATGGCGCCGCAAGAACCATCATGGCCACATCTCATCCCCGTCCCCGCATGCTTCTGGCCGACGACAAGGGCCAGATATTCGACGATCCCGATCTTCTCATGCTCTGCCGCAAGGGCAACGAGTGGACGCTTCCCCGTCCCGACGAACTCATGCCCCTGCCGCCCGAAAGTTCATGGCAATGATCGGAATCGTCTTTGCCAGTTCATGGGAGCTTCTGCGGATTGC
>CAJJMX010000415.1 GCA_905192935.1 uncultured Mailhella sp.
CTTCCAACATGCTCGGTCTCATGCTGGGCGTGAACAGCGGCTCCACTCAGGTGGATGAACTGCCCAAGGCCGAGACCATCGTGCTGTGGGGGGCCAACGTCAATGACCTGTATCCTCCCTATACGCGCTGGCTCAAGGCTGCGCACGACGCCGGAACGAAGATCATCTATGTCGACCCCCGCAGGACGCGTACCAGCATCTGGTGCGACAGGCAGCTTCGTCCTCAGCCCGGTACGGACGGCATTCTGGCACTCGGCGCCATCCGCTACATCCTTGAGAAGGGCGCCTATGACGAAGCGCGCGCCCGCTTCCAGATCGAAGATTTTGAGAACCTCGCACCGCAGACGGAAAAGTTTACTCCGGACTACGTGCAGTCCATAACGAAACTCTCGATGGAAGAGATCACGGCGTTCTACGATGCTCTTGCCGCAAGCAGCCGGACCATCGTCTGGCTCGGCGGTTCCTTGTCCCGTCAGACCAACGGCATCACGACGGCCAGAAGCATCATCCTTCTGCAGGCGCTCCGGGACAACCTCATCGGCGAAGGCAAGGGCATGCTCACCTTCCAGAGCGGCAAGCCCGGCGGCGGTGAAGAACTCGTGGATCATTACTTCGGTGAGAACAATACGCCGAAGATGAACTTCCGTCGTCTGCGCATGGCCATGAGCAAGAAGAATCTCGACATTCTCTTCCTCAACTCCAGCTATCGGCGCAATCCCGACGCTCTCGGCGTGCGCAAGGCCATTCAGAACGTGCCCTTCGTCGTGCACATGGGCTTCTTCCTGGACGAAGAGTCCGAAGTTTCCACGCTGTTCATTCCCGCCACCTTCGGACCCGAAAGTCAGGGCTGCGGTTACGGCAACGAAAACCAGGTGGCCTGGCGTGAGAAGATCGTGCAGGCTCCCGGTTCCTGCGTGCCTGCCTGGCAGTTCTACCGCGACATCGGGCTCAAGCTCGATCCCGAACATTACCCGAACTTCAAGGACCCCGAAGAAATCTGCCGCATGCTTCAGGCCGAGGTCCCTTCCTGGAAGGGACTCACCATGGAGCGCATGCGCAAATCTTCCACGGTGACATGGCCGCTCTTTGCCGAAGGCGAAGAAGAGCGCAAGGGCACTGTTTTCACGGAAGGCAAACTGCTTACGCCTACCGGCAAGATGACCGTGGTGGACAGAGTGTTCGGCGGCATCGACCGCTGGGAGTATCCCAAGGGACATCCTGCGGGCAAGGACGGCAAAAAGGACTTTCCTCTTATTCTTACGCAGGGCAAGCAGCTCTGGCACTGGCAGCAGACGCTCACCAACTTTGCCAGATCCATGGCGCAGTTCTCAAACGGGCGTTTCGTGCAGGTCAACCCGAAGACGGCCGGTGAACTCGGCCTGAAGCAGGGTGACCGCGTCATGCTGGAAACCACCATGGGCGGCATTGAAGCCTGGGTCGACATCACGGATAACGTGCTCCCCGGAGCCGTGTTCACGCCGGCCAACTGCTGCCGCACCACGCCGCTGAAGGAAA
>CAJJMX010000416.1 GCA_905192935.1 uncultured Mailhella sp.
GACAGTCTTAGCGGCGATGGCTTTGAGAATAGCCTGTCTCACTTTGTCCGCTGCGGCGGCAAAGCCGAGATGTTCCAGCATGAGAGCTCCGGAGAGCAGCAGGCTGCCGGGGTTGGCGATATCCTTGCCTGCGGCGGTGGGAGCCGTGCCGTGCGTGGCTTCAAACAGCGCCAGAGTGTCGGACATGTTGACGCCGGGGGCCATGCCGAGGCCGCCGACCTGAGCCGCCAGAGCGTCGGAGATGTAGTCGCCGTTCAGGTTGGGCAGCGCAAGAACGCTGTACTGTTCGGGACGCAGCAGAGCTTCTTGGAACATGGCATCGGCAATGCGATCTTTAATAATGATCTTGCCTTTGCTGTTTTCAGGCGTGGCCTCCTTTTCGGGAATGGTGACGTCGCCGAATTCTTCTTTCGCCACTTCATAGCCCCAGGCACGGAATCCGCCTTCGGTGAATTTCATGATGTTGCCCTTGTGCACCAGGGTGACGCTGGGAAGATGATGATCCAGAGCGTAGCGGATGGCGCGGCGGACAAGACGCTTGGAGCAGAACGCCGACATGGGCTTGATGCCGATGGCGGACTCTTCGCGGATTTTTGCCCCGAATTCGGAACGCAGAAAAGAGGCCAGCTTTTCCGCTTCGGCGGAGCCGGCCTGATATTCAATCCCGGCGTAGACGTCTTCGGTATTTTCGCGGAAGATGACCATGTTGACATGTTCGGGATGCTTGACGGGCGTGCTTATGCCTTCAAACCAGCTGACGGGACGAATGCAGGCGTACAGATCAAAGGCCTGACGCATGGCTACGTTGAGGCTGCGCATGCCGCCTCCCACAGGAGTGCCGAGAGGACCCTTGATGGCTACGGAGGCTTTTTTCAGAGTGTCGAGCGTTTCCTGGGGGAGAGGCGAGCCGGTAAGCCGCATGGCCTTTTCGCCGGCCAGAAGTTCTACCCACTCCAGTTCCTCTTCGCCGTTTGTCGCAGTCTGCATGGCGGCGTCCAGAACCGGACGGGTCACCTTCCATATTTCAGGACCTATGCCGTCGCCTTCAATCCAATAGACAGTGTGTTTCATGACAGGACCTTCCTACAAGGGCAGTTGTTCCGCTTTAGCGCGGGTTTTTCTGAGAAAATAGCGGTCGGCCATTTTCCGGTGATGTGCAGGCATGGCGAGTGCTTCCGTCCTGTTCCAGGGGACGAAGCGATGCGGTATGTCGCCAAGCCGCGCAGAAATTTCTTTCATGGTCAGAGCTGGCTCGGTACTGATGCGAAAAAAATGGGCCGTGAGCCTGTGATTGGTGTAGCCGTGCTGCACCTGTCCGAGAGGTGCAATGATTTCCACCGGAATGCCCCATCCGGCCATGGCCTGTACGACGGCATCCTGAGGAGAGCCGGAGCTGAAGACAGTCCCGGGAAATTCCCACATGTTGCCCCAGAGACCGTCGGACTTGCGATGAAAAAGAAGGACATGTCCTTCCGTGATGAGTATGCCGTGGGCGGAGCTTACGGGAATCGT
>CAJJMX010000417.1 GCA_905192935.1 uncultured Mailhella sp.
GTATCGAGCCGCCTTTTCAGGGATATTTTTTACGGGTCATCGTCGCACGCTGACGAGGTAGAGGCGTGCGGCAGCGATGAGGAGGAGCAGCGTATCGGGGCCCCAGGCGGCCATAAAGGGAGGCAGCACGCCGCGCTGACCGAGGGACTCGCCGAACATGGTGAGGGCGTACATGATGAAGGTACCGGCCATGCTTATGGCCACGGCTATATAGACGTTGGAGAATCGCGAGACGATGGCGGCTCCGAGCAGGGCCATGACGACGAGGGAGGCGGCGTAGGCGATCTTGCCGTGCCAGACGGTACGCAGGCCGTCGACGTTGGAGCCTGCGGCTCCGAGCTGTTTTATGGCGTCACCGAGCTGCCAGAGGGGGAGCTGCTGGAGGTTGTTGGACTCTGTGGAGAAGAAGAGGTCCGGGTTCTGATGCAGGTCGAGGGTCAGGGAAGGGAAGGTTTCTCTGCGGTAGGTTTCGGGGTAGAGGCGGACGGCGTCGGAGAGCGTCCAGCCGTTTTCGCTGCCTCTGACTTTGGGAGCACGCACGATGACGTCGACGTCGGCGTTGCCGTCTTTGACGTGGAAGGCGGAGAAGCCCTCGCCCTCGCCGTCGGCGCGCAGGGTATTTATGGACACGGTCCAGCCGTTTTCCATGAACCACACGTCGTTCAGGGTACGCTCGTCGAGGTCTTTCTTGCGGACTTCCTCCTGCCATATCTGCTGGGAGTATCGTTCTCCCTCGGCGGCGAGGAACTGGGAGCAGGCGAACTGCACGACGCCCCAGAAGACGCCGCACATGACGAGGATGACGGCCACGGTAGCGAAGGATATGCCTCCGGCGTGCAGGGCCGTGAGTTCCCGGCTGTGTCCCATGAGGCACAGGGTGACCACGGTAGCGAGGAGGAAGACGGCGGGCAGGATCTGGGCCACGATGGAAGGCAGTCTCACGCCGAAATACTGGAGGATGAGTCCCAGGCTGGAACCGGCTTCAATGAAGATATCCACGCGTTCCACGAGGTCGGTCAGGAGGTAGATGCCGACGCCGAGGCCCATGATGAGCAGAAGCAGGCGTGCATGTCTCAGGAAGATGTAACGGAAAAGCAGGCTCATGCCCTGGGCTCCTTCTTCTTTTTGCTGCTCCGGCGCAGATTCCAGTATTCGGTGATGCGCGGCATCCGTTCCTGGGCGGCGAGTCGCATGCCGTAGATGCCGAGCAGGAGGAAGACGAGGTTCGGGACCCACAGACCTATGGCGGGATTGAGGTCACCGCTTTCCCCGAGGCTTATGCCGAGCATGAGCAGGCTGTAGTAGATGAGGAACAGCAGCAGCGCCATGAGCACGCCGGTCTGCTGTTTGAGGCCCTGGAACGACGTGGCTATGGGAATGACGAAGATGCACAGGACCACGCAGGCGATGGGGAACACGAAGCGCTTGTGTCGTTCCACGACGATCTTGCGGGCCATGCGGGGATCGGACTTCTGGAGCTCCTGTTCGTTCTGGGAATC
>CAJJMX010000418.1 GCA_905192935.1 uncultured Mailhella sp.
TCCGCCGCAAGTAGGCGGAATTCACTTCCGCGGTTAAGCGGAGCGGGCGTCGTGCAAGCTGGGGGTCCGTAAAGCGTGTCCGGAGCAGACGGGCTTTCGCGTCCCCCGGGCTTATGTGACGGGC
The DNA here is from genome assembly GCA_905192935.1 of uncultured Mailhella sp. Lineage (GTDB taxonomy): Bacteria > Desulfobacterota > Desulfovibrionia > Desulfovibrionales > Desulfovibrionaceae > Mailhella. The sequence goes on from CAJJMX010000418.1 coordinate 125, forward strand.
TTTTGCGGTACTCGGTCCCCGGGAGTAACTATCACCCCCGGTATCATTCTTGCGCATTGCGGTCTTGTGTCATAAGAAGAAGGGCAGTGTGTTTTTTGCCTGTTCGGCGGCATGAGTTGTGTCAGGACTCTTGCCCGGGCCGTAGGGCTGTGTTAGTGTGTCAAAAGGAGATGACCTCTATGAAAAATCTGTGGGCTCCATGGAGAATGCAGTATATTCTCGGGCCGAAGTGCCACGACGGATGCGTGCTCTGTGCGCCGGAAGATCCGGCGCTCGACGAGGAGCGTCTCATCGTGCATCGCAGCGGGCGGGTGTTCGTCATGCTCAACCGTTATCCGTACGCCTCGGGCCATCTCATGGTGATACCGTACCGTCATGTGAGCGACATTACGGAACTCGACGCCGAAGAAGCGGCCGATCTCATGGCCATGACGCAGCTCTCCTGCCGGGTGCTGCGCGAGTTGAGCCATCCGCAGGGCATCAATGTGGGACTCAATCTCGGCGAGGCCGCGGGAGCCGGCATAGGCATGCACATGCACATGCACGTCGTGCCCCGCTGGAGCGGAGATTCCAACTTCATGGCGGTACTTGACGATGTGCGGGTCATACCCGAAGCTCTTGTGGAGACCCGTCGCCGTATGGCGCCTGTGTTCGCCAGACTGGCGGGCCGTTCTGCCTGAACCTTTTTTCGCGTATGCTGCTGCAATAAGGAGACGTCATGCGCTATATCAAAGTTTTTCTGCTGGTTTTGCTGTTCTTCGTGGTCATGATGCTCTTCGTGCAGAACCAGCCGTTGTTCTCCGACGCGGTTTCGCTGAAGGTCGATCCCATGTTCGCTCCGGCGATCACCACGGCTCCCGTCCCGCGCTATGCGCTTCTGCTCATCAGCTTCGCGCTCGGCGCCGCCGTGGTGCTGCTCATGCTCATCTGGGATCGCATCGCGCTCTCCGGCCGCGCCTCTGCGGCCCGTCGTCGTGCCTCTTCCCTTCAGAAGCGCCTCGACAAGATGACCGCCGAAAAGCAGAAGCTTGAAGCTTCCGTCAAGGAATTCGAGGAAAAGCTCAAGGAATCCGAAGCCCGCGCCAAGGACGCCGAGGCCCGCGCCAAGGACGCCGAAGCCGCCCTCGCCGCCGCTCAGAACGCGGCCGAATAGTTTGCCCTGAGGCACAAGCGCACGGAATATGCCCGTTCCGTGCGCTTTTTTTCCTGCGGCGTTCCAAAGAGCGCCGCCTCTTTTCTCCGTGCCGGAACGGTCCCGTTTTTTTCGAGTTCCGGCGCGTTTCCGGCAGAGCTTCGCCGTCCGGCCCCTCGAAAGAGGATGGCGTCGGAAGAGCGCGCGTCGCGCAGGCAACGGGAACCCAGTGAAGGGAACC
>CAJJMX010000419.1 GCA_905192935.1 uncultured Mailhella sp.
TGAGCGTTATCGATGGTTGTAAGCCAGAAACTCTCCGTGCTTACTACCGCAAATTCATGAGGTTCATTCAGGCCATCGCAGGATCTCTCGATCTCCACATTCCTCAACTGTAAAATTCCGCGCCTCGCGCCGCCATCTTAAAACGGAGTTCATCATGAACGAGCAGGAACAGCTTCTTCGCTTTCAAAACGTCGTCAACCAGCTCATCGATCCCGAAAAGGGCTGCCCGTGGGACAAGGAGCAGACTCCCGTCTCCATGTGCGAATATCTCATAGAAGAATGTCACGAACTGGTGGACGCCATCCGCTCCGGCAAGCCCGGCCATGCCTGCGACGAAATGGGCGATCTGCTCTTCGTGCTTCTTCTCATGGCCCGCCGCTTTGAACTCGCCGGACAGTTCTCTCTCGGCGACGCCCTGAAAATGGGTGCGGACAAGATGGTCCGCCGCCATCCTCATGTGTTTGGAGAAAATCACTGCGAAAGCATGGACGAACTCATGAAGAACTGGGCCGCCATCAAAAAGGCGGAAAAGGAAGCCGAGAAGGACGCCGCAAAGGGAGTTCTCTCCTCCGTTCCCACCGGTCTTCCGCCCCTCACCAAGGCCTACCGCCTGCACGCCAAGGCTGCCGGCGCGGGCTTCACCTGGGACGACGATGAAGAAGTGGAGCGTCAGGTCGAAGCCGAATGGCTGGAACTGCTCGACGCCAGAGCCTCGGGCAGCGACGCAGCCAAGGAACATGAACTCGGGGACATGATCTTCACGCTTGTGGAGCTGGGCCGTCGCATGGGCGTCAAGGCAGGCTCCGCCGTGGACTTTGCCGCCAACCGGTTCAGGACCCGCTTTGAAGCCATGGAAGAACTTGCCCGGAAGCGCGGCCTTGACTTCAAGTCGCTCAGCCTTGACGAAAAGGACGAGCTCTGGAACGAAGTCAAGGCTGCCGAACCTGCCGAGGAACGCGGAACCGCCGTGGATTTCGCCGCTCCCCGGGAAAATCCCGAAGCCTGAAGCACGGCCCCGCTCCGGCGGGGCTTTTCCCATGAAGAGAGTTAATACCCTTCCTGCTCCGTCTGCCATGCGCCGTCTGCTGCTGCGCATCTTCTTCTTCGTTCTGGCGGCATCTTTGTTTGCGCCCTGGGCCGAAGCCAGACAAAACAGCCAGACCATCTACGCCGGTTACCGTACGCTCTCCTCCAGTCTCCCCGCCCAGCGGCTCATGATACACATGGGAGTCTGGTATCCTACCAGACGCAAGTCCGGCACGGTAAAAACCGGAGACTGGAGCTTCCGGGCCGCACGCAATGCCCCTGTCATGGAAGGCCCGTGGCCCGTCATCATTCTTTCCCATGACGTCACGGGCTCGGCCTGGGCGCATCACGACATCGCAGCGGCTCTGGCCGCCCGCGGCTTCATCGTGGCTGCGCCCACGCATGACCATGACAACGGCGAAGACATGACGCTGCTTTTTTCCGACAGGGAACTGCCTGTTCGTGC
>CAJJMX010000420.1 GCA_905192935.1 uncultured Mailhella sp.
CTGCCCACACGGGGATTTTCAGTCCCCTGCTCTACCAACTGAGCTACCTCGGCACGACGAAAGACTTTGTATAGGAAGCCGCTCTCTTTGGCAAGAGGGAAAAGGGGTGTTTTTGCGATTTTTTTTCATTTTTCGTGAAAAACGGGGAGAAAAACGAAAACAGGACGGTCTCTTGCTTCTGAGTTACGGCGCATCCGGCCGCGAAGAAGACTTTCTTGGCGGATTGCGGCCTGAAAGACTATGAAGCGGAGGGGGGCGGAAAAGGCACGGCGTAGGATGATCGGGAGAGCTGTGTCCTGCCGGGCAGGACGCGGCGTTACAGTTCGCCTCTGGAAAAGCGGGCTATCATGGTCATGGTGAGGGAGGACTCATCCGGGCACGGGGGAATGTCGTCTCTTTTCACCCAGCGGGCCTCGGCAAGTTCCGAGGTGTCGAGATGCACGGCATCTGGTCCGTCGAGTTCGGCCAGGAATCCGAAGGCCAGCGAGCCGGAAAAGCCCCAGGGCTGGGAGCCGGTGTAGCGCAGATTTTTTATGCGCAGGCCGGTTTCCTCCATGACTTCCCGGGCGGCGGCCTGTTCCGCCGTCTCTCCGATTTCCACGAAGCCGGCCACGAGCACGAGGCGCGAGGCCCCCGGTCGGGCGTAGCGGGTGAGAAGGATCCTTTCGCCGCAGGTGACGGCCACAAGAACGCAGGGCGCAATGACGGGATAGCTCACAAGGCCGCAGGAAGGACAGAGGAGGGCGCGTTCCGTGCGGGAATGATGAAGAGACGTGCCGCATCGGCCGCAGAACCGGTGTGAATCGTACCAGCGGGAAAGATGCTGTGCCGTGGCGGCCGCAAAGGGCAGAGGTCCGGCTTCTCCGCGCAGGGCAGAAGGCGCTGTCCTCATCCATCCGTCGGGCGTGACGGAAGTCGCCCCTCGCTGGTGAAGGGGAAGAACGCAGCAGAGCTCACGGGCCTGATGGATCGCAGTACGGAAGCCGGAGTCGCCGCCGTCCCTGGCCCCGTCCTTTGTGAGGCGGAAGGCGTATATGAGTTCTTCCCTGTTGCCGTACTTCTGCCATTCGCGCACGAAGGGCGGACGACGCTCGTCGGACAGGAGAAGAAGACCGTTTTCGTCGACATCGAACACCATATCGTCATCGGAGGGGCGGATGTCCTGAAACTCGTTGCGGAGACGCCAGGGCGCGATATCCTGAATCATGCCTGCCGTTCCTGCCGCTCAAGATAGTCCCGCACGGCCAGAAGGTCGGGGAAGACGGCCGTGGCGCGGCTTTTCATGAGTTCGTCCGGCTCCACCATGTCGGGCACAAGCAGAGCCTTCATGCCCGCCGCGCTGGCGGAGAGGATGCCGTTGCGCGAATCTTCCACGGCGTAGGTCTGCGAAGGCTCCATGTCGAGCTCGGCGCAGGCCCGCAGATAGATGTCCGGCGCGGGCTTGCTTGCCGTGAGCATGTCGCCGCATACCAGCGTGTCGAAGTAGGGGC
>CAJJMX010000421.1 GCA_905192935.1 uncultured Mailhella sp.
TTTTTGTCAGTTCGGCAGAGCCCCGCTGTGTCCTGCGGGCATGCTCTGTCAGGGGATCAGGATTTCTGCATGCACGAAGAACGGCATTCCGCAGTACGGATGCGGAAGAAAGGCTCGTGCTGTGGGACGGAGCTGTCAGTCCCGGATGCCGAACATGGTGCGGCACAGGTTCCGGCCGCTTCTTGTGCGGAAAATGCGGTCGAAGGCGGCCCGCACGGCCTTTTCGCTTTCGTGATCTTCGTGGAGGTTTACCAGAAAGTCCGCTTCTACAAGGATCTGATAGTCCGCTCCGTCCATATTCGTGTAGGTATGGTGATGTCCTACAAGGTAGCAGACGCGTTCCACGATGTCCGCCTCGACGCCGAGACTTTCAAGCAGGCGACGCGCGCAGGCCGGTCCTTCCTGTTCCTGAAGAGCGCCGTTGTTTTTGCCGTATTTTTCTTCGGCCGGACGGATGCCCGTATCGTGTACGATGGCGGCACATTCCAGAATGAGCTGCGTCCGCTCGTCGAGAGCCTCCTCCCGACCCATGAGACGGGAAAAGGCATACACCTTGGTGAAGTGCTGGATGCGCCGGGCATCCCCGGCAAAAAATTCAGTCGTGGCCAGAAAGAGGCGGTCCGTAATGTCCATGACGTTTCTCCTGCGTCGAAAAAAGAATGTTCCCCGTTTCTGACGGGGAGCGTGCGGAGCGGCCCGGCCTCGGGCAGATATCTGTCGTATGGTTGGTGCGGCAGAAACGTCGGGGGAGGTCTTATGCGGTATCATGCTGCGTGTTTCCGTCCCGGACGTGAGATGTCATGTCCGATTCCGGCGGCTTGTGCCGGATGGCGGAGCGGGCTGCTTGGCATGGGCTTCGTGTACGACCGGAACCTTCATCCGTCAATGTCCGAAGTCACGGAAAATCACTCTTGCCTGTGCCAGCTTAAAGCTTAACTTGTCCGCGCGGACGTGAAAGACGCACACCGCTTTGACGGGGCGTGCATCCGAAATGACCGGATACGGGAAGAGGGGAGAGCCGGAGATGCCGGTAGAGGTCCATCCCGGAAAAGTGTGACGCCGCTTTGTGCCAACGTCACTGTTTTGCCTGCAAGAGAGCAGCATCAGGAGAAAACCATGCTCAGACGAATCATTCACATCAATGAGGAGAAGTGCACCGGCTGCGGCCTGTGCGCCGGGGCCTGTCACGAAGGGGCCATAGTCATGCAGGACGGCAAGGCCCGTCTGGTGCGCGACGATTACTGCGACGGGCTGGGCGACTGCCTTCCCGCCTGTCCGGCCGGGGCCATTTCCTTTGATTTCCGCGAAGCCGCCGCCTATGACGAGGAGGCCGTGAAGGCGCATCTTGAAAAATCGGGCCGCACGCTTCCTTCTGCCGGAGGAGCCGGCGACGAGAAGAGTGAGCTCCGCTTCTGGCCGGTGCAGATAAAGCTTGCGCCCGTGAACGCGCCGTATTTCCAGAACGCGGATCTGCTCATTGC
>CAJJMX010000422.1 GCA_905192935.1 uncultured Mailhella sp.
GAGTTTTCCGCTCCCGAGCGTCGGCAGCTTGCGGAGCGCGCCCGTCGTGCGCCGTCCGGAAAGCAGGCCGGAGAGATGCCGCATCAGGTCTCGTGGGATGAAGGGCGCGCCGCACTGGTGGTGCCGTTTTTGAGAACGATACTCGGCCTTTCCGGCAGCGGGGCGGAAACAAACGAGCGAGGTGTCCATGGATAACGGACGGGAAAAGGAACGGATGCGGCGCTGGGTGCTTGCCCTCGGTGACGAAGCCAGAAGCTGTTGTCCCGAGGTGTCGCTGAGCGCGGAAGACGCGGGCATGAGCGATGCGCTTTCCCTGCTCTACGACAACGGCAGCGGCAGCAGAGGACTGCGGGGCGGCAGCGGAGCGTCTTCTCCCCGCGTGGCGCGCTGGCTCGGAGACATCCGCAGGTATTTTCCTTCCACCGTGGTGCGGGCCATGCAGAAGGATGCCTTCGACCGTCTCTATCTTAAAGATATGCTGCTTCAGCCGGAAATGCTGGATTCCGTGCAGCCGGACGTGAATCTGGTGTCCACGCTCATGAGCCTGAACGGCGTCATTCCGGCGGAAACCAGGGAGACCGCGCGGCTCGTGGTGCGCAAGGTGGTGGATGAGCTCTTGAAGCAGCTTGAAGAGCCCATGCGCACAGCCGTGACGGGAGCGCTCAACCGGGCAGTGAGAAACCGCCGTCCCCGGGCTTCCGAGATCGACTGGAACCGCACCATTCAGGCAAATTTGCGTCACTGGCAGAAGGAATACCGCACGCTGGTGCCGGAAACGCTCATCGGCTACGGCCGCAAGGCTCACAGACCGCAGCGCGAGGTCATACTCTGCATAGATCAGAGCGGTTCCATGGCAGGCTCCATCGTCTATTCCAGCATATTCGGCGCCGTCATGGCCTCGCTGCCCGCGGTGAAGACCCGCCTTGTGGTGTTCGACACTTCGGTCGTGGACCTTACCGACGAGATGCGCGATCCGGTGGACGTGCTCTTCGGCGTGCAGCTCGGCGGCGGTACCGACATCAACCGGGCCGTGGGCTACTGCCAGTCGCTTATTACCGATCCGCGCAATACCATCATGGTGCTTATTTCCGATCTGTACGAGGGCGGCGTGGAGCGCAATCTGCTCCAGCGGGCGAATGAACTCGTTCAGTCCGGCGTGCAGTTCATCACGCTGCTGGCCCTCAGCAATGAAGGAAGTCCGTTCTATGACAGAGAACTTGCCGGCAAGCTTGCGGCCCTGGGCATTCCCTGCTTCGCCTGCACGCCCGACATCTTTCCGGGCATGATGGCGGCCGCCATCAGGAAGGAAGACGTCTGCCTCTGGGCAGCGGGGCAGGGCGTGGTCACGACGCCTCCCTCGGCCGGACGAAATGGCTGAAAGATCGCCGGGAAGCGCTTTTTCGGGTGGCTCGAAGGGCGGAAAACGGCCCTGAAGACGAAAAAGCCGGTGAAAAAGACTGAAAATCGGCCGGAGA
>CAJJMX010000423.1 GCA_905192935.1 uncultured Mailhella sp.
GGCCTGTCTCCACGAAAACATGGTGCGCCACTCCACGCATTACAAGCGGCGGGACGACAGAGTGCAGCATTCCGCGCAACAGGACTTTCGCTCCATCGTGGTGCTTTCCAAGTCCATGAACCATGTGCTCCATCATGTGGCGCAGGTGGCTCCGAGTCAGACCACCGTGCTTCTGCGCGGCGAATCGGGGTCCGGCAAGGAGCTCATGGCCTCGGCCATCCATCAGTGCAGCACGCGCGCGTCCCGCCCCTTCATACGCCTCAACTGCGCCGCCCTTCCCGCCGACCTCGTGGAAGGCGAGCTCTTCGGCTGGCAGAAGGGCGCCTTCACCGGAGCCCAGCAGGCCAGACGCGGCGTGTTCGAACAGGCCGACACGGGCACCCTTTTCCTCGACGAAATTGGCGACCTCTCCCTGCCGGCTCAGGCCAAGGTGCTGCGCGCCATCCAGGAGCGCGAGATCGTGCGCCTCGGCAGCGAGCGCCCCGTCAAGGTGGACGTGCGTCTCATCTGCGCCACGCATCAGCCTCTGGAAAAGCTGGTGGAAAAGGGACTCTTCCGCGAGGACCTCTATTACCGCATCAACGTGTTCCCGCTCTTCCTGCCGCCGCTTCGCGAAAGAAAGGACGACATCCTGCCCCTTGCGGAACATTTCCTGCATCTTTTCTCCCGCAGCTACGGCCGCCCGGCAAGACGCCTTTCCCCGCAGGCCGCCGACGCCCTGCTCGCCTGGCACTGGCCCGGCAACGTGCGCGAACTTCAGAACGCCATGGAACGCGCCGTGCTCCTCTGCGAAGGCGACCTTGTGTGCCCCTGCCATCTGCCCCCGGCCATGCGTCCCTCCGACGACGACTCTCCCCGCGAACTGGGGCGTCACCCCATGGGCTTCCACGAGGAAGTCGGACAGCTCGAAAAAAAGCGTCTGGAAGAGGCGCTCGTGCGCAGTCACGGCAACATCCATCAGGCCGCGCGCGACATCGACATCACCTACCGCATCTTCTATTACAAAATGAAGAAATACGGCATCGACTACCGGCGCTACCTCTCCCGGTAACGCCGGGCGTCGGCACGGCCGCTTTCCCGCACGAAAACGGCTCCCCCATCTGCCTGTTCTCCTCTTCTCTTCTTCACGGCGGCGGCTCTCTCCCTCATTCGGAGCCGCCGCCTTTTCGTCGCCTCCAAAAGGCGCGGCCGCAATCCGTGACGAAAGAATAGAGGCGCGTCCCGCCGGTCCCGTCCGCGGAGGCCCTCCGGCAGGATCTCCCCGAACATTGAAAAAGCCCGTGCTCCGGGGTATAGGGGAACCGTACGGCAAGGGAGGACAGCATGGCGGAAAATTTCCTGCATTTCATGGCGTTTCAGGCCGAGCGCCGCATCCGGGCGGCCCAGGAGGAAGGCGCCTTCGACCATCTTCCCGGCGAAGGCAGGCCGCTTGAGCTTGAGGACGACAGCGCCGTGCCCGGCGAACTG
>CAJJMX010000424.1 GCA_905192935.1 uncultured Mailhella sp.
GACCCCCTGGTTGCAGCATGAGGAAACCGGCGAGGGAGCCGGCGGACAGAAGGCCGTGGCCGAAGCCGAAGGTGGTAAAGGCGCTCACACGGTAGCTCTGGGCGATGTCGGCGTACATGACCCACAGGCACGCTTTCAGCATGAAGTAGGAGCCGAACAGGGCGAAGCAGCGGAAGGTTCCGTCGGTGCCATAGGGGGTGCACAGCGTCACGAGCAATACGGCGATGAGCGGCACGAGCACGCGGAAGGCGAAGTTGCGCGACTTGCGCAGCGTGAGCATGGCCATGATGAGGGCTGCGCAAGCGAACAGGCTCGCCGCGAAGGTTGAGAACGCGAACGTGTTCTCCGCGCTGCCTTCGGACAGAAGCACGTCCAGCAGCGGCCCGGTGAGCGCGCAGCAGCGCAGGATGCCCAAAAGCACGCCGAAGATGATCGAGGGAACACCCAAGCGCGCTGCGAAGGAAGCGGTGCGCACGGGCATCGTCAGGAAGGCGAACTCCAGCTTGTCCACCAGATCGGCGGAGCACTTGTTCAGGCAGAGCAGCTCCGCGAAGGGCAATACCAGACAGAGGAGGGCGCCGACGGGCGCAACGACCGAGCTCACGATAAGCGTCAAGACGAACACGAGGGCGCTGACCACGATGGAAAGCGCCGTGCACAGGGCAATCGTGGGCAGGTCGCATACGCTGAAGGAAACGCCGAAGCTCATGAGCAGCATAGCCGAGCCCACGCCGCCCGCTATGCCTGCCGCCACGAAGAGAAGTGCGGCCAAAGGCCCCGTCGGCACCGCGTTTCCCGCCATGCACAAAAGCGTCGCGCAGGCCACGAGACCTGCCGCAATCACGCGGTTGCGACGGATGTGCTCGGGCGTGTCGAAGAGCTGGCGAGCCTGCTTCAGAAACACGGCATACAGCAGTAAAGCCACGGCGTGGAAGATGCCGGAGGTGGCGGAGAGCAGCAACTGCATGGAATCCGCTTCGGGGAAGAGGATGTACTGCCCGTTGAACATGAAGAGATAGACCCAGGCCCAATGCAGTCCGAATCCCACGATAAGCGCCGGCGATGCTTTCCCCGGCGCTCCGGTCTCCTCCTCGCGGTATTCCACTTCAACTTTGATATGCGGCAGCTTCATGGTTCCCCTATTCCAGCTCAGTGCACGACAAAGCGGCCGGCGTGGCGGCCCCTTGCTTTTCGTTCATGTAGCTGCTCCCCCGTATGTCCGCAGCAGAATTATGTCCTGCGATGATAACACAGAGTCAGCGGCAGACGTGAAAAATCGCGCGGACGCGGGGCTGTTTTGGAAAATCCCCAGGTCATTTCCTCTCATATGACCCTCTTCTCCCAGAATAATAGTCCCAAATCATAAGCCTCCTATGAAGGGGGACGATGGGCGCCTCCGTAGAATTGCGCCCGTAAGGCACCGTCCTGTCAGCGTCCCGGGGAAACCGGCGAAGGCGTG
>CAJJMX010000425.1 GCA_905192935.1 uncultured Mailhella sp.
AACGCCGCCGGGCAGCCGTGGTTCAACGAATTTCTGGACAGCAAGGCCTGCTGCGGGGAAAACTCGGTCCCGCCCGAAGTGCCGCCCGTGGCGGAAATGCCGGAAGAAGAGAACACCGCCTCGCTCAGGCACGCCAATCTTCTGCCGTCCGCGCCCACGTCGGTGTTCAAGCGCCAGAGCGAGCGCGCTCTCGTCCCGACTCCGCCCGAGCCCATGGCCGTTCCTCTGCCTTCGGCCGTGCCGACGCCCCGGGGATACGACTTTGCGCCTCAGAATCTGGAGGGAAGCTTCCAGATAGACGGCTGGCTCCGCGCCGTGGGACTCGGTCTGCTTGCCGGTCTCATCCTGAATTTCATGCCCTGCGTGCTGCCCGTGCTCACCATGAAGTTCTCCATGCTGCTCGATGCCGAGGAGGACTTTGAAAAAAGACGGCGCAGCATACGCGAGCACACGCTGTTCTTTGCCGCGGGCATCGTCACATGGTTCGCCATCCTGGCGGTCATTTCCGGCGTCACGGGCATGCTCTGGGGCCAGCTCTTCCAGAGCAGCGAGGTCATCTTCCTCATGCTGCTCATCGTGTTCTGCATGGGCCTTTCCATGTTCGACGTGTTCCATCTGCCGGTGCTCGATCTGCAGAGCCATCACACGTCCTCGCCGAGGATGCAGGCCTTCAGCACCGGCATGTTCACCACGCTTCTCGCCACGCCGTGCAGCGGACCTCTGCTCGGCGGCGTGCTGGCCTGGGGCATCACCAAGCCCCTGCCCATGCTCATGACCATCTTTGCGGCCACGGGCATAGGCATGGCCACGCCGTACGTCCTTTTGGCGTGCTTTCCTAGGCTCATACGCTTTCTGCCTCGTCCCGGCTCCTGGCTCAGCGTGATCGAGCGCGTGCTCGGCTTTCTGCTCATGGGCACGGCCATCTATCTTTTCTCCCTGCTGCCGCCCGCCCTGCACGTGAAAACGCTCATCACCCTTCTTGTGGCCGCCACCACGGCATGGATCTGGGGCCGCTGGGGAAGCCTGAGAGGCTCCGTCACCCGCAGGATGTTCCTCGGAGCCTTCGCCTTTGCGGCCATCTTCCTTTCCGGGTTCTGGGCATTTCTGCCCGCGCAGAAGGAAATCGTGGCCTGGGTGGAAGGCTCCGAGGAGGAATTCCGGGCCAACATGGGCAAGAAGGCCATGATCGTGGAATTCACGGCCGACTGGTGTCCGACCTGCAAGGTGCTCGAGCGCACCACCCTTGCCGCGCCCAACCTGCTGCCCATCCTCGATCAGTACTCGGTGACGGCGGTCAAGGTGGACATGACCTTCAAGAACGCCTCCCATCAGGAACTGCTCCGGGCGCTCAACAGCGCGAGCATTCCTCTTCTCGCCATTTTCCCGGAAGGCGACGGCGCCTCGCGGCCCGTCATCCTGCGGGACATCTACACGACGACCGACCTCCAT
>CAJJMX010000426.1 GCA_905192935.1 uncultured Mailhella sp.
GGGACAAACGACAGGGACGACGGAGCGTTTTCAGAGAAAGGACGCGACAAGGCGGCGGATGATGCCGGGACGGCGGTCGCGGGATTTTCAGAAAGCACGGATGCGCGGACAGAGGCGGCCGCATCCGGGGCAGAAGCGAAAGGCGCGGAGCATCCGGTCCCGTCATGCGCAGGCAAAGGGCCGCCGTGCGCCGGATGTTTGGGGCCTTCGCGTATCCTGCCGCTTCCCTTCGCGTCTTTTTCGTCGTCTCCCTGAATCGCTCCGGCGTCTCCGGGGACGGGAAAAAGGATGTCTCGCGAGGGGGAGCTTGGCATCGGAAGGCGCGTCCCTTTCCCCTCCGCAGGCTGCGTGCGGCAAAGAAGGCGTCCCGGAAGGGAGGCGGGCGGGAACGCGGTGTCTCGCGGGGAACGGAAGGCACGAAAAAGGGGGCGGTGCGTGCCGCCCCTTCGGAATCGGAAAAGGAAAGATCCTATTTCGCCGCGCGCTTTTTCCACGCCACGGAAAGGATGCCGTCGAGTATGGTCCAGGGATTGGGCGGGCATCCCGGCACGTACACGTCCACGCTGCCCGCAGGCAGGACGGAGTCCACGCCGCCGCAGCCTTCGCGGCTTCCCCGGAAGGTGCCGCCGGAAATGGCGCACGTTCCCACGGCAATGACGATCTTCGGTTCCGGCACGGCCTGCCAGGTGTCGAGCAGGGCCTTTTTCATGTTTTCCGTCACCGGTCCCGTGACGAGTATGCCGTCGGCATGACGCGGCGAGGCCGCGTATTCGATGCCGAAGCGTCCGAGATCATAGATGAGCGTGCCGAGCACGTTCACGTCCGCCTCGCAGGCCATGCAGCCGCCTGCGCTCACTTCGCGAAGCTTGAGGGAACGGGAAAAAAGCGAGAGATCGCGCTTCTGTTCTCCCCGGGCCTGACGTATGCCGGGCCGTCCGGCATCTTCCGGGGCCCGGCCGCGCACGATGAGCGCCTCGCGGCTGTAGGCGGCCAGGCGGTGCTCGCCGGTGAAGGTTATCTTGTGCTCCGGGCAGGACTGTTCGCAGGCGCGGCAGAAGAGGCAGCGGCCCATGTCGAGCTCCGGACCTTCCGGGCGTATGCAGAGGGCTCCCGTGGGACAGGCCTCAAGGCAGGCACGGCTTTTGCAGCCCTTGCAGGAGGTGGGCTCAAGGGACGGCAGACCGGCAAAGCGCGGACTTATGGACGGAGCGACAAAGGGATAGTTCAGCGTGCGGAAGCCCTGATGCAGGCGTTCCTGTATGATGTTGAGCATGGCGTTTTCCTACAGATCGTGCCCGCAGTAGGACAGGTTGAAGCTTTTGTTGCACAGCGGAAAATCGGAGATCTGTTCGCCGCGAAGGGCCATGGCGAGAGCGGACCAGTTGCGGAAGGACGGATCGACGACCTTGTAGGCCAGCCAGGAGCCGTCCTTTCCGGTGATGCCCACAT
>CAJJMX010000427.1 GCA_905192935.1 uncultured Mailhella sp.
AGACGGGCAGGGAGTGGAGCTGGGACTGCGTGGCTTCCTGAAGGCGCGTCTTGTAGTCCTTGCTCTTGCGGTCGGTGCCGGGCTCGGGCCAGCGGTCGGCGTAAAGACGATGGATGAGTGCGGAAGCCTCCTCATGTCCGCCGTCGAGATAGACGGCGCCGAGCACGGCCTCCATGGCGTCGGCAATGAGCGCCGGCCGCTCCCGGCCGCCCTGGGCTTCTTCGCCGCGTCCCATGAAAAGCATTTCTCCGAGGTGAAGACTGCGCGCAAGCTCGGCAAGCTTGCCTTCGCTCACGAGACGGGAACGCAGACGCGTCATGCCGCCTTCTCTCTCCTGCGGGAAGCGCTTGTAGATCTCGTAGGAAACATTCACTTCGAGAACGGCGTCGCCCAGAAATTCCAGCCTTTCATTATGCACGGTGTTGTGCTCGTTGGCCCATGAGCTGTGGGTCAGCGCCGTGGCCAGCAGCGATATGTCGTGAAACCGATACTGGAGACGCCCTTCGAGTTCCGAAAGGCGCTTCAGAGCATCAGGGGTAAAAGTTGTCCTGTGCATCTCATAAACTCCTCATGAGGAAAGAAATATGCTCTCATCAGGCAATTGGCAATAGCCTGTTCCGACTTGACAAGCGGGCCGGTACTCCCTACTTATCTACCACAACATTCAAGGAGTCCTGTCATGGCCTATGATATCCGTCTTGTAAAAATCGTGACCGGTGAGCTCGTCATCGGCAAGTATGATGCCGAAGCCAACGTTCTGACCGACGTCGCCATCATGCAGACCGTTCCCACCCAGCAGGGCGTTCAGCTCATGATGCTGCCCTATGGCTATCCCTTCGACCAGGAGTTCAACGGCCGCATAGACGGCAAGCATTTCCTCTTCGAATACTCGCACACTCCCCAGGAAGTGCAGGACAAGTATCTGGAGGCCTGCTCCAATCTGTCGCTCTCTTCCGGCGGTCTCAATCCCAATCCTCCGCAGGGCGGAGGCTCCGGTCTCATCCTGTAATTTTTGAGTTCAGTTCCGCAAAACAAAAGGCGCGAGGCGAAAGCTTCGTGCCTTTTTTGTCTGTGCGGCACAGAAAAAATCATGCCTCCGTCATCCGGGTGAGATGGTCGCAGCGCGTCCGAAGCTGCCGGAGCGTGAAGGCCCATCTTCGGAACGGCGTCCGTGAGGGATGTCTTCGGAAAGGGACGAAGCCGGACAGGGCAACATGCCCGGGAACTTCGGGATTTATCCCTGAAGCGGGGTAAGCATGTATTTGTGCACGAGTCTGCGGGCGGCTTCCCTGCAGGCGTCGTCGGTCTCGTTGCTTGCGGAGAGACGCAGCAGCGGCATGGCCTCGTTCACGAAGTCGGGTCTTGCTTCCAGCAGGCGCTCTATGGCGTGATAGCAGGAAATGCGCAGGGGCGCGTGATCGCAGAAGCCGGTGCTTTTTTCTTC
>CAJJMX010000428.1 GCA_905192935.1 uncultured Mailhella sp.
GACAAAGGTCGGAAACGGCGTATTTCCGGCCGGACCTTGCCGCACCCGGCAGCGTCGAGAGACGCGCTCCGGCTCTCACGAAGTTCCGAGGAGAAGAGAATGCCCGTCAGCAGAACAAGCATGCTAGCCAAGCTCGACGACGCCTATGCCGTCTATTTCGACAAGGAGCCCGTCGACGACGCCGTGTCGTGCCTTGCCTGCTGCTACGCCTTCCACTCCGCCGACGAGTGCTTCGTGCTGTCGCGCAAGGTCAGACTCTGGCGCACGGAAATCAACGAATTCGTGTATGTGTTTTCGGTTCCCGAACTCACGGCGGAGATCTACGACGCATGCCGGGGGAAGGCTCTCGAGCTTGGCATGAAGAAGATACGTCCGCACATCGAGCACAAATCGTCCTTCATCACCGCCCTCTTCATCTGCGACCTTGTGTCCGAAGAGGCGGCGAAAGCCGTCCGCAAGACCCGGCATCACAAGGACTTTCTGTTCTCGCTCCACGGCTGGATGGACTTCCGCGCCGCCGCTCTGGATCTTTCGTCCGGGGCCGTCGCGGTCAACCGGGCCGGACGGGACCTCGCACAGTTTCTGCACGGAAATCTGGGGAAGTGCTAACTCAATTGAGGAGGATTTGAATTGAGTTCCGTCATCATTCTCATCGGTGGCTTCGCGTGTCTCATCGCAGGCTACATCTTCTACGGTTCATGGCTGTCCAAACAGTGGGGCATCGACGAAAACAGACCCACTCCCGCCATCACCATGCAGGACGGCGTGGACTACGTGCCCGCCAAGACCCCTGTGCTCTTCGGTCATCATTTTTCGTCCATCGCGGGCGCAGGCCCCATCAACGGCCCCATCCAGGCCGCCTTCTTCGGCTGGCTGCCCTGCCTTCTGTGGATCATCATCGGCGGCATCTTCTTCGGCGCCGTGCATGACTACGGCGCCCTCTTCGCCTCCATCCGCCACAAGGGCGAATCCATAGGCGAAGTCATCTCCCAGAACATCGGCGTGCGCGCCAAGCGTCTGTTCATCGTGTTCGCCTACCTTGCGCTGCTGCTCGTCATCGCGGCCTTCGCCTCCATCGTGGCCAGCACCTTCAACGGCTTCGCTCCCGACGGATCCCACATCGAGGCCAACGGCTCCACCGCCACCATCTCCCTGCTGTTCATCCTCATGGCCGTGGTCTTCGGCTTCTGCGTGTACCGCAAGAACATGTCCCTCGGCTTCTGCACCGTCATCGGCATCATCGTGCTCATCGCCTGCATCGTCATCGGCCTCAAGTGCCCCATCTACCTCGCCGGCGACACCTGGATGTACATCATCGGCGTCTACATCCTCGTGGCCTCCGTCACCCCCGTGTGGATCCTGCTCCAGCCCCGCGACTACCTGAGCTCGTTCCTGCTCTATGCCATGATGATCGCCGCCGTCATCGGCGTGTTCGCCGCC
>CAJJMX010000429.1 GCA_905192935.1 uncultured Mailhella sp.
GTAGGCGGCGAGGGCGCGCAGGCGGGCCATGTGTTCATCGGAAGGGGGCGTAGCGATCAGGGCGCGGCGGCCGAGGGAGACGGTTTTGCTGGTGCCGTAGGCGTGGTAGGTCAGAAGTTCGTATTCCCGGACGCCGAGGTCGCGCAGCATGGCGGCGATGCGTGCTATCATGGTTTCGTTGTCGTTGAATCTGGGGATGACCGGCGTACGGACCTTGATGGGCAGGGAGGGGAACTTTCGGCGCACCATGGCGAGGTTTTCGAGGATAAGGGCGTTGTCTGCGCCGGTCGCCCGTTTATGGTCGTCGGGATCAAGGGTTTTCACGTCGAAGAGCAGGTAATCGAGGTTCCGGCAGGCCTCGCTCAGCACCTCGGCGGACACCAGTCCGCAGGTTTCGAGGCAGGTATGGAGCAGGCGGCCTTTCGCCTCGCGCAGGAGGGCCAGGGCGAAGTCCGGCTGGAACAGGGCCTCGCCGCCGCTCAGGGTCAGCCCTCCCTGCTCGTAGCGGTAGAACGGCGCGTCCTTTTCGACCTCGTCCAGGACATCAGCCACGCGTCTTTTCATGCCGTAGGGCACGAACACCTCCCACGGGCAGGCCGCTTCACAGGGGGGTCTGCCTTCCGCCAGAGGCGCGCAGGAAAGACAGGCCTTCCGGTCCGGCACGAGGCGTCCGTCCTTCTTGGTGAGCGCCTGCGCGGGACCGCGCGACAGCCCGCGCGTGCAGGAGGCTTCGCACTTGTCCGGGGCAAGGCCCATTTCCGCGCCCGGATGCTGCGTTTCAGGATTGCAGCACCACGCGCAGCGCAGGGGACACCCCTTCAGGAACACCACCGTGCGTATGCCCGGCCCGTCGTGCGTGGAAAAGCTCTGGATATTGGTAATAATGCCTTCTCTCTCGGAATCATTCATTGTTCATACCTTATAGTTCCGGGGCCCGAGGCCCTCTCACGTCACAAGAGCTCCGTGTACCACGACCGCCCGTCAGCTCCGGACACGCTGTACGGGCCCTCAGCTTGCACGACGCCCGCTGCGCTTAACGGCGGGAGTGAATCCCGCCTGCTTGCGGCCGTCGGCCGGGCTCCTCACGTCGCCCGGGGCCCCCGAGCGTTGAAAAACGGCTGTGCGCGACCAGCGACGGCCCGCCAGAGCGTTGGGAGACGATTCTTCACTGTCGACGCCAGCCCTCCCGAGCGTTAAAAAGCGACTGTTCGCGCTCAACGACGGTTTTCCAGAGCTTCGAGCTCCCCTCTTCCCAAAAATCCGGAAATCCTTCCATCAACACCGATGTGCCCGCGAAGGCGGGAACATCGGTCGGCAGCCGCAGGCGGGTGCAGCCGCACACGCCTGCACTGAGTTTGCAGTCCGAAAAAGTCCCCGCCGAGCCTTCCGGCCTCTGCGCCTCTCCCCTCTGCCCTTCCGCCTTTTCGAAGCCCGGCCATT
>CAJJMX010000430.1 GCA_905192935.1 uncultured Mailhella sp.
CGCTTACCGCAAGACAGGCCTTTGCTCTCATACCGACGGAGATATTCGACAACACAAGGGAACCCCTCAGGGAAAACGACAGGGAAAAGCTGGCCGATCAGGGCGTAAGCGAACACTGGAGCATAGCTGAAGATAACTGCGACAGGCTGCGCCTCGCCTCTGCGGAAGGTCTGCCGGACGTCTCCCTGCAGATGTTCCGCTCGGAAAAGGGAGCCGTGGCCGCCTTCCACACCGAGGACGACGACGGAGAATGCATTTCCGAGCTGTGGTACATCAGCTCCGGCGGTCACGCAGCGCCTCTGCCCCTGCCTCCGGAGCCGCCCGTCGACGACTTCTTCCGTCCCGACCGCGATCTTCCCGGAAGACTTTCCGCAAGCTGCACCTACTGCGTGTTCGACGGCGGACTGGAAGTTCTGCCCTCCTTTGCTTCCGACGGATTCCCCTGTGAAATCGAACCCGACAATGCCGTGTACTACCTCTGGAATGGGCGAACTTTTATAAAGAAAGTCAAAAAGATACGATAATTTAACAGTGCTGTTCCCGCCTTGCGGCAGCGCATAATGAGCCCTCTTTTGCGCGCACAAGAAAAGGCGGCCGAAGCCGCCTTTTTCTGACGAATAATACTGGAGAGCCCGGAGGCGTGAAAGCGTCCATTGCCTCCTGGCTGAAAACTCTCCGGCTACTTCACGATCTCGGTGCCTATGCCCTGATCGGTGAGCAGTTCCAGAAGCAGGCAGTTCTCCACGCGGCCGTCCACGATGGTCACCTTGTCCACGCCCCTGGCCAGAGCATCGAGACAGCAGTGTATCTTGGGGATCATGCCGCCGCTCAGGGTGCCGTCTTCCAGCAGACGGTGCGCATCGGCGGTGTCGATGTGCTCGATGAGCTTTCCTTCCCTGTCCAGGATGCCGGCCACGTCGGTGAGCATGAGCAGTCGACGGGCCTTCAGCGCTCCGGCCACGGCGCCGGCCACGGAGTCGGCATTGATGTTGTAGGTATTGCCCTCGGCATCCACGCCCACGGGCGCGATGACGGGCACGAAATCATCGTCGATGAGCGAGCGCAGAAGCTGAGTATTCACGTCCGTGACCTCGCCCACATTGCCGAGATCGATGATTTCCGGCGGCTGCTGTTCGCCGTGGCTGATGGTCATGGCAAGCTTGCGTGCCTCAAGCAGCATGCCGTCCTTGCCGGAAAGGCCCACGGCCCGGGCTCCGGTCTTGTTGATGAGATTCACCACGCTCTTGTTCACGGAGCCGACCAGCACCATTTCCACCACATCCATGGTGGCCTTGTCGGTCACGCGGTGTCCCTGTCTGAACTCCGACTTGATCTCAAGCTTGCTCAGCATCTCATTGATCTGAGGGCCGCCGCCGTGAACGACTACCGGATGGATGCCCACGAGCTTGAGCAGACTGACATT
>CAJJMX010000431.1 GCA_905192935.1 uncultured Mailhella sp.
TTTTCCAGAGTCTCGGACTGGCGGTCGAGGCGGTCCATGTTGCGGGTGCGCTCGTTGAAGGCGCGTATCTCATTTTCTTTCTCACGGCCGGCAATGAGGGGCTCCACCAGCGGATGCTCGGGAGCCAGCGTCATGAAGGTCACGCCGAACAGTGTGTCGGCGCGGGTGGAGAACACCTTGATTTCTCCCTCACGCCCTTCGAGCCTGAACGAAATCTCCGCACCGGTGGAACGGCCTATCCAGTTGTGCTGCATGGTGAGCACGCGGGCAGGCCAGCCCTTTTCCAGCTTCTTGAGGTCGGCCAAAAGCTCGTCGGCATAGGCCGTGATGCGGAAGAACCACTGCGTGAGGTCCTTCTGCTCCACCTCGGAGTCGCAGCGCCAGCACTTGCCGTCGATGACCTGTTCGTTGGCGAGAACGGTGTGGCAGCTCGGGCACCAGTTCTGAGGAGCCTTCTTGCGGTAGACGAGACCCTTTTCAAGGCACTTCAGGAAAAATTCCTGTTCCCAGCGATAGTATTCGGGACGGCAGGTCGCAATCTCCCTGCGCCAGTCGTAGGAGTAGCCCATGCGCTTAAGCTGAGAGCGCATGTTGTCGATGTTGGCGTAGGTCCACTTTGCAGGATGCGTTCCGTGCTTGATGGCGGCGTTTTCCGCAGGCAGGCCGAAGGCGTCCCAGCCGATGGGATGCAGGACATTGTAGCCCTGAAGCCGGCGGAAACGCGCCATGACGTCGCCTATGGAATAGTTGCGGACGTGTCCCATATGGATGTTGCCCGAGGGATACGGGAACATTTCCATAAGAAAATACTTGGGCTTGGAAGGATCGACATCGCAGTCGAAGGAGCCTTTTTCAGCCCATATCTCCTGCCATTTCTCTTCCAGCGCATGAGGATCGTAACGAGACGAAAGTGCCATTTCTGTTCCTTGAAAACTTCGGGCTCGCGCCCGCTATGCATATAGGAAAAATATCGGTCTGTCTCCGGAGTCAGCCGCGGATGCGGAGCTCGCCCTTGTCCACGGCCTTGCTCACCGCATCGAGGATGCCGTTCACGAAGGTGTGGGAACGGGAGTCGCCGTACTGCTTGTCGAGCTCAAGGGCTTCATTCATGGAGACCTTGGCCGGAACGTCGGCGCGATACAGCATTTCATACACGCCGAGACGCAGCAGATTCAGCTCCACGCGCCCCACGCGATCAAGACGCCAGTTGCGGGCAAAGCGTTCAATGACGGCATCGAGTTCGTCGCGATGCTGCCACACGCCGTACACGAGCTCCCAGGCAAAGCCGGAAGGCTCCCCTTCCTGCTCCAGAGCCTCGTCCTGACGGGGCACGGCAAGAAAGGCGGCCTTGAGCTGTTCCACGGACGTGCATTCCAGAAATTCCTGACCGTACAGAGCCTGGAAGGCCAGCAGCCGCTGGGC
>CAJJMX010000432.1 GCA_905192935.1 uncultured Mailhella sp.
GTGATGGGGACTATTTTTCTTTTTTTCATGATGACCTTCCTGAGAGCGCTGGTGCGCGTTGATGGCGGGGCGCGGCGAAGCCGGAGCCTCCTGCTTCTTGTCCGGGCAGTTTTTTCTTCCGGTCTCTGCCGGAAAAAACAGGCATGCGCGGCACGTTCAAGATAGGACAAAATCGCGCGGCGTCAACCTTGGGGAAGAGAAGACGGCGGCAAAGAAGTCGAGGACGAAGACCCGGCGCGTCTTTTCGAAAAGGCGCGGGCGGACAAGCGGAGAAAAACGGGGGAGGCAGAGGGGGATCCGAGCAGCATTTCTGCCCGCGTCGTCTTCTTGCCATAACCTGGAGTTTTTCGTAAGACACTGTTTTCCAACACAGGGAGGATCACCATGCAGTTTGTTTTCACTCCGGAGCGCGTATGCTCCAAGATGTTCATGATAGAAGTGGACGATGCGACCAGAACCATCAAGAACTTTGAATTCAAGGGCGGATGCCCCGGCAATCTTCAGGGCATAGGCCGTCTCATACGCGGCATGCACATCGACGAAGTGATCGACCGTTTCGATCATATGCCCATCTGCCCCACGTCCAAGGTCACCTCCTGCCCGGAGCAGCTCCGCAAGGCTCTTCTTGAGCTTCGCGACAGACTGGATTCGGGCGTGGCTCAGGAAAGGCCTCACTTCGGGCTGGACTCCTTCGCGGCCGTCAAGAAGTAGGGCGAATGTCCCGGCTTTGCAGAACGCAGTCCCGGTCTGCAAGCTGAATGATGAAGAAGGAAAAGCTCCCGCGTGGTCGGGAGCTTTTTTCATGCCGTCTGCACGGCGAAAGAGGATGATGGTCGGACGGGGGAAAGGGGCGTCGACTCAGAGCGCGGGAGTCTCGTTTCTGCCCGGGACGCCGTTTTTTTCGGTCAGATACGCCTTGAGTGCCGGCATGGCGTCCCACGCGTCGCGATAGCCCAGCCAGTACCATTCGCCGAGTTTTTCCAGATCCTTTTCCATGCGACCTATGTTCATGAATCGGGAAGGGCTGATGACGAAGATGCGTCCTTCCTGCCTGAGACGTTCTGTTTTGTCGCACAGCCGGTTGTAGTCGGCGTTGCTTCCCGCGAGGGCCTGCGCCAGCGCCGGCCATCGGGAACCGTAGAAGAGCTGTGCCAGTCTTTTGCCTGATTCCGGGTTGCGGCGATAGCCGTCGGGGCGCGTCTTGATGACGACGATGGCGCAGAATTCGTTTTTCAGCGCCCATTCCAGAGGAATTTTGCATGAGCAGCCGCCGTCGAGATAGGGGGCTCCGTCCATGCGTACCATCTGCGAGATGTAGGGCATGGTGGACGATGCCCGTGTGGCCAGCATGATGTCGGAACAGCGGCCTTTTTCAAAGTATTCCGGCCTGCCGGTAAGGCAGTTCGTGGCCACGGCCACA
>CAJJMX010000433.1 GCA_905192935.1 uncultured Mailhella sp.
CCCCCGCAAAACTTCTTTCTCTTCTTACCAGCCTACGCGGGTGCAGGAGAAGATCATCTGCCAGATGTTGCCTATATGGGCGCTGCGCATGGGGCAGTCGGAGTCTTCGTTGAGCTTTTTGAGGCGGTCGATGGTCTGCTGTTCCCTTTCGTGGCTGAACACTTCCACCGGCATGCCGTAGCGGTGTTCGTCGGTCATGATGCGGCGGCTCAGGTTGAAGCGTCGGCGCACCAGCGTGAGCAGTTCGTCGTCTATGGCGTCGATTTCCGCTCTCAGTTTTTCTATGGCCTCTTCCGATCTGGGGTCTGCCATGGTTGTCCTGCCTTGTGGGATGCGGCGCGGGAGTCCTGCCCGGGGCCGCCGTTTTGCCGCGCGGGAGGAAAAGGTCCTTTTTTGGAAATGCTCTTGCCGGGCGAGCCTGTCAAGGGAGACGCCCTGTCTCAAAGGGCATGAGTAAAAATTTTTTCTCTGCTGAGCCCCATTGCCGAGAACTGGCAAAAAGCGTATCTGTTTCAGGTCATTTCCGTTCCCAAACGGAAAGAGGACATTCATCACAGGAGATAACGAATGAACCGAAACATAGTTTCCGCTCTTGCGCTTGTGTCCATGCTTGCGCTGCTTGGCGGCTGCAACGAGGAAGCCAAGCCTCAGAAGCCCGTTCCGCAGTTCGGCGTGGTGCAGATTTCCAAGCTCTATCAGGAATCCAAGCTCGGCAAGGAAGGCATTGCCCGCGTGGGTGAGCTGGAAGACAAGGCCATGGCTTCGCTTTCCGGTCTTCAGCAGAAGCTGGAAAAGGCTCAGGCCGCCAAGAACGAGGCAGAAGTGCAGCGTCTTCAGAAGGAACTGCAGAGCCGCGTATTCTTTTTGCAGAACGTCATCAAGCAGGATCAGGAGCACGTGATGAACGTGCTGCAGACCGAAATGAAGAAGGCCTTTGAAAAGTGTCAGACCGAACACTCCCTGTTCGGCATCTTTACCGAAGATGTGATGGCCTCCTATTCGCCCGAAGTGGACATGACCGAAGCCGTCAAGGCCATTCTTGATGCCGATCCCGCCACTTTCGGTGAGCTTCCTTCTCTGGAGAAGCCTGCTCTGCCCGAACCTGAGAATGCCACTCCCGCCGAAAAGGCGGTAAAGCCTGCTCCCGCAGGCAAGGCTGACGCTCCTGCCGCCAAGACCGAAAAGCCTGCCGCGAAGTAGGACTTTTCACAGCATGCCGGGCCCGTCCTCTTCGGAGAACGGGCCTTTTTCTGTACCGGGACGCAGAGCTTAAGCATTTCTGAAGGCAGGAGATTCGTGCGACGGCAAGCGGTTCCGGGAGCTTTTGTGCATCCGGTGACCGGACGCAGCCTTCGGAAATGCTTTGTGTTCTTCCGGTACTTGCCCCCCGGGCCGTCCCTCTGTATAAGGACGGATAT
>CAJJMX010000434.1 GCA_905192935.1 uncultured Mailhella sp.
CGAGGGCCGCAATATGCCCGTGGCCGACGTTGTCGATCGTCTCAAGATCCCCACCCGCATACTTCAGGGCATAGAAAACGGGTCGGATACTCTTCCCCGTACCGTCTACATCCATCATTTCATTAAAGAATACGCGCTCCTGCTGGGCTTTGCCCAGGAGGAGGTCACCGAATGGCTGCGCACGCTCGAAGGCTTTGAGGGCGTGTCTCATCCGGTGATCGCGGAAAGCACGACCTATACCTCGGTGAAGCCGAGCCTGCTTCCGGTCATTCTCGGAGGCGTGTTCAAGCTCGTGCTCGTGCTCGCGCTGGCAAGCGGCGCGTACATGGCCTATCTGCACTTCTTTGCCGCGAGGGACTACGAAAGCGCCTCCGTCTCCCAGGAGACCGGTGCCTCGTCGTCGGCCATGCCCACCTGGGGCAATGCCGCGCCCGCTCCCGTGCCCGCGCCTCAGACGACGGACGCGCAGCCTGCGCCCGCCGAGCCCCAGCCTGCGCCGCAGCCTGCCGTGACGCAGAGCACCGCTCCCGAAGCCGATGCTTCCGCCGTGACGCAGCCGTCCGATCCCGCCGCCCCCGTCGCCGCGGCCGACCCCGCCGTGACGCAGGGAGCCGCAGAACCTGCCGCGCCCGCCGCCGACGATCAGGCCGCCGTGCTGCCCGAAGGCATGCATCAGGTGGAGGTCATCGCGGACTCGGGCGACTGCTGGATGGGCTTTGAGCCTGACGGCAAGAAGCAGCAGCGCACGCTCAGGAAGGGAGACACGTTCTCCATGTCCTTCCGGGATTCTCTCATCATCCGTCTCGGCAACGCGAGAGCCGTGCGCGTCGTGTACGACGGCAAGGAACTTGAGCGCTCCACCTCGCCGAGAGTGGTGACCATGAGCTTCCCGCCCGCCGAGTAGGGCAGACTTCACAGGGCTCCGGCGCAAAAAGGCCCTGCGCTTTTTCTGCGCCGCGCGCCCTGCCGCGCACAACGCCCCGTTCCCGGGGCGGCCTCGCCGGATCCCGGAGAAGCCGCCGGGAAGGCACGGGGCCTTCCGCGTTCTTTTTCGCCTTGTTCTTTGGCGACGTGTCCTTTGGCGCCGCGTTTGTCTTTCGCTGCGGCCGGGCGCTTCCCAAAAACGCGGGCCGTCCTTTGTCTTCAGGGAAAGGAGGCGGAGCCGGGGCCGTTTCTTCCCGGTACGGGATCTTGTCATGCAGCAGTGGTCGGACGACGCTCTGGTGCTTCGCGTCGGAAAATTCAGGGAAGCGGATCTGTGGGTGCGTCTTCTGGCCCGGGAAAAGGGCCTGCTCACGGCTTTTGCCTTCGGCGGGAGCCGGAGCCGCAGACGCTTCACCGGATGCCTCGACGCGTACAACGTGCTTCGGGTGAGCGCCGCGTACTCCAGAGACGGGCGCTTTCTCAATCTGAG
>CAJJMX010000435.1 GCA_905192935.1 uncultured Mailhella sp.
ATACAGCTTGGTGAGCACGGGGCCCATGACGTCCATGCCGGAAGGCACGCAGATTTCTTCGTCGTGGTTGACGATCTTGCCCACGGGAGAAATGACGGCGGCGGTGCCGCAAAGGCCGACTTCGGCAAAGGAAGGCACCTCAGTCAGAGGCACTTCGCGTTCTTCCACTTCCATGTTCAGATAGTGCTGGGCGACATAGATAAGGGAACGACGGGTGATGGAGGGCAGTATGCTGTCGCTCTTGGGGGTGACGAGCTTGCCATCCTTCGTGATGAAGATGAAGTTTGCGCCGCCGGTTTCTTCAACCTTGGTGCGGGTGGCCGGATCGAGGTACATGTTTTCGGCATAGCCCTGACGATGGGCGTCCATGATGGGATGGAGGCTCATGGCATAGTTGAGGCCGGCCTTGATGTTACCGGTGCCGCGGGGCGCAGCGCGGTCGAAATCGCTCACGCGGATGGTGATGGGCTTGGCACCGCCCTTGAAATAGGGGCCGACAGGAGTGACCAGAATGCGGAACTGATATTCATCAGCGGGCTTCACACCGATGACGGCGGAGCTGGCGAACATGTAGGGACGGATGTAGAGCGTGGCGCCGGAGCCGTAGGGAGGAACCCAGGCGAGGTTGGCACGCACGGTTTCCACGACGGCATCGACGAAGCGGGCGGCGGGGAATACCGGCATTTCCAGACGACGGCAGGAATCTTCCATGCGCTGAGCATTGAGGTCGGGGCGGAAGCAGACCACATGTCCGTCTTCCGTGGTATAGGCCTTCAGGCCTTCAAAGCAGGACTGAGAATACTGGAGCACACCGGCGCATTCGGTAATGACGACCTTGTCGTCATCGGTAAGCTGACCTTCATCCCATGCTCCGTTCTTGAAGTTGGCCACGAAGCGTTTGTCGGTCTTGATGTAGCTAAAGCTCAGATTGGCCCAGTCCAGATTCTTCTTTTCCATGGTACACATCTCCTGACAGCGTACACGATTTGAAGTTCGTGTATATGGGGCCGGCGCTGCGGTCGGTAGCCCTCATGCCTGCCGGAATGTCTTTTCAGCAGGAACGCATACACTTTCGGCAAACTCTGGCATTGTACGGCGAGCTCGTCAAGTCCCGGGAAGGGGGGAACTGTGCATTTTTTAGAGTTTTTGGGACCGGACTTCTTTTTCAGGCACATGACAAACATGTTAAAACACAGATTCTGAAAGGGTATTTTTCTGTCGCGGGGGAGTATTGCGTCCGTTTTTGCGGCAGAGCTTTTTCCTGCCCGGAAAGGAGAACCATGCGCCGGCGACGTGCGCGGAATAAAGCCGGGCGGCAGCTGGGGGCGAACAGGCTTTGTGCCTCTCCGAAACGGGGAGGCCGACAGGATTCTTCTTGTGTTCCATGGGTATTCGGTCTATGTTGATGCTGTT
>CAJJMX010000436.1 GCA_905192935.1 uncultured Mailhella sp.
GCCATTCTCTCCATCCCCATCTACGCGCTGCTCGGCCTGCTTGCTCCGGCCAAGGCGTTTTCCTACTTCGGTTCCACGTCCGTCATGCTCATCTTCGGCGCGACCATACTCGTGGGCCTGCTCAAGGAAAGCAACTTCATTCTCCGCTACGCCTACATGGTCATGAACTGCCGCTTCGTCCACGGCAGTCAGTTCCGGCTCTTTCTGCTCTTCTCCCTGAGCACGGGCATGCTCTCCGCCATAGCGCCCAACATTCCGCTCATCATCATCTTCGTCTATATCGTGGTCAATCTGGCCCGAAGCTGCGAGGTCAGCCCGAAAAGCCGGCTCGTGCGCGGTCTCACCGTGCTGTCCGGCGCAGCCCCGGCCATAGGCGGCATAGGCACGCCCCTCGGCGGCGTGCCGAATCTCGTGGTCATCGCCCTCATCGCCAGGATCATGGAGCAGGAGGTCACCTTCTGGCAGTGGAGCGCCCTGGGACTGCCCATAGCCTTCTTCTCGCTCGTCGTCCTGTCCGTCATCGCCTTCTTCTACTTCCGCACGACCGAGTCCACCGCCTTCCTCAACAGGGACTTCCTTGAAGAAAAGCTGAAGGGCTTCGGTCCCATGTCGCGCTACGAGATCATCGCCATGTGCGCCATGGCCGTCGCGCTCGTGCTCTGGAGCTTCGGTCCCAACATCGCGAAGATGATCGGATGGAACGCCGGACAAAAGCTCCTCAACGGTCCCTTTGTGGCCGTGCTCATGGGCGCGGCGACCTTCCTTCTTCCGCTCAGACGAAGCGAAAAGGACGGCAGGATCATCTTTGCCATGGACTGGAAGAAGGCCCTCGGAAACATCAGCTGGGACATCCTCGTCATCACGCTCGGCATCCTCGCCTTCGGCGACGTGCTCCTTGCCGGCGGCATCGACAAGTGGATGGCCGTCCTTCTTCAGGATATACTCGGCAACATCTCCGGCCTGTGGGTCTGGTTCATCTGCGTGCTGTTCACGGGACTGGCCTCTCAGGTGGTCACGAACCTCGCCCTCATCTCCCTCGTCATTCCCATGACGGCCAGCCTCGCCGCCATTTACGGATTCAATCCTCTGGCCGCCTGCGTGTCCGTGGGCATGACCGCCAACGTCGCCGTCATGTTCCCCTTCTCCAGCGTCGGCGCGGCCGCGGCCATCACCGGCGGCAGCGAATACGCCTTCACCCGGGACTTCGCAGGCTACGGCTTCTTCGTGTCCCTCACCATATCCGTGCTGGTCTTTCTGACGGCCGTGCTCTTCGGCGACATGCTCTTCCCTGCCTGACGGGATCTCCCGTCTTGTCCCCGGCCTCATGACCTGTCCCCCCGTCTTCAGGTCATGAGGCCTGCATGCGTCCCCGTTCCGCCCCTCCGGACCTCCTTCAGCCCTCCGCCCCG
>CAJJMX010000437.1 GCA_905192935.1 uncultured Mailhella sp.
GCCGTCCCACCGAGGGCGTGTTCGAAGAAAAGTTCTCTCTGCGTCCCGTGGCCGAGCACATGGGCAAGCTGCTCGGCATGCCCGTGGAATTCTGCGCCGAGCCCCTGAAGGGCGTGGAATGCAAGCCCGGTCAGGTGGTGCTGTGCGAGAACGTGCGCTTCTTCAAGGGCGAAAAGAAGAACGATGAGGAACTTGCCGCCAAGTACGCCGCCATGGGCGACATTTATGTGATGGACGCCTTCGGCGCGGCCCACCGTGCCCAGGCTTCCACCGAAGGCGCGCTGCGCAAGGCCGCCGTGGCCGTGGCCGGTCCGCTCATGTTCGCGGAAATGGAAGCCGCCACCAGGCTGCTCGACAATCCTGAGCGCCCGCTTTTTGCCATCATCGGCGGTTCCAAGGTTTCCACCAAGCTCACCGTGCTTGAAAACCTGCTCAAGCATGTGGACGGCCTCATCGTGGGCGGCGGCATTGCCAATACCTTCCTGGAAGCCGCGGGCTACAACATGGGCTCCTCCCTCGTGGAAAAGGACCTCATTCCCGAAGCCAAGCGCCTCATCGACATGGCGAAGGAACGCAACGTGCTCCTGCCCCTGCCCACCGACGTGGTGGTGGCTCCGAGCTTCGAGCGCGCTTCCGAAGCCGTGACCAAGAAGGTGTCCGAGCTTTCCGCTGAAGACTGCGCCTTCGACATCGGCGAAGAGACCGTGAAGGCCTATGCCAAGATCCTTGCCGACGCCCGCACCATCGTGTGGAACGGCCCTGTGGGCGCGTTTGAGACCGTGCCCTTCGACAAGGGCAGCCGTGCTCTGGCCGACATCCTTGCCGATTCCAAGGCCTATACCCTGGTCTGCGGCGGCGACACCGTGGCCGCTGTGGAATCCTTCGGCGTGGCCGCGAAGATGGGTTATCTCTCCACCGGCGGCGGCGCCTTCCTTGAAGTGCTCGAAGGCAAGACCCTGCCCGCCGTGGCCGCTCTTGCCGACGCCGCTTCCAAGTAAGAAAAAAGCGGGGAATTTTTCTCCGCACGCATGATGAAAAGGCCGTCTTCCTTCGGGAAGGCGGCCTTTTCTGCATGAAGAGCGGCGTCCGGCCTGTCGTTGACGCGATTTTTGCCTGTGGGAAAATCTTTTCAGAGTCGCGACCGGCGAAGATGAAGCAGCCGGTCTGTGCGCGGGAAACGGAAGCGGCCGTCCTTTGCCGTTCATGGTGCATCAGGACGGCGGCGATGGCAGTGGGAAAAACAAAAATTCCCGCTCCCCCGAATGTTCGGAGAAGCGGGAAGGAGGATGAAGGACATGAAGAGGCGGGAACCTGTACGGTGTCCGGCTTCCCCTCGACTTTTTTATTTCTTGTCCACCACGAAAAGCTGCATGTAGCGGCCGCGGCTGGTC
>CAJJMX010000438.1 GCA_905192935.1 uncultured Mailhella sp.
GAGGGCTGTAGTCATGCCCGTCCACGCGCACGGCGGCGTCGCCGTTGGCGGAAGCCACGATGGTGTAGGGAGCGTGCTGCATCCAGTGCTGCACTTCCGGAGAATCGGCGCGGCGGCCCATCAGACGCTTGACGGCGAAGATGGTGCGGTCGGGGTTGGTGACAGCCTGGCGCTTGGCGGTTTCGCCCACCAGACGTTCCTTATCGGTAAAAGCGACGATGGACGGAGTGGTCCGGCCGCCATTGGGGTTGGAGATGCACTTGGGCTCCTTGCCTTCCATCACATAAACGCAGCTGTTGGTGGTGCCAAGGTCGATACCAATAATCTTGCCCATACTATATTTCCTCCTCAGATATTGCACATGTCGGGGAAGAGCAGCCTTGCGGCTGAACTCTTACACGCAATAGGTAATTCCGTTTTGCGCGCCGTCTAGGGGGGAAGAGAAAACTTTTTTGAAAATTGTCGTTTTAACACGGCCCGGAACCCGACCGCCCTGCTCTTTCCGGCTCCGTCTCCCCGGAAAAGTTCCCCCGCCCTCTCCCTGAGGTCGCATTCCATGCCGGCCGGGCGTCCGGGACATCGTCCTGCATCCGTCGGCCTTCAACGCTCAGGAAACCGGCCTCGCCGGACATGAGCTTCCGCACGATCCGGGGACACGCCGCTCCGGCTCATGCGTATTTTGCAGGCGGCAATACCACAAGGCCGCCTGAAAAGGCGGACTCGTCACCTTCCGGAAAGCCCCCGCAGTGGGCTTCCGCTTTTAAAAGAAAAACGCCCCGGAAAGTTCCTCACGGGAAGAAACGTTCAGGGGCGACTGCATTTAAAAAGACAAGTTGCGCAAAAAGAGCGCCGCGGCGGCCTATGCGCCGACGCCGGGCCTTGTCGTCTTCGGCAGGGACGCGGCCCGGAACGCTGCCCTCAGGGGCCCGAAGCAGAATGCTCCGCGGCCTTCGCCCCGAAGACGCACATCAAAGACGCGCACCGAAGACGCAAAGCAACGCCTCCGGCGTTCCTCCGCCGACGAAAATGCAGCGAAAACGAGAGCCCTTTGCACCGCCTGCGGCAGGACTCCGGAAAGCCTTCCGCTTCTCATGTGAAAACGCGCCGCGAGGCATTCCCACGCTCCCGGCCGCCCCGCACGGGAAGCCCCAGGCCTTTTCTCTACGCGTCGCTTCTGCGTTCCCGGCACGCCCCGTCGAGCGCGCGCAGCACGGCATCGAGGGCCGAGACGTCCATCTGTCCCGGAGCGCTGGCCTTCTCCGCCGCGCCGAAGGTGGCGGCGCTGCCGAAGAACTGCCCGCACACGCGGCTTATCACGCCGAGAGGGCCCATGCTCATGGTGATGACCGGTCTTTCCGCCCGTCTCGACGCCTCTTCCGTGGCGGAGA
>CAJJMX010000439.1 GCA_905192935.1 uncultured Mailhella sp.
CTCGGCAGTCAGCAGCCAGCCTTCGCCGGTCTGCTGTCCGAGGGAAACGACGCCGTTGACCTGCTCGCGCAGCTTGCGGAACGGAAGCGGCGGAGAGAATCTCCGGCTCCGCGCCAGCACATACCTCAGGGGCAGCCGCAGCGTCAGAAGGGTACGCAGCAGAAGATTGCTCACCGTTGCGCGGCCCATGCTGCCGTTGTGGTGCTGCCAACGATACACTTCATCGTACAGTCCGTACAGAATAAAATCGGTGAAGTCGGGCATGACGGCTTCGCCGCCCTCGGCTTCCACGACCTTGACCGCGTTGTTGTTGGCGTCGGGATGATACTTTAAAAGAATCTCACCCACAAGTCCGACTCTGGGCCTCCGGGGCTCGTCCTTCAGGGGCAGGGCGTCGAAGGCCTTCACCACTTCGCCGAGATGCCGGTAGGTGCGTCTGAGCGCGCCTTCCCTGATATCGGTGTCGAGGATGGCCGCCCAGTGCTCGGCCAGCGCTTCGGCACTGCCTTTCCGGCTTTCATAGGGACGGGTGCGGTACAGAAGCCGCATGAGCGTGTCGCCGCACAAAAGCGCCTGCACGCCGCGCAGCAGCATGCGTCCCGTGATGCGGAAGCCGGGATTGCGGCCGAGTCCGGAGAGATTGAACGATATCACCGGGATGTCGGTAAGACCGCATTCCTTGAGCGCCTTGTACAGGAAGCCTATGTAGTTTGTGGCGCGGCAGCCGCCGCCGGTCTGGGAAATGATGAGGGCGATGCGGTTTCTGTCGTACCTGCCGCTCTGGATGGCGTAGAGAAGCTGGCCTATGACGGTGATGGCCGGATAGCAGGCGTCGTTGTTCACGTGACGCAGACCTTCCTCCACGGCTTCGCGGGACACGGACTGCAGAAGCTCCGCCTTGTAGCCGCAGGCGTGCAGCATGGAGGGCAGGAACTGGAAGTGGATGGGAGACATCTGCGGAATGAGAATGGTATGGGTTTCCCGCATGTCATCCGTGAAGTCCGGGGGCGTCCAGCTGTCATCCTCCTCGGGCGCCATGGGAAGAAGCGTGGCGAACTCGGGCAGGACCTTCTGGGCCCTGTTGTTTCTGCGTTCCTTCATGGTGGCGAGCAGCGAGCGCACGCGGATGCGGGCTGCGCCGAGGTTGGCGCCTTCGTCGATCTTTATCTGCGTGTAGAGCCTGCCGGATGCGGAAAGGATTTCCTCCACCTGATCGGCCGTGACGGCGTCGAGACCGCAGCCGAAGGACACGAGCTGCACGAGCGACACATTGTCCGACTGAGCGGCATAGGCCGCCGCACGGTAGAGTCTGGCGTGGAACGTCCACTGGTCGACCACGCGAAGCTTGCCGGGATCGGGCATGAGATG
>CAJJMX010000440.1 GCA_905192935.1 uncultured Mailhella sp.
GCGGAGGCGTACGGCGGCAAAGGTCCCTTTCAGCTCTTCATGCAGGATGATGGGCCTGCCCTTGCGCTAGCGGCGAAGAGCTCAGTCGGAGGCTGAAGGGCGGAGCAGACGGCCGAGCTCCTCAACATCTCCGGCCAGCCATAAGGCGCCCGCCTGCCGCAGTTCATCCTTCGTCCCGAAGCCGTAGAGAACGCCGAGGGCCGGCATGCCGTGCTGGGCTGCGCCGAGAACATCGAATTTTCTGTCGCCTATCATGAGACAGCCCTGCGAATTTTCAAGACCGAGCCTGTGCATGGCGTATTCGATGACCATGGGCTTTTCCACGCGGGTTTCGGCAACGTCGCCGCCGGCCATGAGGGTGAAGGCGTCGGCCATGCCGAAGCGTTCCAGGATCCGCACGGCGAAAACTTCCGGCTTGGACGTGGCAAGCACAAGCTTCCGTCCTTCTCTTTGCCAGTCGTACAGAAGTTCCCGTATGCCGGGGTAGGGGACGTTTTCGTACATGCCCTGTCTCGAATAGTATTCCTGAAAGTATTCTATGGCCTTGTAGGAGGTGGGCAGATCAAAGTCATAGAAGCGCATGAAGGAGTCGTACAGCGGCGGGCCTATGAAGGGATAGAGCTTTGCCGGATCGTCTTCATGGATGCCGAAGCGTTCCAGAGCGTACATGACGGCGCCGGTGATGCCCTGGGAGGGATCGGTCAGCGTGCCGTCGAGATCCAGGAAAAGGACCTCGGCTTCAGCGGGCGAGGTAAGCGTGGAAATGTTTTGATTCATGGAAAGGCTGATAGCAGAAGATCAGGGGAAAGAAAAGAAGAGCGCCCGGAAGGCTGTGCCGACGGCATGGGCGTCCCGGCTTCGGAAGACGGCAGGAGGAAAGCGGAATGCCGACAGGGGACGAGACGGGTCTTTTCATCGACCAGCGTGCAGAAAGGCGCAGGCAGAAAGAATGCGCACGGAAGGCCGGTGCGGACGGGAAAAGGCCGGTCGGGTAGGGCGTTCTTCCGGTCAGGAAGCCAGCCAGGCGACGAGCGACCAGCAGCAGAACCAGGAAAAGATCTGTAGTACAATGGGATTGATGGAGCGTCCCATCATGGCCAGCTGTATGTTGACGCCGAAGGTGATGACACGGGCTATGCCGGAAAAGACAAGAAAGCCTATGCAGGCCAGAAGACCGAATTTGAGTCCCATGGCAAAGGCCAGCGCCAGAGTGATGATGCCCATCTGGCATGAGGGAAGAAGCTGACTGCCGTTTGACTGCATGAATACGACGCGCTGATGGAAGCCTCCGTGCGGAGCATCTTCGCTGTGCGGATGATCCACAAGCTCGGCGTCCACGACTTCACGGACGTGGATGA
>CAJJMX010000441.1 GCA_905192935.1 uncultured Mailhella sp.
TTTTGATTGAGTGGACATACCGTATCTTTCTTGTTATAAAAAATCAAGAAGCATCAATATTTTGATAGAAAAAAGAAACAATATGTCAGACTGGGGGAAACCTTGAACTGGACTATAGAACAGTTGCGGGCCTTTGTCACGGCTGCGGAAAAAGGTTCGTTCTCGGCAGCGGGGCGGGCCATGGGCAAGGCGCAGTCCGTGGTGAGCACGCACATCGCCATGCTTGAAGACAGTCTGGGAGTGGAGCTTTTCGACCGTTCGTCCCGCTCTCCCGTGCTCACGGAAGCGGGGCGTGCGCTTCTGCCCGAGGCTCATGCCGTGCTCAGACAGAGTCACCGCTTCGATTCCTGTGCCATCGCCCAGTACAGCGGCGAGGCCGTGCAGCTCAACATCGTCGTGAGTCACGGCGTGCCGTTTCAGGGCATAAGCGAGGGCATGGCCTCGCTTTCAGAAAAGTACCCTTTTCTGAGCGGCAGCTTTCACATTATTTCTCTGGACGACGTGTGGAAGCAGGTGAGCGAGGGAAGTGCGCAGATCGGCATTGTGGGCGGTCAGCTGCCGGAAATAAAAAACAACTGCGAAATGGTGTGCCTCGGTCAGATGCGCTACTGCCTCGTGGCCTCACGGGAATCTCCCCTTGGGAAGATGAAGAGCGTGAAGCTGGAAGACCTTGCCCAGTACCGGCAGATCGTGTTCAACCGTACGCGGGCCGAGCGATATCTGCTCAGCTCCCAGTACTGGGAGGTGAATGATGTGGTGGCCGCCATGTACTGGGCCTCGCTCGGCATAGGCTGGGCCGTGGTTCCGCTGGGACTGGCCAAGCGTATAGCTCGTGACGAATCCATGAAGAACCTCGTCATTCTCGACATGGACAACATGGCGCTCATGGCGCACAACATCTATCTCATATGGAACAACGCCTTCAGCCGCAGGGACATCCTTGAGGATCTCTGCCGGGATCTGAAGACCTATTATCAGCAGGCCTTTGAACAGGGAGATACCTTGTTTTAGGCTTTCGGAGCAAGGCTGCCGGAAGAATGCCGCCGATGCAAAAGCAGCGTGACCTGAAAGTCTGCGTTCAGGTCACGCTGCTTTTTTTGCGCGCTTTTTCCGGCACGGGAAGGGGGAAACTTCGCTGCCGCCCGGCTTCCATCACATCTATTAATATAAAGGGTGGAAGGGAAGCTTCTTTTTTCTTCGTACGCCTTTCCGGCCGAACAGCGGTGTCCGTCCCAGTCGCCGGTGCGACCGGCTGCAACAAAAGCTTCCGCGCGGCCCCGGCGGCACAGCAATCAGTATGGCGTGCGGCATGAAAGCCGGGGGCTGAGCGCTGTCCGTCGCCTGCCGTCAT
>CAJJMX010000442.1 GCA_905192935.1 uncultured Mailhella sp.
CACGCTCATAACGCCCGAGTCCGCCCGCAAGATAAAGGAGGCCGGGTTCCAGCGCTGCTCCATCTCCATAGACGGGGCCGACGCGGCCAGTCATGACGCCTTCCGCGGCGTGCCCGGCGCCTTCGACGCCTCCATGCGCGGCATCGAGTACCTGAAGGCCGAAGGCGTGGAATTCCAGATCAACACCACGGTGACCAAGAGCAACCTGCACTCGTTCAAGGACATCTTCCATCTGTGCGAGAAAATCGGCGCCGTGGCCTGGCACATCTTCCTGCTCGTGCCCATGGGCCGGGCCGCCGAAATTCAGGAAGAGGTGATCACCGCCGAGGAATACGAGGAAGTGCTGCACTGGTTCTACGACTTCCGCAAGACCACCTCCATGCATCTCAAGGCCACCTGCGCCCCGCACTACTACCGCATCATGCGGCAGAAGGCCCGCGAGGAAGGCGTGACCGTGAACATGGAAAACTTCGGCATGGACGCCATGACCCGCGGCTGCCTCGGCGGCACGGGCTTCTGCTTCATCAGCCATACCGGACAGCTCCAGCCCTGCGGCTACCTCACCCTCGACTGCGGCAACGTGCGCGACACGCCCTTCCCCGAGCTCTGGAAAAAAACGCCCTGGTTCCTCAAGTTCCGCGATCAGAGCGCCTACAAGGGCAAGTGCGGCGTGTGCGAATACCACAAGGTGTGCGGCGGCTGCCGTGCCCGCGCCTACAGCATGACCAACGATCCCATGGCGCAGGAACCTCTGTGCCTGTACAAGCCCAAGTCGGCAAAATAGCAGGAAAAGTCTGACTTTCCCTTCCGGCCCGCCTCGTCCCGCACCGGGGCGGGCCTCATTTTTTCCGGGCGCGGCCCTTTCCGCGGCCCTCAAGGAGAACGGCCATGGCGCAGAACGACGCGCTGGACACTATCGACAGAAAACTGCTGGACATCATCCAGACGGCCTTCCCGCTGGTTCCCCGTCCCTACGAGGACCTCGGCAGACAGCTCGGCATTTCCGAAGAGGAAGCCCTCGCACGAGTGAAGGCCATGAAGGAAAAAAAGATCATCCGCCGCCTCGGCGCAAACTTCCAGTCGGCAAAGCTCGGCTTCCGCTCCACGCTGTGCGGCGCGCACGTGCCCGAGGACAAGCTCGACGCCTTCATCGCCGACGTGAACGCTCTGCCCGGCGTCACCCACAACTACCTGCGCAACCATGAGTTCAACGTATGGTTCACCCTCATCGGCCCCTCGTGGGAGGACGTGTGCGCCACCATCAGAGGCATCGAAGAGCGTACCGGCATTTCCGTCATGAACCTGCCTGCGGAAAAACTGTTCAAGATACGCGTGGATTTTCAGATGGAG
>CAJJMX010000443.1 GCA_905192935.1 uncultured Mailhella sp.
GGGGCGGAGCCCCGCATGCCTTTCCTGCCTTTCCTGTCTTTTCTGCCCCGCATGCCTTTCCTGTCTTTCCTGCGTTTCTCACGAAAAAGCCCCGCGATCCCTGTGGGGAAGGCGGGGCAAGGAAGTGAGGGGATTACGGCCTAGATGTAGGGGGGGATATGGAACTTTTCGCCCTTGTCGGGGGCGAGTTCGGCGTAGCTTTCGGAGGTACCGGCGACGATGGGGAGGCGCTCGGCCTTGAGCTTATGGTATTCGACGGAGAGTTCGCGCATTTTGGTGAAGTCGGGCATGTTGACGGCGCCGTGTTCGAGGGCGGTGCCCACGCAGGAGACGAGCAGGAGGCCGGTGGAGCCGCTCTTCACTTCGAGGCGGATGCCGGAAATGACGTTGGCGCCCATTTCGATGGCCTGCATTTTGGCGACGTTGATGGCGCGGCGCTCGGCCAGGCGGATCTTGTTGAGGTAGTCTTCGGACTCGCCGCCGAAGAAGTCGGTGAGGACGTTGGCAAGGCCGGTGAAGGCGCCGACGCCGATGACGGCGTAGCCGGAGACCACGCCCTTGATGCCGGAGCTCCAGGTTTCGGGGTGGGGAGTGGTGAAGACTTCGATTTCCTGGAGCACCCTGTCCTGATATTCCTTGAGTTCCGCCTTGAGGTCACCGAGGCGTTCTTCGCGCACGAGGGAGAGTTCCTTGACCTTGTCCATGGCGCAGGACATGCACATGTCCTCGGCGTCGATATCGAAACGTGCAAAGTCTGCGATGGTCTCCTTGCACAGATGCCGGATGCCTCCGCGCTTGCTGAATTTTCTGCCACAAATACGACAATCCAAGGCCTGCTGCATGCAAGTACCCGCCTTTTACGTTTGTTTCGGGGAGGAGGGACGCTCTCCGGAACGTTGATGAAAAAGGAAGACGGAACACCGCTTCGGGAAAAAGTATAAAAAGGGAAGGCGTCTATGGCAAGTGCCGGGATGCTCGGGGGCCCTTTCGGGGGAGGATTTTAACCGTTTT
Organism: uncultured Mailhella sp.; assembly: GCA_905192935.1. Classification (GTDB taxonomy): domain Bacteria; phylum Desulfobacterota; class Desulfovibrionia; order Desulfovibrionales; family Desulfovibrionaceae; genus Mailhella. Next base: position 1,012 of record CAJJMX010000443.1, read on the forward strand.
CGGTGATTTTCATAAAAGAAAAAAATAACATACCATTTTTTCCAGGGCATTTTGAAGAAAAAAAGCGTGGTCATTTTCGGCATGGAACGAGGAAAGCTCCATAGATTTTCCACAGTTAGGGCGGGAATTTCCGCGCATGGGGGAGAAAAGGAACAGGGACGCCCATGCATGAGGAGGAACGAAAGACGTTTTCACCGTTGCAAGCCGCCTCTTTTTGAACTAATATATCAAAGTTCACTGGAACCGTCGCCGTAAAGGCATGGAATTTCAAGCGGTTCCGACATGCCTCCCTTCCGGCCCGGCCGGAAGATGCGCACTGTCTTTTTTATCACCTC
>CAJJMX010000444.1 GCA_905192935.1 uncultured Mailhella sp.
GGTATGGCCTTCAACAACGCCAGCCTCGGCCACGTGCATGCCATGGCTCATCAGCTGGGCGGCTTCTACAACCTGCCCCACGGCGAATGCAACGCCATCCTGCTGCCCTACGTCTGCGAATACAACCTCATCGCTGCCCGCCGCCGCTTCGGCCGCATCGCCACTCTGCTCGGTGAACGCACTGAAGGCTACACCGCCAACCAGTCCGCTGAAGCCGCTGTGAAGGCCATCCGCGAACTGTCCCGCGACGTCGACATCCCCGAAGGCCTCATCGCCCTCGGCAAGAAGTACGGCAAGGAAGTGCGTGAAGAAGACATCCCGATCATGACCGCCAATGCTCAGAAGGACGCCTGCGGCCTGACCAACCCCCGTACGATGACCGACGCTGCCGTGGCGGCCATCTACAAGAAGGCTCTGTAAGAGCGGCATGATATGATGCCGGAGTGATGCTCCGGCGTCAGCCTGGTACATCCACCTCCCCGATGACGGGCGTGCATGGTCGGCATGCGCGCCCGTCTCTTTAATTTAATGAATTTCCCAGGTCCGCGCAGAAGGGGAGGCGGGCCGCCTCAGCCTCTTTCATCCTGGGCCGAGAAGGCGGCTTGCCGTCCGCACACAGGAAGACGCTCACTTCCAGAGAGAATAACGGCGTCGGTGCGGCAGGAATCTTTTGTCGGAAGAAGACGAAGGGGCGGTTGACGGCATTTCTCAGGGAGCACGGCGGCGGGTGCGTGTTCCGCCGTCCGGCCCGGGATCTGTTTCCAGAAAGGTTCGGGAAAAACGTTCCGAGACGAGCAGAAAGTCCGGCGTCCGGGGCCTTCCCCCGGCCCGCGCCTGAGGGGAAAACAATACCTCACTGAACCGGACAAAGCCTTCCCCCGGCCCTTGCCGGAGGAGAGGCTTTCGTCGTCTTTGCCTGCTGCAATATCCCGCCGGAGCCGTCCCCGCGTCGGGGGCCTTGGGCAAAGACCTTGCTGCCGCAGGGCGCATCCCCGCGTGGATATCCCGGCCGATTTTTTGCGGTTTCAGAAAGGTCTGGGCCTCCTTGCCTCCTGACGGGAGAGCCTTGATTGCGGGCCCCTCGTCAGCCTCTCCCGGCCATCGTCCGGCCGGTCGTCCCGCCTTTTCCCTCCTTTTTTCCCCCTTTCTTTCTTTTTTTTCTCCCGTCCGCCTTTGTTGTCTTCCCGGATCCCGGCGGAAAGGCGGTATTGCGGCGGGTCCGGAACGAGAGCCTTTTCCCGGCGTTCCCGCAGGAAAGTGGTGATGCGACGAGTCTGGAGCGGGAAGTCCGACCGCGCCCCGGCATCATCGCAGAGAAGGCCGCCTCCGTCCCTCCCCACGTTCCC
>CAJJMX010000445.1 GCA_905192935.1 uncultured Mailhella sp.
AGTGAGGCCGGCTACGTCCCCGGGCCGGAAATGAAGCAGTTTCTCATGAGTCTCATAAGGCGGTAGTCCATGAACAATATGAGGGAAGTATTCAGCGAGGAGCTTATCCGTCGCCGGGTCAGGGAGCTTGCCGCCGATATCGATGACGTCTACAAGGGCGAGACGGTGGTGGCCGTCTGTGTGCTGAAGGGGGCGTTCCCCTTCTTCAGTGATCTTGTGCGCGCCATGAAGACCGATGTTCTCATTGATTTCGTGCGCCTTGCCAGCTACGGCGACAGGGCGAGCAGCAGCGAGCACGTGCAGATCACCAAGGACGTGGAAATATCACTGGAAGGCCGCCATGTGCTCATCGTGGAGGACATCGTGGATACCGGACGTTCCATGGACTTTCTCATGCGGTATTTTTCCTCCCGCGGGGCAAAATCCATACGGCTTGCCGCGCTCATCGACAAAAAGGAACGGCGGGAGTTTTCCGTGCACTCCGACTTCGCGGGCTTCGATCTGCCCTCGGGATTCATCGTCGGGGACGGTCTGGACTACGCCGAAAGATATCGCACGCTTCCGGCCATTTATGAGCTGCTTGACTGCTGACGCAGGCGGTGTATGGTCTCGATGCGCTATCACATACTGTTGGAGATTGCTTCATGAACGTTACCTGTCCCCAGTGCAATACGGTCTATCGTCTGCCGGATGAAAAGGTAAGACCCGGCGCCAAGCTCCGCTGTTCGGTCTGCCGTCATATCTTTACGCTTCCGCCGGAAGAAAGAACGGAGCCTCCCGCGACCGGCGGGCTTTCCCTCGGGGGCGAGGAAAAGGAGAAGAAGACGCGCGGAAACGGCGCTCTTGAACTTGCCGACGAGCGTCCGGCAAGACATCCGGCGCCGGAACACGGCGATGAGGGCGCGCTTTCCCTCGGCGGAGGACGCAGCCGCACGTCCCGCGGCGGCAGTCTGGCCCTTTCCATGGATGATGCCCACGATTCCCGCAGGCAGAAGGAACGCCTTTCGGAAGGACGCACCTCCCGGGGACTGCGCCTTGACGGTTCCGGCAGTGCGGAGTCCTTCGGCGGCCTGGACATGCCGCGCAGAAAGCGTCCCGTTCTGCCGAGACTGATGAGCTTTCTTGTCTGTCTTGCGCTGGCGGCGGGATGCGGCTGGATGTGGGAAGAAACGCATTATCTGGACGGCCTCAAGGGCCTTGTCGCCCCGTATCTCGGTCTTGAGACCGCCGATCCGTCGGATCCCGTGTCCATGGTGAGCGAGCTTGAACTGCGCGACGTGCGGCAGTATCAGGTGAAGAACGAAAAGGTGGGCAACCTCGTCATCATCGAGGGCAAGGTGAAG
>CAJJMX010000446.1 GCA_905192935.1 uncultured Mailhella sp.
GAGCGGCCTATCTTGCCGTCTGCGCGCTTCTGCCCTCCTTCCCCCTGCATCTCGCTCTCGCCTTCTGCGCCATGCTCGCGGCTCTCTACGGCCTTGTTTCCTGGAGCCGTGAAAAGACCCTCGATCCTCTGCGCCGCGCCGCGATCATCGTGTGCGGCCTTCTCTACATTCCGCTGCTGCTTTCTCCGGCCATGCATTTTTCCCGCTGGGAACAGCTCTTCGTGGTGCTTCTGCCCGCCGCGTCCGACATGGCCGCCTACTTTGCGGGCGTGAGCTTCGGCTCTCATCCCATCTGGCCCGGCGTGAGCCCCAAGAAAAGCGTGGAAGGCTCCGTGGCCGGACTTCTGGCCGCCGTGGTCATAGCCTGCGTCATGGGACTTGCGCTCGGCAGCGCTCCCCTCTGGACCTTTGCCGCGCTCGGCGCGGTCATGGGCATCATGGCGCAGCTCGGCGACTTCTTCGAATCCGCGCTGAAGCGCTCCGTCAACGTCAAGGACTCCAGTCATCTTCTGCCCGGACACGGCGGCGTGCTCGACAGACTCGACAGCATTTCCTTCTGCGTGGGCACCTACGCGGTCGCCTCGGCCCTGTATCCGTTCTTCGCGCAGGCCGCCCAGTAAGACCCGGCATGCCTGCCGCGTCCCGTTTCCGTGCCGCGTTTTCCGGCGTTTTCCGGCCTGTCCGGGAAACGCCCTTTTTCAGGAGTCCGGTCTGAACGCGGCTCCGCCCTTTCAGCAAGAGTCCCTTCATGAAGTACATCAGCACCATCCCCGGCAAAGCCGACGCCCTGCCCTTTCCCCGCCGCGTGGCCCTCATGGGCTGCACCGGCTCCATAGGCACGAGCACCCTGCGCGTTCTGGACGCCTGGCGCGACTCGGGCCGCTTCGAGGTCCGCGCGCTTGCCGCGGGACGCAACATCGCCCTTCTGGCCAGACAGGCGGAGGCCTGGCGGCCGCCCTATCTCGCCGTGCTGGAAAAGGACGGCCCCCACGGCGTGGACGCCCTCGCCTCTCAGCTTCCTTCGGGCTACCGGCCGGAAATACTCTGGGGCCGCGACGGTTACGCCGCCCTCGCCTCCCTCGCCGACGTGGATATGGTGCTCTCGGCACAGGTGGGCGCGGCAGGCCTTCGCGCCACCGTGGCCGCCGCCGTCGCAGGCAAAACCGTATGCCTCGCGAACAAGGAGTCTCTGGTCCTCGCCGGAGAACTCATCCGCAATATCTGCCGCCGCACGGGAGCCGTCATCCTTCCCGTGGATTCCGAACACTTCGCCCTGTTCGAAGGAATGGTCGGCCGCGGAGAAAACCACATCGCCCGCCTTGTGCTCACGGCCTCGGG
>CAJJMX010000447.1 GCA_905192935.1 uncultured Mailhella sp.
GTTTCAAAGAGCAATCATGCAGCTGCGGAGCCGTGCGGCTGTCCGGGGCCGGGGATTTTCGGACGGACGGTCTTCGGGAGTTTTTCATGCCGGGCAGGGATGGTCGGAACATGCTTTTCGGACTTCCGGCGGATGCGGTTTCCGGCGGCTGTGATATTTCGGAAGAACAGCTATAACAAAGGAAAGCTAACGTGAGCTCTCTCGCCCGTAACGAATCTCTTCGCAACATTGCCATCATTGCGCACGTCGACCACGGCAAGACGACGCTGGTGGATGGTCTTTTCAAGCAGAGCGGCATGTTCCGCGCCGATCAGGTGGTGGACGACCGCCTCATGGACAGCATGGAACTGGAACGTGAACGCGGCATCACCATTTCCGCCAAGAACTGCGCCGTGGGCTGGAAGGGCGTGCGCATCAACATTCTGGACACTCCCGGCCATGCCGACTTCGGCGGCGAAGTGGAACGCGCCCTCTCCATGGTCGACGGCGTGATCCTGCTGGTGGACGCCGCGGAAGGTCCGCTTCCCCAGACTCGTTTCGTGCTGCGCAAGGCTCTCGGACTTTCTCTGCCCGTCATCGTGGTGCTGAACAAGATCGACCGCAAGGACGCCCGTCCCGAGGAAGTGCTCAACGAAGTGTACGACCTGTTCATCGACCTCGACGCCAGCGAAAGTCAGCTCGAGTTCCCGGTGCTCTACGCCATCGGCCGCGACGCCGTGGCCATGAACAATCTGAACGACGAGCGCAAGGACCTTTCTCCGCTGTTCGACGCCATTTTGAAGTACATTCCCGCGCCGTCCTACGATCCGGAAATGCCCTTCCACATGCTGGTGGCCGACCTCGATTATTCCGACTATCTCGGCCGTTTGGCCGTGGGCCGCATCCGCAACGGCCACGCCCACACCAAGGACGCCCTCGTCTGCATCGGTGAGGACGGCACTCCCCGTCCGCTGCGCGCCACGCGCTTCCAGGTGTACAAGGGCAAGAGCATGGTCGACGTGGACGAAGTGGACGCCGGCGACATCGTGGTCATGGCCGGCATCGAAGACGTGACCATCGGCGACACCATCTGCACCGCCGCCGATCCCTCGCCGCTGCCCCGCATCAAGGTGGACGATCCCACCGTGTCCATGCGCTTCGGCATCAACACCTCGCCCCTCGCCGGTCGCGACGGCAAGCTCGTCCAGGCCCGCAAGATACGCGAGCGCCTCGACCGCGAAGCCCTGCGCAACGTGTCCATCAAGGTGGAAGACACCGAAGACAGAGACGCCTTCCTCGTGAAGGGCCGCGGCGAATTCCAGATGGCCATCATCGTGGAAACCATGCGCCGCG
>CAJJMX010000448.1 GCA_905192935.1 uncultured Mailhella sp.
GAAGGAGAAGAATTTATAATATGGTCATGGAAGGGCGACTATATGAACCTTGGATGCGGGCACATCCTGGGCACGGAAAGGCCGATGTCCGTGCCGGGGAAATGCTTCTGCAGCCACCAGGCGTGCAGGCCGGTGCAGAAGGCGTCGTGAATGAATTCGTCAAGTCCCATGAGCGCGCCTATGCCCACGCTGTGCATGCCGGCCCTGGCCGCCCGGGCGGGAGTGTTGAGCCGCCACAGAAAATCGTGCTTGGGGCCCGCCGGATGCAGCCATTCGTAAAGCTCGGGGTTGTAGGTTTCCTGGAACATGGTCATGCTGTCCACGCCGTTTTCTATGAGCATGCGGTATTCGTCCAGGGTCAGGGAGTAGACTTCCACGCCCACGGAGGCAAAGCGCGGCTTGATGCGTTTTGCCACATCCGCAATGTACCGGGGAGAAGCGATGTGGCGGGCGTCTCCGGTGAGCAGAAGAATGTGGCTTATGCCCGCGTCGGCCAGGGCGAAGGCTTCGGCCGCGGCTTCGTCCACCGTGAGATGGCGGCGCTTCTGATGATTGTCGGCGTTGAAGCCGCAGTAGCGGCAGTGATTCGTGCAGATGTCGGAGACGTAGAGCGGCGAGAAGATGTTGACCGCGCGGCCGAAGAAGCGGAGCGTGATGTCCCGGGAACGACGGGCCATCTGTTCAAGGAAGGGGGCCGCAGCCGGGGAGAGCAGCGCCATGAAGTCTTCGGGACGCAGCACGTCCTTTTCCAGAGCGGCCAGAACGTCGCGTTCCGTGGCTTCGGCGGCCAGCGCGGCGCGGCGTTCTCTGGGCCACTCGGCCAGACATTCGTCGAAATGCGCCTCTCCCGGCGCGAAGGTATCAGCCAGAACAGGAGTATCCATAAGAGTGTGCCTTTGTGATGCGTTGCGGGAGCTTCTGCCGTAAGGGCAGGAGCTTCTTTCATGATCCGCGCTCAGGCGGAACGCGGCAAAAGAGTGCGGGCATCGTCGTCCCGGCAGGGAAAGGAGCGTTTTTTATGTGCTCCCGGGCCGTTGAAGGCCCATTCCGTAAGCGCGAAGAGAGCAGCGTCCTTTTCGGAGGCAGCTTTCGCCGGAGCTTCGGAAAGACGGGAGTGCCTCCGGGACGACGATGAGAAGGCGTCGTTGAGAGAATCTCAGCGCAGAAAGCCCGTGAGGGGCGAGGACGCCACGGCTCCGCCGCTGTGCACGGCGCCCGCACCGGCAAGATACGCGGCGCGGCCGGCTTCCACGGCACGGCGGAAGGCCATGGCCATGGCGACGGGATCGTCGGAAGAGGCTATGCCGGTGTTCACGAGACAGGCGGATGC
>CAJJMX010000449.1 GCA_905192935.1 uncultured Mailhella sp.
TTCCCGGTCTTTTCCTGCTTCTGGCCGCATCCGTCTTCTTTCTCGTCCATCTGCTCTGGTTCATTCAGACTCCCGTATGGTATCCTTTCCGCTGCTTTCTGAACGGGCTGCCCGTCACCATCTTCTGCTTTCTCCCGGCGCTGTTCTGGAAGCCTCTGGCTCGGATATGGCTTCCGGCCGTAACAGTGCTTCTCATGGTTCCCGCCGTCCTTGCCGGCATGCATCTCTTCTATTATGAGGCCACCATCTCTCAGCAGTCGCTGTACGCCATTTTTGAAAGCAATCTCAGTGAATCGGCAGAGTTTCTTGTCTCCCAGTTTTCTCTGACGGCTCTTGTCTATCTTTTCGCCCTGCTTGCCCTGCCGCTGATGCTGCTCTGGAAGACCCTGAAGACCGCCCGAAGTTCCGACTTCCGGGCCGCCAGGATTCTCGGCGTTCTGCTTCTCGCCGCCGCCTGCGTGCTTCAGGTCACGGGCAAGCTCGACCGTCTGGCCAAGGACAACCTCGCCTGCCAGCTCGTCAGAAGCTGGAAAGAGTACAAGGCAAGTGCGGAAGACCTGGAACGCTACATGAAAACGGCCGCCGCCCTCCGGGCTCCCGACGTGGTGTCCGAAGACGGGCCCGTCACTCTCGTCGTGCTCATAGGCGAATCCTCGAGCCGGCATCACTGGGGGCTCTACAACTATTTCCGCGACACCACGCCGAAGCTCTCCTCCATAAGAGAGGAACTCTTCGTCTTCAGCGATGCCATAAGTCCCTTCGGAAGGACCACGCCCAGCGTCGTCGCCGCGCTTTCATGCAGGGATGTGCCGGGAGTCGGGGAAATTCCCCTCGTCAATATCTTCCGCCAGGCCGGATTTGAAACCGTGTGGATGTCCAATCAGAGCACCATCGACGGGACCAACATGATAGTCCGGCTCATTTCCGGCGCAGACAGGGAAATCTATCTGAACAAAGGCGGCGATCAGGCCTATGCCCGATCCTACGACGCCAAGATACTGCCGGCGCTGGATGAGGTTCTCTCGCAGGAAAGTCCGTCGGGCAAAAGGGTCATCTTCGTGCATACCATGGGCTCCCACGTCAACTACGCCTCCCGCTATCCCGAAAAGTTCGACCAATTCACCTCCGACAACGACATACAGGAAAAACCGTGGTTCACGGGAAAGGCGAAAAAGTACATCAACAACTACGACAACAGCATCCTTTATACCGACCACATCATCGCCTCCGTCATCGAAAGACTGCGCTCCGTGCCGAGCAGCGCTCTTCTTTTCGTCTCCGACCACGGCGAAGAAGTCTTCGACACAAGAAAACATCACGGCCATCACG
>CAJJMX010000450.1 GCA_905192935.1 uncultured Mailhella sp.
GGGAAAGACGCCCCCGGGCCTTCGTGAACGCCCTGCGCCGTCCGGCATGACCCTGCGTCTTCCGCGCGTTGCCTCCACGGACATGCAATCAACACGGGCGAGGCCCCGGGCATGCTCCTTCGGCAAAAATCCCGCTCCCCCGTCGAACTTCTTCCGTCTCATGAAATAAAGAAGGCCCGGCTCGCCAGGCGCTTTCCCTCTCCACGAAGGCCATCATGAAAGACATCCGCATCCGCACGGCGACCACGGCCGACGCTCCCGCGCTTCTCGACATCTACGCCCCCTACGTCAGGGAAACGGCCATCAGCTTCGAATACGAAGTCCCTTCGCTCCGGGAGTTCGAAGGAAGGGTGAGCCATACCCTCTCCCGCTATCCGTGGATCGTGGCGGAAGACGGCGGAACCGTTCTCGGCTACGCCTACGCCTCGGCCTTCCATCCGCGCAAGGCCTACGAATGGTGCGCCGAAGCCTCCATCTACGTGGCGCAGAACGCCCGCGGCCGCGGCACAGGCGCCCGGCTCTACGACGCCCTGGAAGCCAGCCTCAAAGCGCAGAACCTGCTGCTGCTCTACGCCTGCATTGCCCGCCCGCAAAAAGAGGACGAATACCTCACCTTTGCCAGCATACGCTTCCATACCCGCATGGGCTTCCATACCGTGGGCGAGTTCCCCCGCTGCGGCTTCAAGTTCGGCCGCTGGTACGACATGGTCTGGATGGAAAAACGCCTCGCCGATCCCGCCTCCCCCCCGGCTCCCTTCATCCCCTTTGCTGAAGTGGAAGAGAGGATAGGATAGATAAGATGGGCGGGGGAAGGAGGAAACCCTTTTGAAAAAGGGCTTTCCTCCTTCCCCCGCACCCCCATCCTCCTTCCGAAAACTTTTATTATGGACGAACAATTCCCGGCAAGATATGATGCGCCATCATAACCTGTTCCTTGTTTCGTACCGTCGAAACAAAACTTGTCCGGGAACGCGCCATGAAAGACATCCTTGTTTCAGCCCTGTGTCTGCTGGCGGCGGCGATTCTTCTGCCCGCCTCCTCCTCGTCGGCCGGCAACCTCTACTGTGACGACTACGGCAACTGCACCGGTTACACGAATGACGGCGAGCCCATACGCCTTTACACCGACGACTACGGAAACACCACCGGAACCATAGGCGACAGGTCCGTGCGTCTCTACTCCGACGACTTCGGCAATACCACAGGCTCCATCGGCGACCAGTCCTATCGGACCTATACCGACGATTTCGGAAATACTACGGGAAACATAGGAGACAACGCTGTTCGCCTCTATTCCGACGACTTCGGCAATACTACCGGCTCCATC
>CAJJMX010000451.1 GCA_905192935.1 uncultured Mailhella sp.
GAGCACCTTCTTGAGCGTCTCCATGATGACGGTTTTGCCGTTACGTCCTCGTTCACCGTACAGCATCAGGAAAAGGGGCTCGGAAGAAAGACCGGTAATGGCATAGCCGAGCACCTTATGCAGGTAGTCTGACACGCCATCGAAAGCGCCGATGGTTTCGGACAAACTCCGCTCCCATTTTGGAGCAGGGGCGTTCAATCCCTTCCATTCGACCGGGCAGGCTTTTTTCATGAAGTCGTCAGGACGCCCCGGCCGGAACTCCCCGGTACGCAGATCCACGACCCCGTTGGCCACGCCGAGCAGCCACGGGTCCTTGTCCCAGATGTCCGGGCGGCAGATGAGAGGATCAGAGTTGGCCAGAGTGAACTTGATGCAGGCATTCACGCCACGGGAACTGTTCAGATACGAGGCGCGGTTGAACATTTTTTCTGCGGGGGACTTCAGGCGCTCGCCTTCTTCCTTGTCTCCGGCGTCCTTGGCCTGGCGGGCAAGGCGTTCATAGTGCGAGGCGACTTCTCTGTACTTGAGACCGACTTCATCGACAGAGGCTTCTACCTTGTGGACATGAGTTTCCTGCCATCTTTGTCCGACCCATTCATACCACTGGCGGCACTCAGGCACATAGACGAAGCGGCCCCGGAAAAGAGCGGAGTGGAGCAGACCGTCTCCCTTTTCCCTGAAATTGGAGCACTTGGCCACGAAGTCGGGAGTCACGGCCTCCTGTTTTTCCTGGGCTTGGCCCTGGCGCTGTTCTTCGGCCACGGCTGCCTGGACGCGGGCTTCCATATCGGAGATGTCGCTCATGCCGCCACCTCCAGACAGGGAGCGTCAAAAGGCTCCGTCCCAAAATCCCAGGAACAAAAACCAAAAAATCCCGTACTCCACGAGGACTCCATTCCGCCCCTCGGCAGGCCCCCCATGGAAGGACCCGTAACGGCCGGCTGCGGCCATGATACTTTGAGCTGTTTTTCTGGAGAAAGAATGAAGGAGGAGGCGCGGCGGTGCATCTCCAGGGCGGCGTTGCCGCCGAAGAAAAGGAAGCGCCAGCCCTTACGGGCGAAAAGGGAGATGAGAGCGCAAAGGCCCGTCGCGGAAGAGGCGGAGAGCGGAGAAAAGGGGGCTGGCGCGCTGCAGAAAGGCAGGTCAGAAACGTTGTCTGCGACGCGACTTGCGGGTGACAACTGGGTGACAGAAGCGGAAAAAGCTTCAGAAACGACGAAAGGGATACCTGCAAAAAGCAGATATCCCATTGATTTCGTTGGTGCGCCTAGCAGGATTCGAACCTGCGACCCACTGCTTAGAAGTCC
>CAJJMX010000452.1 GCA_905192935.1 uncultured Mailhella sp.
AAACTTACCGACATTCTGTGCCTCTTTCCCCGTTTGTCGCTGTTGCTGATCCGCGCATATTCCGTCCGGCACGCCCGGCGGACCTGTGAAGATCCGTCCATGCGCGTCCTTTCACGAAATCTTCCCGAAAGAACGGGCCCCTGCGCGCGTGCCGCTGTAATGCTTCAAAAAACGCATGCCGTTCACCGGGGCGGATACATGGCTTTCCTGCTCCATATTCACCGAGCCCCGGAAAAAAGTAAACGGTCAGAAGTAAGTGAGTGTAGTCTTTGTTACGCCAATGTGTCAATAGTGTTTTTTTTCACATAGTTCTTTTTTCCCCATCCTTCTTTTCCCTTGCCGAAGTCGGCCGGGTTCCCTTATACTTCGGGCACTTTCTTTCAGGACCGCCCATGAACAAAGCAGACAGCCGAAAAAAGAATCTTCTGGAGTTTCTCAACAAGCGCGGCTACGCTACCATTGAGGAACTGGCCCAGCATTTTGCCGTCACGCCGCAGACCATGCGGCGGGACATCAATCAGCTTGCCGACGAGGGACGCGTACAGCGCTTTCACGGCGGCGTGGGCATGCCTCTCAGCACGGAGAACATCATCTACGATCAGCGCAAGCTGCTGTTCACCGAGGAAAAGCGGCACATTGCCGAGCTTGTGGCGCAGCACATCCCGGACGGGGCGTCGCTCTGCATCAACATCGGCACGACCACGGAGGCCGTGGCCTTTGCGCTTTCGGAGCGCAAGAATCTGCGCATCCTCACCAACAATCTCAACGTGGCGAGGATCTGTGCGGGCAATCCGTCGTTTGAGGTCATCATTGCGGGGGGCACGGTGCGCTCTCACGACCTTGGGGTCATAGGTCCGGAGACCGAGCATTTCATCCGTGAATTCCGCATGGATTTCGGCATCATAGGCATATCCGGCATTGACAAGGAAGGCAATCTTCTCGACTACGACTACCGGGAAGTGTCCGTGGCCCGGGCGATCATCGAACATTCGCGCCGCGTGTTTCTGGCCTGCGACAGGTCCAAGTTCGGGCGTCCGGCCATGGTGCGGGCGGGACACATACGGCAGCTTGAGGCCATATTCTCCAACGGTCCCCTGCCCTCCCCCTGGGAGGACATGATACGGGACGCGGGCGTGCAGCTTTATCTCGCCTGAGGAGACCGTCATGCCGGAAGCGTCCGGGAAATGCCGTCGGGAGGTGCTGATCTTCGCGCTGCTCACCGCAGCCTGCGTGGCCGCCGACGCGATGCTCTACGTGACGCTCCCCGTGTTCCGGCGGGAAGCCGGCCTTGATTCTCTCTGGGAAG
>CAJJMX010000453.1 GCA_905192935.1 uncultured Mailhella sp.
TCTGATGCACCAGAAGATCGCCGGTGGAAGGATCGACGCAGAGGCCTTCGATCTCACCCTGCCTGATGGTCTCGGTGAAGGTCTTTTCCAGGATGACGGGGGCATAGCTTGCCGAGGAGATGTCCACGCGGTAGAGGTGGTCGGGCTCGTTGTCGTCGGCGGTGCCGTCGTCGGCGGTCAGAAAGAGGGAGCCGTCATAATAGAACACGCCCTGCACCCACTGCGGCACGGGCTGCAGATGCACCTTGCGCAGATAGTTGCCATCGAGGTCGTATTCATAGAGATAGCGGCCGGATTCCTCGCCCACCCAGGAGCACATCCAGACCGTGCCCTTGACGGGGTCGACGGTGATGCCGGAAGTCTCCAGCTGGCCGGAGGCCTCGTTGAAGGGGAAGGCGCGCTTGAACTTCAGGGTGTTGGCGTCGTACACGGACACCTGAATGTCCTTGCCCACGCCGTCCATGAAGTTTTCCACGCCGCAGTAAATTTCGCCGTTGTAGACGTCGATGTCGCCGAGGTGATTGACGGCCTTGGTGTAACCGGTCTCAAAGGGCTTGTCGTTCTTCAGCACGAGCTTGCCGTCCATATCGTACTTGTAGAGCACCTTGCTGCAGCTGACGTAGATGTACTTGCCGTCGCAGGCGACGCCCTGGCGTCCGTCGACCTTCATCACATCCTTCAGCTCATAGGTGTACTTCGGGGACATGTCCGGTTCCGGCAGAGCAAAGGCCTGACCGGCGATGCCGAAACTCAGAATGACGGCCGCAGCGGCAGAAAGAAAACGTTTGTTCATATACCCTCCTCAGGGTCATCGGGGAAAACTTCCGAAATGGAGCTTTCCGGTTGGAGGCATAGTAGAGCAAGATATCATTCATGACAATGGGATGCCGTGCCCTGTCATCAAAAAGACACAATACGGCCGCTTCGCCTCCGCCTCGCCTCCGGAGGCCGCGTCCTTTTCCCGGCCGGTCCGGAAGGGCCGAAAAAAATCCCCGGAAAGAGCGCCTTTCCGGGGACAGGATCCTGTGAGGGACCCGCGCCTCAGGCGCGTTCCGCGTGAATGCCGACCTGCACGCCGTTCATGAGGGAACGGGTGATCATGCAGCTCTTCACGATCTTCAGACAGTGCGCCAGCGTTTCGGCATCCTTGTCGTCCACGTCCACGCGCACGTCGATGTCGATGCGGGTCACGTAGGAGAGGCCTTCGCGCTCTTCCTTGACGGCGCGTCCCGTGCCGACGATGCGGTGATACTGCACGTCGCGGGCCAGAAGCGCGGCGTTCAGCGAACCGCAG
>CAJJMX010000454.1 GCA_905192935.1 uncultured Mailhella sp.
CATCGTCCTTACAGGGAAAAGTTTTTTTTCGTTTTTTTTAAAAGTATCCTTGTCTTTGTTAATAAGTGGTTGTGGGGGGTCGTGAAGGGGGGGGAGGGATGAGCACGCGAAAAAAAAGCGCCGATCCGGTCCCGGAAGAGCGGCGCATGCTGAATGACGTTGAGAAAGGTTCCTGAGGCGGAAAATTCTCCCGGACCGTGCCTGTCGGACACGGAGCGCGTGACCTGTATCGTGTCGGAAAAGAGAGCCGGCGCGTCGGGACTTTCGACATGCCGGCATGGCGGAATACCGGAACTTCTGCTGTCAGCAGGAGCAGGGGCAGAAGCGGGGAAGGGAGAAGATTCGGGCAGCGGCCGCTCCGGAAATGCCGAAGAAGAGGACGGGCTTTCCGATGTCGACGAAGTTGACGAAGGTGCCGTTGCATAAGGTGCTGCCCGTGCAGAGCACAAGATCCGGCCAGTCGAGTACGGCGCTTCGGTAGCTTTCCTTGCCGTTTTCTATGGTGACGCCGGATCTCACACTGCCCACGAACTGAGGGTTCATGTCCAGCACGCGCAGAGGAAATTCCTGAGAAAGTCGGGCGGTAAGGGCGGGCTGATAGCCTACGAGCGTGATGCGGGGAGCGCCGTAGTGCGCACGGACGTGCGCGGCGTAAGATTCGGCACATCGTTCCAGATCGTCGTTCCGGCAGTGAACGGTATGGTCGACGTCGCCGGTGTGACGCATGACGGCGTTGAGCGAGGCCACGAGCAGGCCCCGGCTGTGGACGTCGTTTTCGGGATCGAGGGCCAGCACTTCGTTGAGCGTGCCGCAGAAGTCGGAAGGAGCATCCGTGAAGGCCTGGCCCAGAGAAGCACCGAAGCGGGCCTGAAGCATGATTTCCCTGCCCGCAAGAATGGGATAGTCCTTGCGTCTGGTCCTTCCTATGGCCTCTTCCGGGGAAAGGCCCCGACTTTGCAGCATGATGGGACTGTCGTCCAGGTGGTGAAGGCGGACAATGCGCTCCAGTTCCTGTTTGAGTCGTCTGTAAAGTTCCTGCGTGGTCATGCGTTGTCCTCCAGTCCAAGAAAGGCATTGAGCTTCGCATCGTCGCTGCGGGCGAAAAGATCCTCTGAACGGCGTATGCAGAGCATGTTTCCGTGATCCATGATGCCTATGCGGGAGGCGAGCATCTGCGCTTCCCGAAAGTCGTGCGTAACAAAGAGCACGGCGCAGTCGAACTTCTGCGGGATGCTCCGAACCTCTTCATAAAGTTTTTTTTTCGTGGACGGATCGAGGG
>CAJJMX010000455.1 GCA_905192935.1 uncultured Mailhella sp.
CGTAGCGTGAGAACAACGTTTTTAACATTCCTGTCCAGGAGGATCTCCCATGTTCAAGAACATCCTTATGGCTTCTCTGCTCATCGCCGCCGTCGGCTGCATGACCGCTCAGGACGCTCAGGCCAGAAGCCTCAAAGAAATCAAATCCAGCGGCAAGCTGCTCGTCGGCACCACGGGCGACTACAAGCCCATGAGCTACCTCAACAAGGAAACCGGCAAGTATGAAGGCTTCGACGCGGAAATGGCCGCCTCTCTGGCCAAGAATCTCGGCGTGAAGCTCGAATACGTGCCCACCACCTGGAAGACCCTGCAGGACGACACCCTGTCCGGCAAGTTCGACGTGGCCATGTGCGGCATCACCGTCACCGACGCCCGCAAGAAGGTCATGGCCATGTCCGATCCTTATCTCACCTTCGGCAAGACCGTGCTCGTCACCAAGAGCAAGGCCGCTCAGTTCAAGTCCCTCGACGACGTGAACCAGCCTTCCGTGCGCGTGATGTACAATCCCGGCGGCACCAACGAAAAGTTCGCCAAGGAATCCACGCCCAAGGCCCAGCTCATCATGCATGAACACAATGCTGAAATTCCCGGTCTCGTGGGCGAAGGCAAGGCCGACGTCATGATCACCGAAACCATGGAAGCCGTGCGCTACGTCAAGGACAATCCCAAGGTTGCCGCGCCCCTCGTCGACAAGCCCTTCACCGAAAACCACTTCGGCGTGCTCATGAAGCAGGGTGAACCCGATCTTCTCAAGGCCGTGAACAACTGGATGGCCGGCATCAAGGCCGACGGCACCATGGCCAAGTGGGAAAACGAATACATCAAGTAAGTTCGTGACGGACAGCTCCCGCATGCCCCGGAAAGCCTGTGCATGCGCATCCTGTACCGCCGAACCGTCGTGAAGCCGCGTCCCGCCCCGGAGCCTTTCCGGGACGGGACGCTTTTTTAAAACCTCTCCTCTTCAGCCAGGGCAGGAAAGCTGAAGCTCATGGTGGAGCCTTCCCCGACTTCCGACTCCACATGGATCTCCCCTTCGTGCAGCTCCACGATATGCCTGGAAATGTACAGCCCGAGACCGAAGCCCTTGCTGCCCTTGGTGGAAAAGAAGGGCTCGAAGATCTTTTTTCTGTTTTCCTCGCTGATGCCGCTGCCGCTGTCGGAAATGGCAAGCGTCACTTTTCCGGCCGCGCAGCGGCCTTCCATGACGAGAACGCGCAGCGGCCCGTCCTCCCCCTCCATGCTGTCCAGCGCATTGATGAGCAT
>CAJJMX010000456.1 GCA_905192935.1 uncultured Mailhella sp.
AGTGCGACGCCGCCATGGCCGCGGCCAGAAACGCCGGGGCTCCCGGTGGCACCGTGCTCATGGGCCGCGGCACGGCGCAGAACAAATGGCTGCGCCTGCTCGGCCTCGACGACGTGGAAAAGGAACTCATATATTCGCTTCTGCCCTCCCCGCTCGTCCGTCCCGTCATGGACGCCATACGCAACGCTCCGGCGCTTTCCAGAACCCGGGGCATCATGTTCACCATCGACGTCATCGAAGCCTTCCGGCACCACGTTTCCGCGCCCGCCGTTCTTTCCCAGACTCAGGAGGACCTCATGTCTGACCACAGCCCGGAACACTCCGGCTACGAACTTCTGTCCATCATCGTCAACAACGGCAGCGCGGACCAGGTCATGGACGCGGCCAGAAGCGCCGGCGCCACGGGCGGCACGGTCATACACGCACGCGGCACGGCACGTCCGGACGACGCCTCCTTCTTCGGCATCACCATCGTGCCGGAAAAGGAACTCGTCATGATTCTCAGCCCGAAGGACAAAAGCGACCGCATCATGGAAAGCATCAAGGCCGAATTCAGCGACGCCGAACCCGGCTCCGGCATCGCCTTCCGCACGGCCGTGGAATCCTTCGACACGCTGGGCACCAGACGAAGCTGACGCGCCCTTTGCCCGGGCATCTTCCTCCCCGCCGGTCTTCACCGGCGGGGATTTTTTATTATCTGCCACCTAAACGACAGTCCGGAAACATGCCGTTGACACAAGCTTAGGAGCCTTTTATTTAAGTAATCACTTAATCAAATTTCCGTTCCGGCGAAAACCTTTCTTCTCCTGCGTCTTTTCCCGAATAAGGAAGCCGCTTCAAGAAAAACAGGAGGCAGGCATGAGCAGCGCCCCTCTTTATCGAGCGCTTGCCGACGACACAAGGCGCGGCATCGTTCTTCTGCTGCTTCGCGGCAGCTACTGCGTTTCCGCGCTGGCAAGGATGCTGAACGTCAGCGAAAGCGCGGTTTCTCAGCATCTGAAGATCCTCCGACGGGCCGGACTGCTCACGGGACAAAAACGCGGACACTTCATGCATTACGACATCAACCGGGAAACTCTGCTGTCGCTTGCGCGGGAAATCGAAGCCATGGCCGCCACGACGCGTCGGCCGGAAGCGCCCGACTCCGACGGCCTCAGCCGCAGAACATGCCCGGAACACTTCAGATTTCTCTGCCACGGGGCAACGCGCCTGCGCACGCTGCCCATGGCTCCCGTACCTGAAA
>CAJJMX010000457.1 GCA_905192935.1 uncultured Mailhella sp.
ATGCCGCCTCCTGCCTTTTCCGACGAAAGGCCGCTGCGGCCTTTTCATTCTTTCCCCGCCGCCTCGCGGCAGGGCGCCTTTGTTCCGCCCCGTGCGGGTCTAAAACATTCTGGAGTTACCATGTCCGACAAGCCTTGGGGCGGCCGCTTCAAAGAAAGCACCAGCCTTGCCGTGGAAGCCTATACGGAATCCATTTCTTTCGACAGCGCGCTCTATGCGCAGGATATCGCCGGTTCCAAAGCCCATGCCCGCATGCTGGGCGAGCAGGGCGTCATCACCCGCGAGGAGGCCGCAAAGCTCATCGAGGGCCTTGAGCAGGTGAAGCGTGAAATCGAGGCCGGTTCCTTCCCCTGGAAGCAGGAACTCGAGGACGTGCACATGAACATCGAGACCCGCCTCACCGAGATCGTGGGCGAAGTGGGCAAGAAGCTGCACACCGGCCGCAGCCGCAACGATCAGGTATGTCTCGACTTCCGTCTTTTCGTGTCCGATCAGATGCGCGAGTGGATGCGTCTGGCCCGTGCGCTCATCCGCATGTTCGTCCGTCGCGCCGAAGAGAACCGCTCCGTGCTCCTGCCCGGATGCACCCATATGCAGCCCGCCCAGCCCGTGAGCCTGGCCCATCATCTTCTCGCCTACGCCTGGATGCTGAAGCGCGACGTGGAACGCATGGCCGACTGCGAGCGCCGCGTGCGCGTAAGCCCCCTCGGCGCGGCCGCCCTCGCCGGAACGACCTATCCTCTGAATCCCCGCATGGTGGCCGACGAGCTCGGCATGTACGGCATCTTCGACAACAGCATGGACGCCGTGGCCGATCGCGACTTCGCCATGGAAGCCCTGTTCTGCGGAAGCGTGTGCATGGCGCATCTCTCCCGTTTCTGCGAGGAGATCATCTGGTGGGCGAATCCGCTCTTCGGCTACATCACGCTTTCCGACAAGCATTCCACCGGCTCTTCCATCATGCCGCAGAAGAAGAATCCCGACGTGGCCGAGATCATGCGCGGCAAGACCGGCCGCGTGTACGGCAATCTCCTGAACCTCATGACCATCATGAAGGGTATCCCGCTGACCTACAATCGCGACCTTCAGGAAGACAAGATTCCCTTCATCGACACCGACAAGACCGTGCGTCACTCCCTTTCGCTCATGGCCGACATGCTGGAAGGCATCACCTTCCATCCCGAGCGCATGCGCAAGGCCCTTGCCGCAGGCTTCCTGAATGCCACTGAGCTT
>CAJJMX010000458.1 GCA_905192935.1 uncultured Mailhella sp.
AGGCCGGAGCTTTTGATGCTTCGGCCTTCTTGCGTTGTCGTGTCCGGCGGCATCATTTCTTCCGCCGTCGTCTGAAAAAAGTCATTCAGGAGCGATCGCGGGAGGAGCAGCAGAGCTTGAAGATGGCCGGAGCCTTGCTGAAGTGGATCAGGCACAGCATGACGCCTGCGAGAATGAGAACGGTGCCGACCCAGAAGGACAGGGAGACTGCTTCGCCGAGGAACAGAATGCCGAGTACCGTGGCCGTCAGCGGCTGCACGGGGTAGAAGGCGGAACAGGTGCCTGCCTCGATGAGGGAGAGGCTTTCGTTCCAGAGCACATGGGCCACGCAGGTGCACATGACGGCCATGTAGAGAAGAGAGAGAATCACGCCGGTGTCCCAGACGGCGGGCGTGTGCACGAGCTCCACGGCAGAGGCGGGAATGGTGAAGACAAGAGCCACGCCCATGCTCCAGGCCGTTATGATGAGCGGATGATAGAGATGGCCTATCTTACGGATGATGATGGACACGTACGACCATATCAGCACGGAGATAAGGGAAAGGATGATGCCCGTCATCATGTCGCTGCCGTGCACTCCGCCGATGATGAAGTAGACGCCGACGATGCCGAGCAGCAGTCCGACGCCCTTCTGGAGCGTGAGGCGTTCATGCAGGAATATGGCGGCCATGATCATGATGACTATGGGGTTCAGGGAATTCACGAGGGCTGCAAACGAGGCGTTGGAGAACTTTGTTCCGAGCAGCTGCAGGACCAGGGCCACGAAATAGCCGAAGAAGCCTATCATGAAGATGTACTTGTAGTCCTTGCGCTCCACGGGGCGGAACTTCTTTATGCGGACGATGGCCAGAAGAATCAGGAAGGACACGGCGTACCGCACGAGAGACACCGTAAACGGAGGCACCTTGTCGAGTACGTACTTGCTGACGACATAGAGACTTCCCCACAGAAAGAAGGTAAGGAACAGATAAAGATAGACCAGTCGTTCATTCAGTGATTTCATAATATGCCTCCTGTAGGGAATTGACTGTCAGCTTCTGTCGTCGACGAGAGAAAGTTTTTTCCAGTTTCCGCGGCGGAAACGGACAATGAAGATACCGGCCCGACACAGCTCGTCGAAGGCCATGGCGACCCACACGCCGATGATGCCGAGCCCCAGCACGCTGCCGAGAAGCCAGGAGCCGCAGACGGCTACGGACCAGCAGAAAATGATGGCCAGCATGGTG
>CAJJMX010000459.1 GCA_905192935.1 uncultured Mailhella sp.
TACTTTCAGGTCCTCATCTCCAGCAACGCCGTCGACGCCTTCATCAGCTGGCTGGTCCGCAGGCTGGGAACAAAATCCTTCATCATCCTGCCCGTCATCATCAGCATCATGAGCGTCCTCGGAGCATCCGGCGTCATGGCCAATCCCGTCGTGGCCACCATTCCCATAGGCGTCATTCTTGCCCGCAGACTAGGCGCCGACGAGATCACCGGCGTGGCCATCATGTTCCTTGCCGCCTACGGCGGCTACGCCACAAGCCCCGTATGCGCCATGACCGTGCAGATAGCCCAGCAGATAGCCGGACTGCCCATGCTTTCCGGCTTCGGCTTCCGCTGCGCCGTCTGGCTGGTCTTTCTTCTGCCTACGGCTCTTTTCATCCTCCGCTACGCACGCAGCGTCAGTTCCGGCCGACAGGCCTCTTCCGCCGTTCAAGACGCCGAAACGACGGGCGACACCGTCGAATTCAACGGCCGCCATGCGCTGGCCCTGCTCGGCCTCGTTGCCGGACTCGGCATCTATGTGTGGGGCTCCCTTTCGCTTCACTGGGGCATGAACTATATGGCCGGCATAATGCTGCTGGTCGCCATGTTCGGCGCCCTGGTGACAGGCATGGGCATGAACGGCTTTGTGGCCGGATTCCTGCAGGGAGCAAAACAGATGACCTTTTCGGCCATGCTCATCGGCCTGGCCACGGGCATTTCCGTCGTCCTGAGCGACGGGCACATTCTTCATTCCATCATCTACGGCATGGCCGTCGCTCTGAACAGCCTGCACAGCGTGCTCGTCGCGCCCGTCATGTTCCTGTTCAATCTTCTCTTCAACTTCTTTGTGCCGTCAGGCTCGGGTCAGGCGGCCGTCGTCATGCCCATCATGGCCCCTCTTGCCGACGTCGTGGATATGACAAGGCAGACCGCCGTACTCGCGTTCCAGCTCGGCGACGGCCTTTCCAACGTGATTTTCCCCACCAACGGAACCATGATGGCCAGCATCGCCATGGCCGGTCTTGATTACAGGCGGTGGGCCGTCTGGGTGCTGCCGCTCTTTCTGATATGGACGGCCATGGCCGTCGTCGTCATGATGATCGCCGTGGCCACGGGACTCTGAACGGAACGGCGCGTGCTCTCCCGAAGACCTGTTTTCCGTCATGGAAAATGTTCTCCGGGAGAGTTCTTCAATTTTTTCTTTACAGTTCCCACATACAGGAGCAGAGTGTCCCCC
>CAJJMX010000460.1 GCA_905192935.1 uncultured Mailhella sp.
GAAGGCGCGGAAGGCATATCCACGCTCGGCCTCAGCCGTCTCGACCGCGTCATGTTCGGCAAGCTCCGTGAGCTCGGCGTGCAGTATCTTTCCACCCGCACCATAGGCTTTGATCATGTCGATCTTGCCGCCGCCCGCGAGTGCGGCATACGGGTGAGCCACGCCGCCTATCCGCCCGCGGCCGTGGCGGACTTCACCATCATGCTCATGCTTCTCGTGCTGCGTCACTACAAGCCCGCCATGTGGCGTCAGAACGTGAACGACTACTCGCTGAAGGGACTCATGGGCCGCAGCCTGCACAATCTTACCGTGGGCGTCGTGGGCACGGGCAGCATAGGCTCCACCGTCATACGGAGCCTTTCCGGCTTCGGCTGCCGCATCCTGGCCTACAATCTCACGGACTGCGAGGAGCTTCATCCCTATGCCTCCTTCGTGGATCTCGACACTCTCTACAGGGAGAGCGATGTCATCACCTTCCATGTCCCGGCCACGCCCGAGACCGTGCACATGGTCAACAAGGAGAGCCTTGCCCGCATGAAGGACGGCGTGGTGCTCATCAACACCGCGCGCGGCGAGCTCATGGACATAAACGCCATTACCGAAGGCGTGGAAACGAAAAAGATAGGCTCCCTCGCCATGGACGTGTTCGAGCATGAGAAGGGCATCTATCACACCGACCGTAAGACCGACATCATCAAGAACAAGGACATGGTCTATCTGCGTCAGTTCCCCAACGTGGTGCTGACCCAGCACATGGCCTTCTATACCGAGGAGTCCATCGTGAGCATGGTGGACTGCGGCATCCGGAGCCTTCTCGACATGAAGGAAGGCAGAAAGACCCGTCTGGAACTGTAGGCGTTCCCGGCCGGAAAGCGCACGGCATCCCTGCGGGCCGGCAGGTCCGCAGGCTCTTCGGAACGTCCGTCTTTTTGACCCGGACATACGGGAAACGGGAGGCCTCTCTTCGGGAAAAGGGGAGACCTGCTGAGAATACAGGGAAAAGGCCCGTCGCAAGGACGGGCGAGGCAAGACTTTTTACCAAAGGATTCACTATGGAGACACAGGAAAAGAAGCCGTCGCTCCTCTGGGCGACACTGTCGCTTTTGCTGCCCGTGGCCATGATTCTGTACGGCACGCTCGTCGTCGGCGTGAGACCGCCTGTTCTGCCCCTTCTCGGAGCCATCGCGCTTGCGGCCGTCATGGCCCTCAAG
>CAJJMX010000461.1 GCA_905192935.1 uncultured Mailhella sp.
GAACTATAAAATGGAAGAAAATATGCAGAAAGTCTGTAATAGCCTATGGTATTTAAATAGCGTATAACTTTCTCCTCATCAGAAATGGTAAGCCCTTTGGACTGGAGAAGCACGACCATTTCTGGAGCAGACAGGGCGGGTTTATTATAGATTTGCATATTATCTCCACGACAATGGATATAAAAAGACCTGCCGACCCCTTCCAGAATGTAGGAAGATTTTCCGCGCGCTGCGGGGGTGGCAGGTACATTGCGCTGATAATTTAACTGTTCAGACTCGAAAAGTCAATGGAGAGCGAATAACTTTTGGGAAAAACGAGCCCCTTGGATGATTCAAGGGGGCAGTATGGCAACCCCTCAGCTTCTTTGAAAAAGAACTTGCCTTTTCAAAAAGGCGCGGTTATTTACTTATCAGTAAATATTCCTGATAAGGAGGGCCCATGAACCACGTTTTTTGTGCGCGACGCGCCGTACTCCTTGTTCTGGCGGCGCTGATGGCCTGTTTCGGAAGCGTGTCCACGGCCTCGGCGTTCTTTTCCCGTCCCACCTTTGACCCTTTGCGGGAGGCGGTTTCCATGAAAGAAAGCGGTTTTCGTATTGTGGCCCGCGGCGATGCCGCCGTGCCTCCTCTGACTTCCATGGAAGCGGAGGTCATACTCAACAAGGCCACGGAAGCGCCGGGGACCGGCAAGTATGAGAACAGCAAGGCGGCCGGAACCTATCTGTGCCGTCAGTGCGGCGTGGCGCTGTACCGCTCGGCGGACAAGTTCGACTCCGGCTGCGGCTGGCCGGCCTTTGACGACGCGCTGCCCGACATGGTGCGCCGTCTGCCCGATGCGGACGGCCGACGTGTGGAAATTCAGTGCAATAATTGCGGAGCGCATCTCGGCCATGTGTTCGAGGGCGAGTGTCTGACGGAAAAGAACACGCGCTACTGCGTGAACTCCCTGTCCATGAGCTTCGCCCCCGCGGGCAGCGAAAAGGAGAAACTGGGACTGGCCCTGTATGAAAAGGTGCGCGGAACCAGCGTGGCCGTGCTGGCCGGAGGCTGCTTCTGGGGAGTGGAAGACGGCATGAGCAAACTGCCCGGCGTCGTGGACGTGCGCTCCGGATACACGGGCGGCCATCTCGACCGACCGTCCTATGAGGACGTGTGCCGCGGCAATACCGGTCACGCCGAAGCCGTGCTCGTGCGCTTCGACCC
>CAJJMX010000462.1 GCA_905192935.1 uncultured Mailhella sp.
AGGTCGAGCACGTTCTGCATCCAGCGGCGCTGGAAGTCCATGGCGATGCGGACCACGAGTCTCAGGTGCGAGGACACGATGCGGAAGGCCGCTTCGGGATCGCCGTGATCGCGTACCCGTCTGGCAAGTTCGGTTTCCTCTTCCGGCTCGAGCAGAGGAAACTTGCTGACCTCCCGCAGGTAGCTCTGAAGATTGTCGCGCACGGGCACGCTCGGCAGCCTGTCTTCCGCAATGGCGGGAAGATTGCTGCCGAGATCTATGACGCGGCCGTTGTCGTTCAAGTCGTCGAAGGAGTCGTCAAGGGAGGCGTCGTCGGGAAGGAGTTCTCCGTCCTGAGCCTGTTCGAGTTCCGCCTCCATGACTTCGGGAGAATCGTCCTCGCCGGAGTCTTCCTCCGGGGCGTCATTTTCAGAAGGCTCTTCCGGCTCCGTTTCCTTCGATGCGGCGCTCCGCTTCGTACGTCGTCCTGATTTTTTTTCGGAGGCGTCCCCGTTTTTTTCCAAAGAGGCGTCAGCGCTCTCCGTTTTTGTGGAAACGGGGGCTGCCGTGATGTCGATCACATCACCATCCACGGGAGATGTCTTACTTTTTTTGATACGCGCAGAGGTCGTGCGGGACTTCTTCCTCGGGGAGGAGAGCAGTTCGGCTTCGTGCGCATCGGAAGTGTTCGTCATGGAGTCGTCCTTATTTCGGCAGGGCTCCCGGGGTGGAAGCGTGCTTGCCGGAATGTATCCTATAGTTTAAGGTTGGCGTTTTCAACGATTTTCAGTACACCTAAAAAAGTTCGCGGAAGAAAGGACCTCCGCGTTCCATCTTCTTGAGAAAAAGGAGTTTTGGTATGAAAGAAAAGCCGCTGGGCTTTTTTCGCCGCACGGCGGAACTTATGCTGACGTGTCTCGTCATGATGGCCGTGTCGCTTGTCGCTGTCCCTGCGTCCGGGCAGGAGACCGAAACCCAGATCAAGCCCGTGCACACCTATGAGCTGCTTGACGAGCTTGCGGCCAATCACGGCAAGGTGATTCTCGTGAATTTCTTTGCCGCCTTCTGCGGTCCCTGCCGGAAGGAAATACCCGAGCTTATGAAGATGCGCACGGAGATTCCCGAAGAGGACCTGCTCATCATAGGCATCGCCATCGACCAGAACATCCGTGAGGCGGACTCCTTCGTGAAGTCCATGGGCATGCTGGGAGCCTATCCCGTGT
>CAJJMX010000463.1 GCA_905192935.1 uncultured Mailhella sp.
CAAACAGCCGGAAGCGGACATCGGGGCCATAAAACTGGACATCACCGCCGATCCCCAGTACCTTTGAGGGGATGCCGAAAAGTTCCGCATCGCTCATCATGGAGGATTCATGGCCCGCTGTCTGGCTGTTGTTGCAATTGTTTTGTGGTTCGCTCTGCTGTCTCCCTATCCTACGAGCGCGTTTGTTGCGGCCGTCACGGCGGCGCTTACGCTGCCCGTGTACCGGTGGCTGCGGGCAAGAATGTCCAAGACCTCGGCCATAGCCTGTTTTTCCGTGGGACTCGTGGTCTGCGTGGTCACGCCCATCAGCATCGTCATAGGCATGGTCGTGCCGCAGGCTCTGGAAGGCGCAAGGCGTCTTACGGCCTGGTGGCAGGACGGGCATCCCATTCCCCCCGCCATTTCCTATTATCTTGGGGAAGGCTACCGGATCTTCGTGGAGAACGTCCCCAACGCTCAGGAGTATCTCGACAAGCTGGAGAGCGACTTCAACGCCGTGGTCAACGCCGTGCTCAAGAACGTCCTTTCCAAGGGCCTGAACCTCGCCGGAGACACCATGGGCATGGTGTGGGCCATTTTCCTTTTCATCGTGTTCACCTGTCTCATCGTGGTCTATGCTCCCGCCATCCGCCGCGTCGTGCTTCAGATTTTTCCCCGCAACGACGACATGGTGGACCGCTTCGTGTCCGTGCTGCACAATGCCAGCCGCTCCGTGTTCATCAGCATAGTGTTCGTGCCCATCATTCAGGGAACCCTGACCGGTATCGGGCTGCGCTTTCTCGACGTGCCCGATCCTGCCTTCTGGGGGCTTCTTGCCGTGTTTTCGGCGGTCATCCCTCTGGCGGGCACGGCCATCGTATGGCTTCCCATAACCGTGTATCTCTGGGCCACGCAGTCTCTCGGCTCCGCCCTCATGCTTCTGGCCTGGGGCAGCATCGTGGTTTCCGGGTCCGACAACCTGCTGCGTCCGTACTTTCTCAAGACGGGCATCGAAGTGTCCATGGTGGTGCTTCTTCTTTCCATCGTGTGCAGTCTGGCCGTGTTCGGTGCCGTGGGCATCATCGCCGGACCCGTCATGGTGGCTCTCGCCAGGCAGTGCATGGTGGAAAGCGAGCTGCTTTCCCAAAGGCACGACGGCATGATATGAACGAGTCGGCGGAAGATGACAGTCCGCCTTTTCCCGCCTGCAA
>CAJJMX010000464.1 GCA_905192935.1 uncultured Mailhella sp.
TTGCCGACTACCTGGTCACGAAGGGCATGCCCTTCCGTGAAGCGCATCATGTGTCCGGCCGCGCCGTGGCCATGGCCGAAGAACTCGGCATCGGCCTCGAAAACCTCACGCTTGAACAGCTTCGTTCCCTGAGCGATCTCATAGGCGAGGATGTGTACACCGCGCTCGACTACGACACCGCCGTGGCCCGCCGCAATGTTCCCGGCGGCACGGGACCGAAGTCCGTGGACCGCCAGCTCGAGAACATGAAGAAATGGCTCGATGAGGGCGACAAGTAGCCATGCCCCGCAAAAAGCGCGCTCCCGCCACGCCGCAGGAGACAAGAGACTGGCTGAAGAAGGCCGTGCATTCCGCGCCCCGGCCGCTGCCCCCGGGATTCTTTCCCAGAATCCTCGAGCAGTCCGTGCACGAGGGCTTTTCCCGCGAGGAACGTCTGAAGACGCTGGATGAATGGCGGAACTACGGCTACTGCCGCATCATCGACCCCATAACGCAGGATATAGAAATCACGCATGAGGGGGAGAGCTTCTTCTACTAGCAGAGAGCATGCCTGATGCAGGCTCTCCGCAGCGCCGGAACCTTTTCCGGCACCTGCCTGGACGTTGAGGGCGGTCCCTTCGGGGGCCGCCCTTTGACGTAGCCGAAGGCGCGCGCCCGCTTTCTCATGGCGCTTCGCCTACGCTCGGCGCATCATGCGCAAAAAAAAGGAGCGGAGCATGTCCATTCTTGTGCTCGGCATGGGAAATGTCCTGAGAGGTGATGACGGCATAGGCGTGCACGCCATGAGACGCCTCGCGGACGGACCGCCGGAAGGCGTGCACTTCCTGGAACTCGGCACCTCCCTGGCCGACAGCTTCTTCGTGCTGGAACGCTACGCCCATGTCGTGGCCCTGGACGCCGTGGCCGGAGGCGAAGCTCCCGGCACCCTGTACTGGCTCTCCAGAGAAGACTTTGCCGGACTTGCGGAACAAAGACTCTCCCTCCACGACGGAGACCTCCTGGAAGCCCTCGACCTCGCCGCGCTGCGGGGATTTCGCCCGAAGCTTGCCGTGGCGGGCATGGAACCTTTGCGCGTGAACGACTGGTCCCTCGAACTCTCCGCCCCCGTGCGCGCCGCCTTCCCCGCCTACCTCGATATGGTGCGCACGCACCTCGGGGAACTGGCGGAAAGAGAGGGAAGAGAG
>CAJJMX010000465.1 GCA_905192935.1 uncultured Mailhella sp.
ACAAGGATCACGTCGAAGCAGCTTCTTCCCGTGTACGACAAGCCGATGATCTATTACCCGCTCTCGACGCTGATGCTCTTCGATATCCGGGAAATTCTCATCATATCAACGCCTCAGGACACGCCGAACATCGAGCGGCTTCTCGGAGACGGTTCCCAGCTCGGTCTGAAGCTCTCCTACAAGGTTCAGCCCGAGCCCAAAGGCATCGCGCAGGCCTTCACCCTGGGAGCGGATTTCGTGGGTGAGGACGACGTATGCCTCATTCTCGGCGACAACATCTTCTACATGGGCAATCAGATGAAGGTCTACCGTCGTGCCGTCAAGCAGAATCTCGGCACGCGCGCCACCATATTCGCCTATCACGTTTCCGACCCCGAGCGCTTCGGCGTGGTGGAGTTCGATGAAAACCGCCGGGCGCTCAGCATCGAAGAAAAGCCTGCTCACCCCAAGTCGAACTACGCTTCCGTGGGACTCTACTTCTATCCGCCGGACGTGTGCAGAAAGGCTGCGGAGCTGATACCTTCCGCCCGCGGCGAACTGGAAATCACCGACCTCAACAACATGTATCTCTCCGAAGGACGCATGAGCGTGGTTCCCATGGGCCGCGGCATCGTGTGGCTGGACGCGGGCACGCCGGATTCTCTGGCCGACGCCACGCATTTCATGCAGGTCATCGAAAAGAGGCAGGGCCTCAAAATCGCCTGCGTGGAAGAAATCGCCTTTGCCAAGGGCTTCATCGATGAGACTCAGATGAAAAATCTCATTGATGACATGAAGAAAGGCGCGTATCGCGAGTACCTCATCAAGGTACTGGAGGAAAGACATGAACTTTATTAAAACCGCCATCGACGGCGTTTTCATCATCGAACCCCGCATTTTTACGGACGAGCGCGGCTATTTCTTTGAAAGCTACAGCAAGGCGGCCTTTGAAGAAGCCGGTCTGCACTACGACTTCGTGCAGGACAATCAGTCCAAGTCCTGCTACGGCACGGTGCGCGGCCTGCACTTCCAGAAGGGAGAACACTCCCAGGCCAAGCTCGTGCGCGTGCTTGAAGGCACGGTTCTGGACGTGGCCGTGGACATCAGACGCGCCTCCCCCACCTACGGACAGTATGTGGCCGTCGAGCTCTCGGCACAAAACAACCGGCAGCTCATGATCCCGCGCGGCTTTGCCCACGGCT
>CAJJMX010000466.1 GCA_905192935.1 uncultured Mailhella sp.
TCAGCGCTCGGGGGCCCCGGGCGACGAGAGGAGCCCGGCCGACGGCCGCAAGCAGGCGGAATTCACTTCCGCCGTCAGCGCAGCGGGCGTCGTGCAAGTCAGGAGCCAGTACAGCGTGTCCGGAGCAGACGGGCTTTCGCGTCACTCGGGCATCGGAAAATGTCGCCCCGGGCGACGAGAGGAGCCCGGCCGACGGCCGCAAGCAGGCGGAATTCACTTCCGCCGTTAAGCGCAGCGGGCGTCGTGCAAGCCCAGCATCCGTACAGCGTGTCCGGAGCAGACGGGAAAGCGCGGTACTTGGGCCTCGGAAAATGTCATAATTCCCCCCGCGCCCCCTTGGTTCTTTCAGCTTCTTGTCGAAGATGGAAGGAACGCCGGATCGGAGCTCTGAACGGGCAGGGCAGGCGAGTGGCGCAAAGGCCGGAAGGCTCGGCGTGCGCGTTTCTGGCTGCCAAGTCAGTGCAGGCGTGCGCGGCTGCGCCCGCCTGCCGTGGCCGACCGATGTTCCCGCTTCGCGGCAACATCGGTGTTGTTTGAAGGATTTCCAGATTTTCAGGGGAGAGCGCTGGCCCAACGCTCTGGAAAACCGTCGTTGAGCGTAAACAGGGGACTCACCGTTTGAGAAAGTCGGCGTCGACGACGCAAAAGCATTTCTCAACGCTCAAGCGGGCCTTCGTTTGCAGTAAACGGACGTCTCTCAAGGCTCAGAGAAGCTTTCGTTTGCAGCAGACAACCATCTCTCAACGCTCGGGCTGACCGTCTTTCGCAGCGGATAGCTGTCTTTCAACGCTCTGGGGCCCCGGGCGACGTCAGGAGCCCGGCCGGTGGTCATGAATAGCCGCGATTCACTCGCGGCGTTAAATGAAATGACCGCCGTGCAAGCCCCGCGTCCGTACAGTGTGTCCGGCGCTGACGGGAAAGCGCGTCACCCTGGTGTCGGAAAATATCGGGCCGCAGGCAGGGCGGCAAAGCCCGTGCATAGATGTAATAATCACGCCGCCAGTCAGACTTATTGCCAGAAAGAAAGTTCCTGCCAGTTCTGGGGAAACGACATATACGTATGAATGTCCAGCGGACAGGTTTCAATATGTTCTGCAAGCCGTTTATTCCATAATGAATTATGCGTAAATGCTTTTAAAAGCCTCATGACAAGTACGAAGTTTATATATGAG
>CAJJMX010000467.1 GCA_905192935.1 uncultured Mailhella sp.
CTCCGACGTTGTTGATAGCGTGCGGCAGGGAAAAGGGGATCGGGAAGGGCGCGGCGATGAATGAAAAACGCGCCTCCAAGAGACGGATCTTGAAGGCGCGTCTGAGCATGGGCCGGATGAGCGGGCAAAAGACGGATGCGCATCGTTCATAAAGCGGCAGGAGCGCTGCCGCCGCATGGGCCGGCGCGAATATCTTTGCGGACCGCTGAGAACTGGTCAGGGAAGCGGATCGTATTCGGCGGCGGACACGGGTTCGAGCCATTCATTGGAGGCGTCGTCTCCCGGGACTTCCACGGCCAGATGGGAGAACCAGCTGTCCCTGGCTGCGCCGTGCCAGTGCTTGACTCCGGCGGGTATGATGACCACGTCGCCTGCGTGGAGCTCACGCGCGGGCTTGCCCCATTCCTGATACCAGCCGCGTCCGGCCGTGCACAGAAGGATCTGTCCGCCGTTCTTTGAGGCGTGGTGCACATGCCAGTTGTTGCGGCATCCGGGCTCAAAGGTCACGTTGCCTATGGCTACGCCTTCCGTGGAAAGCATGTTCAGGTAGCTGTTGCCCGTGAAGTAGCGGGCATAGGCGGTGTTGGCGCCGCCGCGGGGGAAAAGATCGGTGATGGTGTTCATGGTATGCTCCTGACGATAAGGGCCGTTTGCGGGATGCATCATTGAGACGTGTTCTGAAAAGTCGATTCATGAGGCTTTCTGAAGAAGCGGACGCATGCCGGGGCCTGTTCTTTTTCTGTACGATAGCGCCTGCAATGGAGAGAAAACAGAGCCGGTTCTCTCCATTTCTTGCCTGATCCTGTCGTGCCGTGAGAAAATCGTCCTCATGTCGGCGGGATCAGAGCGTTTTTCCCGTGCTTTTTGCGTAGAGGGCAAAGCTTGTCAGGGAAAGTATGACGGCTGCGGCGAGAATGACGGCGGCCACAAGGAAGATGCCCGTCATGCCGGAAGCGTCATAGACATGTCCGCCGAGAGCCGCGGCCGAACCGATGGAGAACTGTATGGCCGCCACGGAAATCCCGCCGGCGATTTCCGCCTTGTCGGAAAGGGTGAGGGCTATCCAGGCCGTCCAGCCCACGCAGAGCATGCCGAAGAGAAAGCCCCAGCAGAGGAGCATGACCAGGCTGAGGGATACGACATGCTGACAGGAAAAGAGCAGCACGGC
>CAJJMX010000468.1 GCA_905192935.1 uncultured Mailhella sp.
GCATGCCGGAGCTCGTCGGTTCGTCAGGCGTGGAGACGTGCGTGTCCTTCTGCGGCAGGAAGCGGGCACGGGTGACGGGACGCCCCAGAGCCATGTCGAGCAGGGCCTCGGCGTCCTTCTTGGCGGCTGACCAGTCGGGCGTTCCCAGAGCATCAAGCAGCATGCGATAGGCCGTCACCACATGATAGACGTAGTGCGGTCCTTTCTTTCGGCCTTCGATCTTCAGGCTGCGGACATGGGGGATTTCTGCCAGCGTCTTGACCAGAACGTCGATGGAAAGATCCTGACAGGAGAAGAAGCGACCTTCACGTCCCTTCTGCTTGTAGATCCTGCGGCAGGGCTGCACGCAGCGTCCGCGCAGGCTGCTCTTGCCGCCGAGATAGCTGGACCAGTAGCAGCGGCCGGACACGCACCAGCACAGGGCGCCGTGCACGAACATTTCAAAGTCCATGCCCTCGGGGGCGGCCTCGTCCATCTGGCGGATTTCGTCGATGGAAAGCTCACGGGGAAGCACCACGCGCTGCACGCCGAGCTTCTGTACGGCGAGAAGATCGCGGGAAACGGAAATGTTGGAAAGGGTGGAAAGGTGCAGTTCGCCCTCGAAACCGGCCTGACGGGCCACATCAATGAGGCCTATGTCCTGGATGATGAGTCCGTGCGGCTGGGCGTCGCGCTGAAGACGCTTGATGAGACGGCCCGCTGCGGGAATGTCGCTTGCCTTGATGAGGGAGTTGAACGCCACATAGATCTTACGGCCGTTCTGATTGGCCAGATCCACCATGCGGGCAAGCTCGGTGGTGCTGAAGTTTTCCGCCCCGGCCCGGGCGGAGAAGTTCTTGAGGCCGAGATACGTGGCATCCGCACCGGCGGCCATGCCCGCCAGAAAGCAGGACATGTCGCCGGCCGGAGCCAGAAGTTCAGGCAGAGAGTGCTGTGTCATGACATCCTATGTCGATGGCTGACCTCCCGTGCATTTCTGCCTGGCCACAGCCATCATGAGTTTGATCCGGTTTATCTGATTCACTTCGCTCGCACCGGGGTCGTAGTCCACGGCGGCGATGTTGGCTTCGGGGAAGCGGCGCTTGAGTTCCTTGATGACGCCCTTGCCGGTAATGTGGTTGGGCAGGCAGCCGAAAGGCTGCATGCAGAGTATGTTGCGGATGCGG
>CAJJMX010000469.1 GCA_905192935.1 uncultured Mailhella sp.
ATGATCAATGATTGCATTATGGACTCGTTACAGAAACATTCCTCTGCTGAAAAAAATGTTCGTTGCCATGCTGGCGGGCATTGTCGCCGGCATACTGCTGGGACCGAAGGCGGAAGTCCTGTCCCCGCTGGGTACGCTTTTTCTTCAGCTCCTTCAGATGATAGCTCTGCCGCTCATCATCGTGAATCTGCTTTCCGGACTCTGCTCCCTTGACGATCCCAAGCTTTTCGGGCGCATAGGCGTGCGCGTCCTGCTTTACTACTGCCTGACCACGGTCTTTGCCATGGTCATCGCCGTATTCGTCGGCAGTCTCATCCGGCCGGGACTCGGCTTCATTCTGAGCGGCGATTTCGTTCTCAACAGCAAGGCGACGCCGTCCATAGGGGCTACCATTCTCTCCATGATCCCCTCCAACGTGTTTACGGCGCTCTCCGACGGCAAGTTCGATCAGGTCGTCATCTTTGTGGCCATTTTCGGTATGGCCGCGCTTTTCCTTCCTGCCGCGGATCGTGAACGGCTCCGCAGCATGTCGGACATCTTCGTCCGGGCGTTCAACAAGATCATGGCAGCCGTCATGCTTTATGCTCCCGTGGGCATCTTTGCGCTTATGGCACGCACTTTCGGCCGCTATGGGCTTTCCATGGGCGGCCCCATCGCCAAGTATGTCGTCAGCGTGTATATTTCGGTCATCTGCATGTTCTGCGTCTACCTTATGCTGCTTTATGTCTTCGTGCGCATGAAGCCGGGATATTTCCTGCGTCGTTCCGGACCGGTCATCGTGTCGGCGGCGAGCACCTGTTCCAGCATAGCCACGCTGCCGGTGAACCTTAAGGCCGCCGACGATCTCGGCGTGCCCAAGGGCATCTACAGCTTTACCATTCCCCTCGGCAACCAGATAAACCGCGACGGCATGGGCATCTTTTTTGCCATGTCGTTCATGTTTACGGCGCAGGCCGCAGGCGTGGACTTCTCCCTTGCCGAACTGGGCAAGATGATTCTGCTCAGTCTGCTGCTTACCATGGGCGGCGGAGGCATTCCCGGAGGGGCCATGGTCTTTCTGGCCCTCATCTTTGAAACCTTCGGTCTTCCCGTGGAAGTGGTGGCCGTCATAGCGGGCATACATACGCTCAATGAAATGGGACTCACGACCATGAACTG
>CAJJMX010000470.1 GCA_905192935.1 uncultured Mailhella sp.
GCCGCTCAGGCAGGCACGAAAAAGGCGGGAGCCGCGCGCCCCCGCCTTTTAATCAGGCCGACTTCAGGTCGGCAAGCACGCCGGACGAAGCGTCGTTTCTGGCTTCGAGGGTGCATTCCACGAGCACGTGGCCCTTCAGGCTGTCGCCGGTGACGGCCAGGCGTTCTTCGGTGAAGCCGCGAAGGTAGGCCACCTTCCAGTACTGGGGATCGAGCACGAAGGCGCAGGTCTTCGAGAAGGGCTCAAAGGCCTGCACGCGGTTGGGCACGAGCTTCAGGGCGCCGAAGTCGGACACGTACACGTCGATGACGGCAGTGGCCTTTCTGCGCTCGGCCTTTTCCATGCGGGTCGTGCCGCCGGAAAGCACCTCGCTCATCTTCACGCGGATGTCGGGGGCCATCATGATGCGGTCGGGATTGCCGCCCGCGTTGTAGATGTCGGTGAGCAGCGCCTTGAGCATGGCCTCGGTGGGCACGCGGGTGGTTCCCGCCGCGCAGGCCGTGCCGGGAAGCGATGCCTTGGTGCCGTCGTCCGTGGCGTAGTTGGTCTGCATCCAGCAGGGAAGCCCGGTCATGAGACGCCCCTCGCTGGAACCGTTGTCCGCGCGCGCCACCTTGTTCTGCAGAAGGGCGTATTCCACGTCCTTCTTGAGCTCGCGGGTGCGCAGGGCCATCTGATAGGCGTACTGACGGGACACGCCCGCCTGCTTCACGGCCTGCGCCGTGCCGGATACGTTGATGCCCTTCCTCAGGATCTGCGTCTTGTTGGAAAGCTCCGTGGTGAAGCTCTCGGAAAACGCCGTGGTGTCCGCGCCTTCGAGCGCGGCGTTCTCGGCAGGGCTGGCCAGGGTGTCGGTCTGCCATTCGTGCAGGGTCTGCGTAGCCTCGGACTTGCCGCACATGGACAGAAAAGGCGTGTCCGTGGGGGCCACGTTGAAGATCATGTCCATGAGATCGCGGGGCTTGCCCTTGAGATTCGCATCCCTGAGCTGACCGGATACCGTATTTGCCATGTAATGTCCTCCCCTGAGGGCTTGATATTACCGTTGATACATGAAGATTTGCCCGATTTTCCCGATGCCCGAGTACCGCTACCGTCCATCTGCTCCAGACACGCTGTACTGTCCCATGACTTGTACGGTGGTCATTTCATTTA
>CAJJMX010000471.1 GCA_905192935.1 uncultured Mailhella sp.
GAACTTCTGCCCGGTGTCGCCCTGGGACTGGCCTGGACGCAGGCCGGCGGCGAAGTGCTGCATGTGGAAGTGAGCACCATGGAAGGGAAGGGCGGACTGCTTCTGACCGGACAGCTCGGCGATGTCATGAAGGAAAGCGCTCAGGCCGCCGTGACGTATGCCCGTTCCCATGCCAGAGAACTGGGCATAGATCCGGATTTTTCCCAGAAGCTCGACATCCATATCCATGTGCCTGCCGGAGCGACTCCCAAGGACGGACCTTCTGCCGGCGTGACGCTGGTATCGGCTCTGGTGTCCGCGCTCACCGGGCGTCCGGTGAGGGGAGATACCTGCATGACCGGCGAGATCACCCTGCGAGGCAGGGTCCTTCCCGTGGGCGGCATCAAGGAGAAGATCCTCGGCGCCGTGGCACGCGGCCTGAAGAGGGCCGTCATCCCGACGCAGAACGTCAAGGACCTTGAGGAAATCCCTGCGGATCTCCGCCGCAGGATAGAAATCCATACGGTAAGCACCATAGGTGAACTGCTGTCTCTGGTGATGGAAGAAAAAAAAGAGGCGAAGGCTTCCTAGAAGTCTGAGCATCTCGAACAAGGATCTGCAAAAGACCGCCCCGTGAGGGGCGGTCTTTTCACTGAGTATCATGGTTATGGCGTGAAGCATGACCTGGCGTCGTATATCGTGGCCGTCCGGCGGGAGATGGCGTTTGTGCAGTCTTCATGTTGCCTGAGAATGCAGTTTTATGGTGTCCGAACCCGAATATATGGATAAGTACTTATTGTTTTTTTTAGATAAATAATATAGGATGAAATTCGTAACCCATGTGATGGACTGCAAATTTTTCTGCATGAGTTTTTTCCGGAGCCGTTTCGCCCGGAATGGTTCCGGACCTTCCCCTCGGGGAAGGCATGCTACGGCGTATGCTTCGGCACTGAGAGAGACCTGAGGCATACGCCGTCCTTTTTTTCAGCAGACATGGATGCCCGATGCCGCGGATGCGCTGCCGGGAGCGGAAGATTTCGTGCCTTCGTTTCGTCGTCCCGGCAATTTCCGGCGAGACGGGCGGAAGGGCCTTTTTCTGCGCCGCACGGCATGCACGCGGCCGAAGTAGGAAGCGTTTTTTCTCTCGGCGGACATGAGTGA
>CAJJMX010000472.1 GCA_905192935.1 uncultured Mailhella sp.
TTCCTGGATTTCCGCACGGGGAATGCTGAGGAAACGATCGGGCTGAAGGAGGATGCTGGGAAGACCGTACAGCTCGACGGGAGGGGAGGGATAGATGAGTTCCACCCCCTTTTCCCGCAGCTTTTCCACGTTGTTCTTCAGAAGTTCCGGATATCCCCCCACCACGGGGCCGTGGTAGCGGTTGTCCTGGGTGAGGAACTCCTTGCGCTCGAAGGCGATGCACGGATAGAAGATGCGGTTCCCGCCCTTCTGGATGAGGTCCATGATGTGGCCGTGACTGAGCTTTGCCGGATAGCACACCGTCTGAGACGGGATGGTGGACATGCCGCCGGCATACATCTTCTTGGATGATGCGGAGGACAGAACCACGCGGAACCCGAGCTTCGTGAACAGGGTGAACCAGAGAGGATAGTCCTCGTACATGTTCAGCACGCGGGGAATGCCTATGCTGCCGCGCGGAGCCTTGTCCTGAGGCAGGGGCGTGTAGTGGTCGAACAGCCTTTTGTACTTGTAGTCGAAAAGGTTGGGCAGATGCTCGTCCGAGGAACTCTTACCCGCGCCGCGCTCGCAGCGGTTGCCGGAAACGAAGCGCAGACCGTCGGAAAAGCGGTTCACGGTGAGCAGGCAGTGATTGGAGCAGCCCTTGCAGCGGGTGACGGTCCGTTCCGCATGGAAGGCGGCAAGCTCTTCCCGGGAAAGCAGGGTAGAGCCCTCGGGCGACTCGTTTTCCCTGGCAATGAGCGCCGCGCCGAAGGCGCCCATCAGACCGGCGATGTCGAGCCTGAGCACTTCACGGCCGAGACTGAGCTCAAGGGCACGGAGCAGGGCGTCATTCTTGAAGGAGCCGCCCTGGGCGATGACGTGTTCTCCGAGCTCTTCGGGACTCGAGATCTTGATGACCTTGTAGAGCGCGTTCTTCACCACGGAGTAGGAGAGTCCGGCCGCAATGTCGCCGACGGACCGGCCTTCCTTCTGCGCCTGCTTGACGCGCGAGTTCATGAACACCGTGCAGCGCGTGCCGAGGTCCACGGGATTCTGCGCATGCAGGGCTTCGTCCACAAAGGTCGGAAGATCCATGCCGAGGGACTTGGCAAAGGTCTCGATGAAGGAGCCGCAGCCGGCGGAAC
>CAJJMX010000473.1 GCA_905192935.1 uncultured Mailhella sp.
TGGAACAAGATGAAGGGATATCGAAGAAAAAATGTGTCCGTGGTCACATTTTTCAGGCGGCATGCGTGAACGGCGCTGAAACGGGGGAAAGGGATTTCCGGGAGGAGAAAGCAAAGGCCTGCGCGGGGGCGTCCCTGCGCGGGGGCGGCCGTGCAGGGAAAGGCGGGCAGGCTTTTTCGGGATGTGTTCGGCGCGCGGGAGCAGGTCGGAAAGGACGGTGCGGAGGAGCGCGGACGGCAGAGCAGTCCGCGCCGCGGGGAAGAGGTCGGAAGATGACGCTTGCGGCGTCGATGCTCCTCCGGCGTTTCGCCACGCACGGCGGTCTCTCGGCGCCGCCGTGCCGGTCTTCACGCCGTCGGAGAGGTTCCGCGGCCGCTTGGGACGAGACGGGCTTTTGCGTCGCTCAGGCGTCGGAAAGCCCCCGGGGGAGGGGATGCTGACGGCCTCCTCTACAGCACGGCGCGGCCGACGAGGGTGAGGCCGGAGGCGAAGATCATGAGCAGCAGGAGCTTGCGGAAGATGGCCTGGGGCATGTGGCGCACGACGGGGATGCTGATGAGCACGCCCACGACGGCGGCGGTGAGGGAGACGCTTACGGCGTCGAACACGCCCTGATCGTAGAGGCCCGAGTGCCACTGCATGAGCACCACGCTGCCGTTGACGACGTTGAAATACATGCTGGTGGAGGCGAGGGCGTTTTTCTGTTCCCAGCCGCGGAAGGCGGCGTACACGGCCACGGCGGGACCGCCGAGGCTGGTGCTGGCCGTAAGGAAGGCGCCGAGAAAGCCTGCGAAGAAGGCCGCGGCCGGATGGAAGGGCAGGGCGGCGCGCACATGACGGGACAGGGTCTGCCAGGCCACGAAGAAGAGGAGCATGACGCCTATGGCAAAAAGCAGCACGGGACCGGAAAGTCTGGTGAGCATGGCCACGCCTGCGGGAATGCCGATGAGGCATCCTGCCGAAAGCCACAGGGTTTCCTTCCAGAGAATGAAGCGGCGGTAGATGATGGAAAGGGCGAGAGGCACGACGCCGCTGGAAATGCAGGCGATGAGTATGGCATCCTTGGGGGCGGTGATGAAGGTGATGAGCGGCATGGCTACCATGGAGGCGCCTATGGAC
>CAJJMX010000474.1 GCA_905192935.1 uncultured Mailhella sp.
TGGTGGGCACGCCGGCGATGGCGTCGACCACGTCCTGACCCTTCACCACCTTGCCGAACACGGCGTAGCCCCAGCCCTGAAGTGTGGGAGCGGAGAAGTTCAGGAACTTGTTGTCGGCCACGTTGATGAAGAACTGGGCCGTGGCGGAGTGGGGGGCCTGGGTGCGGGCCATGGCGATGGTGTAGGTGTCGTTCTTGAGGCCGTTGTTGGCTTCGTTTTCAATGGGTTCGCGGGTGGGCTTCTGCACCATGTTCTTGTCGAAGCCGCCGCCCTGGATCATGAAGCCGGGGATGACGCGGTGGAAGATGGTGCCGTCGTAGAAGCCGGACTTCACATATTCCAGGAAGTTGGCAGTGGTTTTGGGAGCCTTTTCGGCGTCGAGTTCAAGGACGATGTCGCCTTTGCTGGTCTGAAGAGTGACCATGGTCTTTCCTCCGGCTTGGGCCTGACACGCGGGGCCGAGCACGAGCGCGGCCGCGAGCAGCAGGCAGGACAGTAAAAGTTTGCGCATGTTGTTTCTCCATAATGCATAGCAGGTATGCGTCGCCTGTTCTTGTATAGGAAGTGGCGTGAGTTGGCAACGCCGGACTGCCAGGAAACGCCCTTTGCCGGGGGTTACCTGACGGCATGATTTATGGTAAGGAAAAACGCACCGATGCTGGAGGAGATATGATAGGTACCATCGTCAACACTGCGGCCATACTTTGCGGAAGCGTGATAGGAAGCGTGCTCCGCAAGGGGATCAAGGAAAAATATCAGCACGCCCTGTTCGACGCCATGGGCTTTTCCGCCGTGGCCATAGGCGTGAACGCCGTGGTGTCCAACATGCCGAACAGCCGTTATCCGGTGCTGTTCATCCTGAGCATGGCGATAGGCAGCTTTCTCGGCGCGGTTTGGGACTGGGACGGCAAGTTTCAGAATCTTGCCCGGCGCATGGGCAGTTCCGACCTCGGACGCGGTCTGGCCACGGCCATACTGCTGTTCTGCATAGGAACGCTCTCCATTCTCGGCCCCATCGAGAGCGCCGTGCACGGCAATCATACCTTCCTTTTCACCAACGCCACGCTGGACTTCGTCACCTCCATGGTCCTCGCCTCCACCTACGGCCTCGG
>CAJJMX010000475.1 GCA_905192935.1 uncultured Mailhella sp.
GCTCTGCTCCCTGTTCTTCATCCTCATGGGCAAATACGTGTTCAGGCCGGATATGTCGAAGCTGCGCGACCTTCGGGCCGATGATCTCGACCAGGAAGGCGCTCTCAATCTAAACAACGTGCAGAAGACCATTCTCGTCTTTCTGTTCATGCTGGTGATCCTGCTGCTCGCGCCGAGCTTCCTGCCCTCCGGCTTCTTCCTCACCCGCTTCCTCAAGGCCATAGACAATACCGGCGTCGTCATTCTGCTCGTGACCATCATGGCCTGCATACGCGTGGACGGAAAGCCGCTGCTCAACTTCAAGGTCATGGTGGATTCCGGCGTGACCTGGGGCATCGTGCTTCTTCTCGCCTTCGTGCAGCCGCTCACCATAGGCATGGCCTCCCCCGACAGCGGCATCACCGACTTCCTCATGGGACTCATCATGCCGCTCTTCGGCGAAAGCTCTCCCATGACCTTTGCCCTCATCATCGGCTTCGGCGCCATGCTGCTCACCCAGGTCATGAACAACGGCGCCGTGGGCGTGGTGCTCATGCCCGTCATCTACAGCTTCAGCCAGGCCACCGGCATGGCTCCCGAGATCCCGCTCATCATGGTGGTCATGTGCGTGCACTTCGCCTTCCTCACGCCCGCCGCAAGCGCCAGCGCCGCTCTGCTGCACGGCAACGAATGGAGCAACACCGCCGTCATATGGAAGACCGCGCCCATAGCCATCATAGGAGCCTATCTCTCCACGGCCATCGTCACCATGCTGCTCGGCCCCGTGCTCTTCTGACCTTCCGGCACGGGTTCCCCTCCCGTGCCGTCCGGGCATGCCCCGGCGATCCGGTCCCGTCGTCCGGACCGCCGGACAAAAAAGACGGCATGCCCGCCCTCGTTTCCAGAATCATGTTCCGGTCTCTTCAGCCGGGACCGGAACATCCCGGACAAGAGACGGACTTCCCCCTCCGTCCGCCCTCCTCAAGAAAGGAGCGCTCCCGAAAAGCCATGCCCGGGAGCGCTCCTTTTGTCATCCGCACCGGCCTTGCATGACGACGCGTTTTCTTCCGACGGCATGCAAGGACACACGAATGTGCCGCCTCGGCGTAAAACGGCTTGCGCCGGACGGTGT
>CAJJMX010000476.1 GCA_905192935.1 uncultured Mailhella sp.
TTTTTTTTCTCCGCAGGTCATCATGGGATATTTCAGCGACGGCATGCAGAAGGCCATAGACCTTCTGCTGCACATGGACGACGCCACATTTTCCGCCATCGAGGCCACGCTCAGCTCCACAAGCTGCGCCCTCGTCATCGCCACCGTTCTCGGACTGCCTCTCGGCTTTCTGCTCGGCTACACCACCTTCCCGGGCAAGAAGCTCCTGCGCCTCGTCTCCGACACGCTCCTGGCCTTCCCCACGGTGCTCATCGGTCTCGTCGTCTACGTGCTCATCACCTACCGCGGACCCTTCGGACAGTTCGGTCTGCTCTTCACCGTGCCCGGCATGGTCATAGGTCAGAGCATCCTTGCCCTGCCCATCGTGGTCTCCTGGACCGCGCAGGCCGTGGAGAACCTCGACCGCCGATGCCGCGAGACACTGCTCACGCTCGGCGCCTCGTCCGCGCAGGTCGCCCTGCACACCATACGCGAGATACGCTACGATCTCGCCATGGTCTGCGTCACGGCCTTCGGCCGCGTGGTCACCGAAGTCGGCGTGGCCATGATGCTCGGCGGCAACATCCGCTATTCCACGAGAACCATGACCACGGCCATCTCCCTGGAAACCAGCAAGGGCGAATTCGCCCAGGGCATCGCTCTTGGTCTGGTGCTCCTTCTCATCGCCTTTCTGGTGAACTTTCTCCTGACCTGGCTCAGACACAAGGGGCGCGCATGAGCACTCTTTTCGAAGCGCACGAGCTCACCAAATGCTACGGCAGCATCACGGCGCTCCACATTCCCTTCTTCACCATGGAAAAGGGCGAGACCGTGGCCCTCACCGGCAGGAACGGCAGCGGCAAGTCCACGCTGCTGCGCCTTCTCGCCTTTCTGGAAACGCCCACATCCGGCACGCTGCGCTATTTCGGCAGACAGGACGATCCCCGCAGGGAGATCACCCTGCTGCTTCAGGAACCCTATCTCATGAAGGCCTCCGTGTTCTGGAACGTAACCCTCGGTCTGCGTCTGCGCGGCTTCGACGCGAAGGCCCAGAAAAAGGGCTACGAGGAAAGCATGCTCGCCGTGGGCTTCTCCGATCCGGACAGCATGGCCTTCGACTGCTATT
>CAJJMX010000477.1 GCA_905192935.1 uncultured Mailhella sp.
CGCCGTTCCGGCCGGTACGGGAGAAAAGGTCTTCGATCATACCGTGTCCGGCGCATGTCTCCATTCCATCCAGCGAACTGCCGACGGCAGCGAAGTCTGCCGTGCCCTGACCTTGTGGGACGATGTTCCCGCAGAAACGGACTGACCGGCCTCCATTCTCCCGGACGGAGGAGGGGAACACCTCGCCGTCCGGGAGAAAAGCATCCGTGTCCCCTTCCTGTCCATCCCGGTTCTCCTCCCGTCAAGCCGGCAAACAGAGCTGCGACGTCTCATGATTCCGTGTCCGGCCGGAAAAGCAGCCCCTTCAGGCCGACCGCCGTCTCTTCCCGGTCTTCTCCGCAAAGACGGAGACTCAAGACAGTGCTGGTGCTGTTTCTCAGTCCCGCTTCCGGCCCCCGGTGAAGTCGGCACCTCCTGTCGTGCCCCCAAAAGTCATGCGTGGCGAATGAGTATCATGCCATCATGCTCTTCCCGTCTTTCCATTTTTTCGTATGGTCAGGAAAAAAGGAGAACGCATGGAAACAAACGACGCCCTTTCCGTCATTTTCACCAGACGCAGCATACGGAGATTTTCTTCAAGACCCGTCGATGACGAGATGCAGAAGACGCTGCTTCGTGCAGCCTTTGCCGCTCCTTCGGCGGAAGACGCGCAGACCAGACGCATCATCGTGATCACGGACAGAGACAGGCTTGACGCCCTTCCCTCCCTGCATCCCTCGGCATCTCCCGCGAAGGAAGCTCCGCTGGCCTTTCTCCTCTGCTGCGACACTTCCGCCGTTCCTCAGACCATCTTCTGGCCTCAGGACTGTGCGGCCGCCACGCAGAACATCATGCTGGCCGCCAGAGCCATGGGACTCGGCTCCCTCTGGTGCGGCATTCATCCCCAGGAAGACAGGGAACAGGCCTTTATTTCCGCCTTTTCCCTGCCCGGCATGGTCCGTCCCGTCAGTCTCATCATTGTCGGCCATCCGCTTCAGGATTTCTTTGACGAGGAGCGCTGGGATCCGAAACTCGTGTTTCTGAACACCTGGGGACATCCTTTCGAACCTGAGGCAGCAGCGTCCCGCTGACCCTCATGCGGAAGCCGCGCTTATTCTGCGA
>CAJJMX010000478.1 GCA_905192935.1 uncultured Mailhella sp.
CCCGAGGGAAATCCGGCCCCGCCAAGGACGAAAAAAGGACGGGCAGAACCGCCGAGGAATCCGCCCGTCATGAAAAAACACGTCATCAGGAATAAAGATCGGGATCGGAAGGCATGACATCCCAGCGTATCTTGCCGTAGCTCTTCTTGCGCCTTCTGATGAGCACATAGAACGCCCCCGCTCCGCCGTCCTCCTGCTTTGCGGTGCAGAAGGCCAGAACCACCCGCTTGAAGGGGTCCTGAGTGAGCCACTGCTGCACGCGGGAACGCAGCACCGGCACGCCGTTCAGGGAATTGAGTCCCCTGCCGGTAACGATGAGCACCGTTCTTGCGCCCTTGTAATAGGCATTGCGGAAAAAGCCCACCAGATTCTGAAAGGCCTGCTCGCAGTTGAGTCCGTGAAGGTCGATATGCGCCTCGGGACTGAACTGACGGGACTGAAGCTGAGAGACTATCATGAGGTCCAGTCCCACGACGTGCCCCTCCGCGTATTCCGCGGTGCTTGCCACGGAAAACTCCACCTTGCCCTCCATGAAGTCCTGGAGAGGATGACGGGGATCGGTCACGGACACGAGCGGAGGCTCGGGCTCCACGGGCACGTCCCGTCCCTTGCCGTTGAGAGGCACCGTGCCCTTGATGGCGCTGAAGAAATCGCGGCTGTCATCGACTTCCGCGCTCTTTCCGGCGGCTTCGTTCATAAGCGCGGCATCGTCGCGCCGTCCTATGCGGGCTCCGGCAAGGGCCATGGCCGTCAGCGTGGCGGGTTCCTTTTCCTCCTCGGGCTCGGGGGCCGGGGACTCGACGATCTTTTTTTCCGCCTTCTTCTGCAGAAGTCTTTTTACGCCCTCATGCTCGAGCGCGCGGGCAAAGCTGTCGTTGTCGGCGTCGCTGCCGCCCTTCCCGGCGCCTTTTCCGGACGAGCCGCCCTTCGCCTTCTCAGGCGAGGACAGGGCCCGCACGTTTCCGCCCATGGCCTGCATGAACAGCTGCTCGTCGGCATCCAGAGCGGCGGCTTCGGCGTCCTTGTTCTTCACCACCGTCTTGGTGCGGTGCTGCTTTTTGGCATTGTCTCGTTCACTGCGGGAAGGAAAATCCCGCGCAT
>CAJJMX010000479.1 GCA_905192935.1 uncultured Mailhella sp.
CCGCTGTGCGGCCCGCATCCGGCCATCATCAACGCCATCTACAACGCCTGCGGCGTGCGCATCACGCACCTGCCGGCCTACCCTGAAAAGGTGCTCGCCGGTCTGAAGGAAAAGGCCGCCAAGTAACCTGAACCGATCTTCCGGGGCCGGAGAAGCGCGCCTTCTCCGGCCCCGCCCTTTTCTGCCCGGACGCTGTCCGGCAGTCTTTTCTTTTTTTGAGGTACCGCCGTGCTGGAACAAAGCCAACTGCATGCCATCGAGGCCCGCTGCACCCAGGAAGCCGCGCCCCGCTGCCGCACCGCCTGTCCTCTGGACATGGACGTGCGCGCCTTTCTCGAATGTCTGGCTGCGGGCAGAATCCGTGACGCCCGCAAGCTTCTGGAGCGTCATCTGCCGCTTCCGGGCGTGATGGTCGCCGTATGCGACCATCCCTGCGAACATGCCTGTCTCCGGCGTGACCTCGGAGGCTCTCTTGCCGTTTCCGCGCTGGAAAAGTTCTGCATGAGCGCCGTCTCCGCCCAGACAAGGCCGCTCATCCGTCCTCCGAAGGCGCAGAAGCTGGCTGTTCTCGGCGCGGGCCTTGCCGGTCTTGTGGCCGCCTTCGACATCTCCCGTAAGGGCTTTGCCGTCACCATCCTTCACGAGGGGCAGGCCGAAGACGCGCTGCTCTCGGCCTTTCCGCAGCTTGACGCGTCCGTCCTTTCCGAGGAGCTGCGGGCGCTCGAAAAATTTCATGTCGGCTTTGTTTCGACCACTCTTGACGAGGCGCTTCTCGCCCGCGTCACGGAAGAGTATGCGGCCGTTTTCGTGGACGCCTCGGTCTGCGCCTTCGCCCCTTCGCGCAGCGACCTCGACGCCGCCACGCTGCTCTGGAAGGACAAGGTCTGCTGCGGCGGCTGGACGAGCGTCACGCCCACGGGCGCACGCTTTGCCTCGGCCTCTTCTCAGGCCGGAGAAGGCCGCCGTGCAGGCATCACGCTTCAGCGCATCATGACGGGCGTGTCCCTTGTGGCCGCTCGTGAGGGCGAAAGCCGCGAGAACCGGCTGCACACGCCGCTCGACGGCATAGCGCCGCTGCCCCGCGTCCTGCCGG
>CAJJMX010000480.1 GCA_905192935.1 uncultured Mailhella sp.
TTGAGGAGGCCGTCAGGGAAGGGCGTTTTCGTGAGGATCTTTTCTACCGCGTCAACGTGGTGGAACTCAGGCTCCCTCCCCTGTGCGAGCGGGGAGACGACATCCTGCTGCTGGCCCAGTCCTTTCTTGAACGATACTGCGCCGAAATGGGCAGGGAAAGACTTTCGCTTTCCGATGCCGTGCAGGGACTTCTGCTGCGCTATGCCTGGCCCGGCAACGTGCGTGAGCTGAACAATGAAATGAAGCGTGCCGCGGCGCTGACCCCCGGCAACGTGGTGGAGCTCAAGAATCTGTCTTCCCGTATTCTGGAGTCGGAAGCCGGTCGGGAATACCTGTGCCGGCATGAGGAAAAGCTGGAACGTGAGCTTGCCTCCATGCCGCTC
Source organism: uncultured Mailhella sp. (assembly GCA_905192935.1). Classification (GTDB taxonomy): domain Bacteria; phylum Desulfobacterota; class Desulfovibrionia; order Desulfovibrionales; family Desulfovibrionaceae; genus Mailhella. The sequence continues at coordinate 384 of CAJJMX010000480.1, forward strand.
AATCTGCAGCAGGCGGAAGCCGTGCTCATCCGCCGTGCCCTTGAGCAGGCCGGAGGCCGCAAGGTTAAGGCTGCGGAACTTCTGGGCATCACTCGCGAGGGACTGCGCAAGAAGCTTCAGCGCATGGCGGAGGAAAACGTATGAAGTTTTCCCTGCGCAGCAAGCTGTTTCTTCTTGTCGGTGCAGCCATAAGTCTGGCGGCGGTTCCCCTTATTTTGTTCAGTCGGGCCCGGCTTATGGAAAGTGGCATGGAAAGGGAGCGGGAAGCCTTTGTCAACACCGTCATGCTTGTTGAGGACAGCCTGAGCGTCAGGTACCTCAATCTGCTGACTTCCGAGGTCGAGTCGGTGCTGCAGTCGAAGAAGGATCTTCGGCAGTACGCCACCATGATGCGCGACATGCTGATTTCCGAAAGCGACAGACAGGCCGGAGACAGCCTTGCACGCTGGAAAAGCGTCCTGGATGCCGAATCGCTTCATCTGGCCTTTTATGATCTTGAAGGCCGGGCCGTGCTTTCCGGCAGTCTTGCGGACAGCATCATGGAAGAAGGCCGGCAGGATTTCAAGGGTCAGTCCATGCGCTCCATGCTGGACCATCGCGATTCGCTGAACGACGGACAGTTTGCCGTGGTCCGGGTTCCTGTCGACGCCGGACGGGAGGTCCCGGTGCTGGTCTGCTTCATGCCGGTAAGAGAGCGCGGGACGCTGGTT
>CAJJMX010000481.1 GCA_905192935.1 uncultured Mailhella sp.
TTTTAACATCATCCCTACGGAAATAATGCAGAATGACGAGCACCGACAAAGACAGGGAAATTTTTTTGCCCGGCATGAAGCCCGTACTGGAGCTTCTGGAACGCGAACCTGAACGTGTGGACATGGTCTATGTGCGCAAGGGCCGGGTCGGAGCCGAAAGCTCCAGACTGCTCGACCTGTGCCGCGACTACGGTGTGCGCTTTTCTCTCGTGAACGACGACGTGCTCTCGCACATGGCCGGAAAAGCCGGACATCAGGGAGTCATCGCCCGTCTTCGCGAAGCCTCCTTCACGCCGTGGGAAACGTTTCTTGAACAGGCCGCGCACGCTCCCCTTCCGCTCATGGTGGCGCTCGATCAGGTGCAGGACCCCGGCAACGTAGGCACGCTCGCCCGCACGCTTTTTGCCATGGGCGGCGCAGGTCTCATCCTGCCGAGGCACAACAGCGCCTTTCTCGGTCCCGGCGCGCGCCGCTCGGCCGCAGGCGCTCTGGAAAGACTGCCCATCACCCAGGTGGTCAACCTCTCCCGCGCGGTCAAGGAAGCCCGGGATGCGGGATTCGTCACCTGCGCCGCGCAGAAGGTCGAGGAGAGCATCAATCCGCTTACGGAAAAGCTGCCTCTTCCTGCGCTGCTCGTGCTCGGCAACGAGGACAAGGGCGTGCGACCCGGCGTGCTCAAGCACTGCGAATGCAGCCTGTGCATTCCCTTCCGCCGCGACTTCGACTCCCTCAACGTGGCGCAGGCCGGAGCCATACTCATTTCCTGCTTCGCCCGCTCTCTGGAAATCTGACACTCTCTCCGCTCCCCGGAAGGGCGCTCTTCGGCCTGTTCACGGCCAGAGACAAGGCGCGCACGAAGACGCCTGCGGCTGAGGGAATCCGGTCTCATGCCCGGGAAAATACCGCCTCCCTGCGCAGGCTCCGAGGCAGACTCCCGCCTTCCGAGAAAAGATGCGCGGCCCGTCTCTCCCCGTCCGGAAACATGAAAAGCCCCGAAGCGTCTTCGCTCCGGGGCCTGTTCTTGTCGTGAATCCGGGCTGTCCGTTTGCTACAACTGACTCTTCAGCGGTCTCGGGCCGAAGATGTCC
>CAJJMX010000482.1 GCA_905192935.1 uncultured Mailhella sp.
AGGGCGTAGAGGAAGAGGTCCATGACGGAGGAGTAGCGGGTGAAGCCTTCGGGGATACGGAACATGGACTGGGAGGCCTGTTCAGCGACGATATTGGTGAGCCAGGCGCTGCCGCCGTGGGTAGCGCTGGTTTCTTCGGCCATGGCGTGCATGGGGAAGGGGGAGAAGGCCTCGTTTTCCCAGACTTCGAGGGTGAATCGGCGGACGGAGCCCATGAAGCCCGCCTCATAGACGTTGCGGGTTTTGGTGACGGGGTATCCCTGCCAGTTATCCTTGCCCAGTGTGGTGCATTCCTTTTCCTGGAGGCTTATCATGCCCATGCTCTGGGGCATGACGGCGGCGGCAGCGCTTTTGACGAGGCTGCGCCAGTCTCTGGGATTACCGGCGACGGGGATCTCGACGTAGGCCTTGAGGCGCTGGGAGAGGACGCGGAGCATCTGTTCTCTGGAGTCGACGAGCACGGTGAAGACACCGGCGCTGCCGAGGTCGAGGTCCATGCGGGCGCAGGGGCCGGAGGAGATGGCGGTACCGCAGGTCTTCACGGTTTTTCCGTTGATGCGGTACTGGATATCCGAGCGGAAGTCCGCGTAGGCGGCAGCCTGGGCGGAAGAAGCGATGAAGCACACGGCAAGACCGAGACACAGGGCGGCAAGGGCGCGCGCCGCACGTTGAAGAACAACCATGGTCACTCTCCGGATTCGGGCATGGAAACGGCTTCATAGGGGGAGCCGGGCATAAAGACCGTCTGCATGGGACTCACGACGGGGGGGAGTCCCGAATAAAGATTATAGCCCGTCAGGCGCCAGCGGTAGGCGCTGCCGGGGAAGACGGGCCGGTAGACGAAGCTGAAGGACGAACCGCTTTCGCTCTCCCAGGCGTCGCGGGCGTCGACGCGGTGCACATCCTGCGCGAGGAAGGGACAGCCTTCGCACAGTTCGCCGTCCACGGCCTGCATCTCGAGCACCATGTATTCCATGTTCTGCGAGGCGCCGGAAAGGGACCCCTGAAAGGTTATGGCGCCGTCGGCCGCGGCTTCGGCGCCGAGGGAGGCAAAGGAAAATTCGTCACGGGAGAAGTCCGGCACGGG
>CAJJMX010000483.1 GCA_905192935.1 uncultured Mailhella sp.
GAAAGTTTCCGTCTCCCGGCATGCCGTCGGGGCCGTCGCCGACTCCCCCAAGACGGCGGAACATCCGGTATCCGCGACTTTTCGGCGCTCTCCGGAAGACAGAAAATTCTTGCCATGAAGAAAAAAAGGCGCTATGAAATCCATTCAGATGAAGAACTCTGACAGCGTGCCGCCGGTTCCCGCAAGACCGTCACAGGAGAACGTCTTTCCTCCGGTCGCCGGGGACAAGACCCCGCGGACACGATCTTCATGACGAACAGAGGATTCCCGCTGTGGGAAATCTCTCCTTAACAGGGGAGTTTAGATAAAGGGCAGTCGAGCTGCCTCTTCTAAAAGAAGCCCGGAAGCTAGCGCCGGGCTTCTTCCTTATCGAAAACGACAAAGAACACGCCGTCCGCCGATCCGTGCGCCGGGAACGTGCCGGATCATGACGCTGCCCCACCTTCGATCCGGGCCGCGTCCGGGACGTGTTCCTGCCGTTTCGCGCCTGTCGCGCGTTCACAAAATCATGCGCCGTTGCTCATGCGGTGCGCCTCAAGGAGGCTTTATGGTTCCCGTTCTTTCCGTTACGCCGTCCGAACTCGGCGAGGCTTCCGCTCTGGCCGAGCTTCAGCTCCTGCCCGATGAGGAACTCATGAGTCTCTGGGAGCAGACGCAGTTCGCCGTGGCCGCCATCGAAGGGCACGGCGGCAGCGCCAGGACCGCTCATACCTATGAATTCGCCGTGCTCATGGAAATGCAGCGGCGTCTTGTCCTGCGTCCGTCCGGCATTTTCGGCAGCGGGGGAGAAGAACCCCTGCCCCTTCCCGAAGGCCGCAGAGCCGCGCCCCACGTCATGCTGGTGAAGGCCTGATCTGCCTTCTTCCGGGCATGCCCGAAAAAAAGAGCAGAACCCCAGAAACGGCGCGCCCCCTGCGCGCAGAAAGCCGGACAAGACTGTCCGGCTTTCTGCGTTTAAGCGCCCCCGCGGGGAGGGGAAGACAGACCGCTCACAACTGCGGTGGCAAGGCCTACGGAAACACCCCCACGTGCGTGGGGAAGACAGGCCGTGCCGCAGAAGCTGGTGGTGAAGTGGAGAAACACCC
>CAJJMX010000484.1 GCA_905192935.1 uncultured Mailhella sp.
CCCGCCACGCGCGGAAAATGGGATACGTCGACCTGCTTCACCCTGCCGCCCTCAAGCTGGATGAGCGCGGGAAAGAAGCGGTGCATGCCCTTGAAGAAGGGCAGGGCGCGGGCCATGTCCGTGCGCATGACCTTGAGCGGACAGCCGGTATCGCGGGCGCCGTCCTTTATCATCATGCGGCGGAAGCCGTTGGCGATGCGGGACTGAATCTTTTTGAAGCCCGTGTCCTTGCGCTTGGCGCGCACGCCCGTGACGAGCTCATACTCGCCGAGATAGGGCGTCAAGAGGTCGAGCTCTTCGGGAGCCGTCTGAAGGTCGGCGTCGATGTAGGCGAGATACGGGGAGTCCACATGATCCATGCCCGCCTTGAGCGCGCTGCTGAGGCCGGTGTTGCAGGAAAGCTCGATGAAGAAGAAATGCTCGTGCTCGGCACAGGCGGCACGGATGAGTTCGCCGCTTTTGTCGGCGGAACCGTCGTTGATGAAAAGCACGCAGGAAGACATCTTCGCGCGGGGCAGATAGGCGGCAAGACGCGAGGAAAGTGCCGGCATGTTGTCTTCTTCGTTGTATACGGGCACGAGTATGGTCAGATCGTAGGAGGCTGTCTCGTTGCTGGTCATGCTTGTTCTCCAGGGCGCTTGTGCGCCGCATGGTTTTGAGGGCGGAAGCGCATGGATTCAGGCCTGAAGGCGGGGGCTGCGGGCCTGTGTCTTCCGGTCATGGTCGGACAGGAAGGGCGCTTGCGTATTTTGCGTCTGGACGCGCGAGGCATCTGCGGGCGCTTCCGGACGAGGGAACGTGCGTCGTCAGTCCTCCCGTATGGGATTTTCGTCGGACATATACCATGAAGCAAAGCGCCGTATGCCTTCGGCAAGCGGCGTGGCGGGATGGAAATTCGTCGTGTTCTGCAGCTTGGTGGTGTCGGCGAAGGTCTGATACACGTCTCCCTTCTGCATGGGCAGCATCTGCATTTCGGCCTTTTTGCCGAGGGAGTCTTCCAGAATATGGATGAAGTCCATAAGCTGCATGGGATGGCCGCAGCCGACGTTGAAGATGTCCGTAGGTACGGGGC
>CAJJMX010000485.1 GCA_905192935.1 uncultured Mailhella sp.
AAGGGAAAATTTTGAAAAATTTTCCCTTCCTTCCCCCGCACCCCCATCCATCCTTTCAAAACTTTGTATTGGTCATGCGGGCCGAAAGCTTGGGGACAAATGTTTCCAGGCTTCCGGCTCCGGTATTTTAACGGGAAACGGCGGTCTGCGGCATACTCCGAAAATGCGGGCATGGAGACGGCCCTGCCGCTTCCGCACGGCCTTATCCCGCGTTGACACATTTTCGTCTCTCCTGTACGCTTTATCATTCCGCGTACCTTGTCAAAGGGGAGCCGACATGCTTGACCACAAACGCCTTCAGGACATGTTCGACCTGCTCGGCTGTGACGAGCCGCTGGGCATAAGCTATGCACACCGCGCGCCGGAAGCGTCTCTTACGCCCTCGCCGGGAACAGGACACGCCTGCATCATCAACTATCTGCGCATGGCCCGCACGAAAAAAATCTGCGTTCACTTTTCCTCCGAGGTCATGACCTGCATGGGCGGATGGGTTTACCTCGGTTACAGGCTTCCCGCGCCGGAGCGCATCGTTCACTTCGTCACCACGGGCTGGGAAGACGGCGAGGGAGAACGCTATCTTCCCTCTCCCGATTCCATGCGCCGGTTCTTCAAGGATATCGACATCCAGCCCGCGCCGGCGCCCTTCTGCACGGCAAGACCGCTCTCCATGCTCAATGATGAAGATAAGCCGCTTCTCGTGACCTTCCACTGCCGCGGCGAAACGCTCACCGGTCTTGCCATGCTCGCAGGCTTCGCTCTGGACGATCACAACGCCGTGGTCATGCCCTTCGGCTCGGGCTGCGCCAATATTTTCGCCTGGCCGCTCACCTACCGCCGCAGAGGAGAAAAAAAGGCCGTCGTCGGCGGAGCCGATCCCTCGTGCCGCCCCTTCATGGGCGTGGACGAACTGTCCTTCACGGTCACGTCCGACGTTCTTTCAGCCATGCAGGAGGCCTTTCCCCGCTCCTTCCTCACGGGGAAAACCTGGTCCGGCGTGAGAAAGAAAATCGACAGGAGCCGCAAGCTCCGGGAGGAGGCCGCAGCGAGATGAGGCAGACGTCTTCTCTCAAG
>CAJJMX010000486.1 GCA_905192935.1 uncultured Mailhella sp.
GATTTCCAGATTTTTAGGGGAGAGCAGGGGGCCAACGCTCTGGAAAACCTTCGTTGAGCACAGACAGCCGTTTCTTGAAGCTCGGGCATCGTGCAAGTCATGGGACAGGACAGCGTGTCCGGAGCAGACGGGAAGCGCCGTCACTCGGGCGGCGGAAGAAAAATGCCGTCTGCCAACGCATATTCCCGGGAAAAGGAGCAGGTTATATGCATTGACTCTGGACCTTTCCATAATCATGGAGTATTATAGGGATAAAGTGTACCCAATATGTGTTCGCGCATCCGGACGGACATTTCTTCGGAGAAAGAACACTTTTCCTGCCGCTTCTGCACGGGATATCATTCCATGGGGACCCCATGCACGGCAGTATCCTTTACATCTGACTATCAGCCTTACAGGACAGCAAAATGAATCTAGAATATACCGTTACCTTTGATCCCGACCGCTGCGTCGCCTGTCACGGCTGCGCCGTTGCCTGCAAAACCTGGCGGGAGCGTCCGCTGGGCATTTCCTGCCGCCGCATCGTGAAGATCTGGCAGAGAGGGGAAGCCATGCCCCGTCTGCGTCATGCCTCCGTAGCCTGCCTTCACTGTGCCGATCCGGCCTGTCTCAAGGTCTGTCCCGTGCACGCCATAAGCAAGAATGCCGACGGCATCGTGCTCGTGGATGAAAAGACCTGCATCGGCTGCCGCGCCTGCAAAACGGCCTGCCCTTTCGACGTGCCGCAGTTTCCCGAACAGGGCCGCAGCCCCATGGTCAAATGCGATCTGTGCTTCGGCCGCTACGACATGGAGACCGCGCAGCCTCCCTGCGTGGCTACCTGTCCTACACGCGCCCTTGCGCTCGTGAAGATTTCTCCCGAAGAAAAGAAAAAGAACGAAGAGGCCATGATCTCCCTGCTCAACTCCGGCGCCGAATGGTAACGCTTCTCCGGGAAGAGCCTTTTTTGAACGGGTCGGCCGTTGCTCAACGACGGCTTCCCAGAGCGTTGAACCAAACTCCCCCTTAAAAATTTGGAAATCCCTTCCAACAACACCGATGTGCCCGCGAAGGCGGGGACACCGG
>CAJJMX010000487.1 GCA_905192935.1 uncultured Mailhella sp.
AAAATTCCGGGATTCTTCTTTTGTGATGGTAATGAATATAATAAGTTATCATACATACATGTGCTATGGCACATTTTTTGCAGCAAAGAGGGGTGTCCTGAAGATATTTCGAGGAGACCTTTCGTATGTATACCTCTCTTTTTTCTCCCATCAGAATAAATGGAATCTCTCTGCGAAACAGAATTCTTTTCCCCGGCATGTCCACTAAGCATGCTTCCTTGGACGGCTGCGTCACCGAGCGCATGATGCGTTATTACGGCGAGCGGGCCGCCGGGGGAGCCGGTCTCGTCACTGTGGAGGCCTCGGCCGTGAGCGCCGACGGCAGACCGTTCATCCGCGGCCTTTCCCTGTACCGCGACGAGGACGTGCCCGGGCTGAAGAGGCTTGTCGACAGGATCCATGACGGCGGGGCGGCGGCCTCCATCCAGCTGATGCACGGCGGCTGTCTGTCGCTTGCCGAAGTCTCCGGTCATGTTCCCCTCGTGTCTCAGATTCCGGGATGCACGCCCTATGCCGACGGCACGGTGCTGACGGCTGAGGACATGGCGCGCCTCGTGCAGGATTTTGCCGACGCCGCGCTGCGCGCCCGGGCCGCAGGATTCGACGCCGTGGAGCTGCACGGCGCGCACGGCTATCTTCTCTCCCAGTTCTTTTCGCCGCGCATGAACAGGCGCACGGACGAGTACGGCGGCACGCTGGAAAACAGGATGCGCTTTCCTCTGGAAGTGCTGCGGGCCGTTCGTTCCGTCGTGGGCAGGGATTTTCCCGTGATCTGGCGCATGAGCGTGCTGGACGGCCTTGCGGACGGCATTCAGGCCGAGGATTCGCTGCAACTTGCGGTCAGGCTCGTGGAGGGCGGCGCGGACGCGCTGCATGTGTCCGTGGGCACCCGCGAGACCAGGCACATCGTGGCGCCGTCCTCCTGCGTGCCCTGCGGCTGGAACGCCTCTCTGGCCCGGGCCGTGAAAAGTGCCGTGGACTCGAAGGTCCCGGTCATCGTGGCGGGCCGGGTGCTCGATGAGAACTGCGCCTGCGACATCATCGCCCGCGGAGACGCCGACATGG
>CAJJMX010000488.1 GCA_905192935.1 uncultured Mailhella sp.
AGGGCGTCCGTGCAGGAGGCGGGCAGGAGTAAGGGATAAAAAAAAGACGGAGCATGGCGCTCCGTCTTTTTGTCTGCGTATGTTCTGTCTTCTACAGCACGTCGATCAGCATCTTTGTGGCGATGATGTAGAGGAAGAAGGCGAAGAATTTTTTGAGCTTCGGCACGGGGAGCTTGTGGGCGATGCCTGCGCCTATGGGGGCCGTGAGCATGCTGACGGCCACGATGCCCACAAGGGCGGGAAGATAGAGATAACCGAAGGCGTAGGCGGGCAGTTCAGGGTTGTTCCAGCCGTTGGTCACAAATCCGAGACAGCCGGCAAAGGCGATGGGAAAGCCCATGGCTGCGGAAGTGCCCACGGCGCGGCGCATGTCCATGTTGTGCCAGACGAGGAAGGGAACGGAGAGCGTGCCGCCGCCGATGCCCACGAGGCTGGACACGGCGCCGATGACCACGCCTGCCCCCGTCATGCCTGCAAAGCCGGGCAGGGTGCGGCTTGCGCTGGGCTTCTTATTCAGAAGCATGTTGGTGGCCACATAATAAAGGAACACCACGAAGAACATCTGAAGATAGCGGGCGGGAATGCGGGCGGCGATGAAGGAACCGCCGTAGGTGCCCACCAGAATGCCGATCGCTATGCAGCGGAAGACGTGCCAGTCCACGCCGCCGTGCCGATGATGAGCCATGGCGCTGGAAATGGACGTGAACATGATGCTGCCGAAGGACGTGCCGATGGCCATGTGCATGGCCACTTCCGGCGAGATGTTCAGCCACTGGAAGGAAAAGACGAGCATGGGCACGACCACGGCTCCGCCGCCTATGCCGAGAAGACCGGCAAGAAGGCCGGCTACCGCGCCGAGAACGCAGTAAAGAAGTATTGCGGTTATCATATCCACTCTCTCCTTGGGACGTTGACGTGTCATCATAACGGCTGACGAGTCGGCGTCAATGTTGACGCATCACTCATGTGACGGTCGTGACGAGCAAAAAAAACGGGAGAGATACTCAGGTCTCCAGAATTTCCCTGATGATGCCGAGGGCCCGGGCC
>CAJJMX010000489.1 GCA_905192935.1 uncultured Mailhella sp.
GCGCCAGCGGCCGAGACCGTAGCTTGCGCCTGAGGCCGTGAGATCGCAGCCGGCCACGGTGGAACCGAAGGCGGCAAGCGCTATGTAGGCGCCGCCGAGAAGCGCCAGAAGAAAGGCCCGGTCAAAGGGCAGTTCCGCCTTGGCACGCATGGCGTCGGCTACGGCGTCGAGCGTGGCAGCAAAGGTTCTGTCCGCCATAAGTCCCCCGTCGGGTCGTTGAGGTGCGGCCGAAAGCGCGGCAGAAAAGCACGAAAGCAGGACCGCAGTCTTCACACGCCCCGGGCGCTCCCCGCGCTTTGACGGCAAAAAGACCTCGCTCCTCCCCTCCGGCATGCTTTGCCGCAAAGGAGGGAGCATTCTGGCAGAGTTCTCAAGCTTTGGCAATGTCCAAAGCGGCACAAGGAAAGCCGACCGCCCGAGAACAGGCGAAAAAAGAAACGCGGAACGAAAACGCCAGACAGATGCACGGTCGCCTCAGCCATGCCCGCCCCGGCAGACGCGCGGAAAAACGCCCCTGCCGGGAAGAAATTCCCCGCGGAAACGACACGCTTCGTGATTTTTTTTACACTCGCCAAACCGGCGTATTCCTGATATTCTCAGAGGATACCAAAACTTCAGGGAGAAGCCATGACAAGACACGCCTGCCCTTACTGCTCCTCAGAAGATCTCGGCATCATCGACGTTCTGGGGAAATTCTATTCCGTGGGCTGCCGCGCCTGCGGCATGAGCGGCCCGCAGGGCGCTTCGGTGGAAGAAGCGGAAAAGGCCTGGAACGGACTCTGTCTCAAGTTCTGCAATCACTGCATTTCCCGCCCGTGGGGAAGAGCCCTGGCCAAACGCGTCCAGCAGCTCTCCGAAGCGGCTCTCTGTGCGCCCAAGGAAACGGTTTCCGAATAGCATGACGCCCGAGTGACGCAAAAGTCCGTCATGTTCCGACGCCCGAGTGCCCCACTCTCCCGTCTGCTCCAGACACGCTGTACGGGCCCTCGGCTTGCACGACGCCCGCTGCGCTTAACGGCGGGAGTGAATCCCGCCTGCTTGCGG
>CAJJMX010000490.1 GCA_905192935.1 uncultured Mailhella sp.
GCGCCGGTCATGGTGAGGGAAAGCGTGGTCGACGGGTCCTCAAGATTCTGTTCCACCTGCGCAAGCTTCTCGGACAGGTCCGACGTCTGCGTTTCGAGATCCGAAGCCACCGCATTGACCTTCGATGTCTGCGTATTGCTTTCGGTCTTCACGTCGGCCATGAGCTGGCGTATGGCGTTGTTGATGCCCGAAGGCGGACAGCCCTCGGCTATGTTGATGCCCGAAATCGTGGTATTTTTGCTCGGGTCCGTGTTGTAGCTGCTGACGGCCATGAGCCCTCCTTTTTATCCCAGCATGGCACGGCCAGAGAACGCGGCACAGCAGGCCCCTGCATGACGGCCCGCTTCCTTTTATCGCCGTCCCCTCCCGACACCTCCTCAAAAGAAAACGGCCCGGATCCTCTCCGAGCCGCTTTCCGGATTGCGCCCGCCTTCCCCGGCCGGACGCGTCCTGCCCCGGCGTTCAGCTTCGTCTGCCGCTCATGCGGGGACGCACAAGTCTGCGTCTGCGGGCGGACGCGGCGCCCTGCTGCGGCAGGGACGTGTCCGGCTCTTCCTGCACCGCGACGAGCGTTCCGGACACCTCTGCCGCCGAGGGCACGGACGGGCCGAACCACTCATTCTGCGGAGTTCCGCCGTTGCCGGTCCGACGCTCGGCAAAGCGCGTCTGCGCTCTCTTCTGCGCGTCGAGACGCTGCATGCCCGCCAGCGTGTCGAGACCGGCGCGTCCCACGAGCTGCCCCAGAGACTTTTCCCCGTTGTTGCCGGAAAGCATGGAAAGCCCGGCAATGAGCGCTGCGGACGCCGGATCGCTCCTCACCGCGTCCCAGGCCTGATTCGTGTACTGCGTCCGCCTTTCCGTTTCCGCAAAGGGAGAAACAAAACCTTCGAACATATTCCCTGCCTTTGTTGTGTGTTGTTTTCGAGTACGGTTTTCCCGAGAGCTGAAAGCCGACTGTTCTCTGCAAACGAAGGCCCGCCCGGAGCTTCGAGAAACGGCTGTTCTTGCCCAACGACGGCTTTCCAGAGCCTTGAGCCCGCGCTC
>CAJJMX010000491.1 GCA_905192935.1 uncultured Mailhella sp.
TGCGCGGCTCGTCCTCCGGAGGGGCGGCCTGCGGAAAATGGAAAGAAAAAGGCGGCCCGGCGCCGATGCGCCGGGCCGCCGTCCGTTGCGGCAGTATTGCTAGACCTCGAAGAGCATTTCGAGGTCCTCTCGGGTGAGGGACTTCCAGGATTCCTGTCCGGGAATGACGGCTTCGGCCACGCCGCGCTTCATTTCCTGGAGCTTCAGGATCTTTTCTTCCACGGTGTTCTGGCAGATGAGCTTGTAGGAGAACACCTGACGCGACTGGCCTATTCTGTGGGCGCGGTCGGTGGCCTGGCTTTCCACGGCCGGGTTCCACCACGGGTCGTAGTGGATGACGTAGTCCGCGCTCGTCAGGTTGAGGCCCGTGCCGCCGGCCTTCAGGGAAATGAGGAAGATCCTGATGGACGGGGTATTGTTGAAGCGGTCCACCTGTTCCAGACGGTCCTTGCTCGAGCCGTCGAGGTAGCAGAAGGGGATGTCCGTCATCTGCAGCCAGGCGCGTATCTGCTGGAGCATCTGCACGAACTGCGAGAACACGAGCACCTTGTGACCTTCTTCCACGATGTCGAGGATCATGTCCTTGAAGGCCTCGAACTTGCCCGAAGGCATGTTGGCGTTGAAGCCCGGCATGTCCAGCTTGAGCAGCTTGGGATGGCAGCAGATCTGACGCAGTTTGAGCAGGGCGTCCAGAATGGACATCTGGCTCTTGGCCATGCCCTTCTTGTCCACGTCGGCAAGGACCTGCTCACGCAGCTTGCGGGCAAGGGAGGCGTACAGTTCCGCCTGTTCCTCCTCGAGGGCGCAGTACATGACGTTTTCCACCTTGGCCTTGGTACGCCGCAGGATGAAGGGCTTGACCCTCGAGCGCAGGTATTCGAGCGTTTCCGCGTCGCCTTCCTTGATGGGCTTGATGACCCCGCGCTGGAAGGCGTGCTGGCTGCCGAGGAATCCCGGCATGAGGAACTCGAACAGGCTCCACAGCTCGAAGAGGTTGTTTTCGATGGGCGTGCCCGAAAGGCAC
>CAJJMX010000492.1 GCA_905192935.1 uncultured Mailhella sp.
GCTTCAATTCCGTGCAGTCCAACACCATCGCCATCTCCCTGAACGCCACCTTCGGCCTCGACCGCGCCGTGGCCGGAGCCTTCCTCACCGTGCTTTCGGCCGTGGTCATCTTCGGCGGACTCAAGCGCATAGCCGGTCTCAGCAGCTGGCTCGTGCCCGTCATGGCCTCGCTCTACCTGCTGCTTGCCCTCGTCATCGTAATCATGAACATCACGCACCTGCCCGCCATGCTGATCACCATCGTTTCCCAGGCCTTCTCGCCCGACGCGGCCGTGGGCGGCATCGGCGCGGCCATACTCACCGGCGCCAAGCGCGGACTCTTCTCCAACGAGGCCGGCATGGGCTCCGTGCCCAACGCCGCGGCCACGGCCTTCGTCTCCCATCCCGTGAAGCAGGGACTCGTCCAGGCCCTCGGCGTGTTCGTGGACACGCTTCTCGTCTGCACCGCCTCCGCCTGCATAGTGCTGCTCTTCGACGGCTACGCCGATTCCGGCAAGACCGGCATCGAACTTGTGCAGCTCGCCCTCACAAGTCAGCTCGGAAGCTTTGCCGGCGTTCTTCTCTCCCTCATGGTGTTCATGTTCGCCTTCAGCTCCATCGCGGGCAACTACTACTACGGTGAGAGCAACATCCAGTTCTTCAGCACGAAGTCCGTGTATCTGCTCATCTTCCGCATCCTCGTGGTGGCCATGGTGGCCTTCGGCTCCGTGGCCGAACTGCCCTTCGTCTGGAACCTCGCCGACCTGTTCATGGCGCTCATGGCCATCGTCAACCTTGTGGCCATCGCCCTGCTCGGCCGCAACGCCTTCCTGGCCCTCAAGGACTATCAGGATCAGAAGAAGGCCGGTGTGGCCGACCCCGTGTTCCATCCCGAAAAGCTCGTCGACCGGCGCGGCATAGAAGCCTGGGGTCGCGACGCCTGAGAATGACCCGTCGACCGGGAATGGCGGCCCTTCCTTCCGGGAAGCGCCGCCTTTTTCCGTATCCGGGCCCGGAAAACGGCATACGGA